>CAZPMW010000128.1:525-6012 GCA_964587805.1 uncultured Elusimicrobiaceae bacterium
TCAGCCTGACCATTCCGCTTTCCGCTAGTGGCGCTTCGCCCGCTTCCACCGGGACGCAAAGCCAGCGGTACACGACAGCCGCGGAACCAAGCCCCCGTCAGGCCGCACGCTCCAAAAAACAGGTGAAAAAATCACCGCGCCGCGCCTCTGACAGCCGGACCGGCATCGCCCCCGCAAAAGCTAACAGTCTTCTTTATGGCACCATGGAGCGGCTGGAAACTCTTTCTTCCATATACGAGAATCTGGGCCTGCGCGTCTCCACCGGCACTTTGAAAAGAATTCTGGCCCTCAATACCGCAGTGAACAGCGCCTCTGCCGCTTACTTTGGCCCTGAGCAGAAACCGGGACGGGAAAGCTCTAAAACTTACAGCGGCCTGCTTCAAAGCGCGCTGCGTAGCCTCAGAATACTCAAAGAATTGAAGGACCGCCTGCAGCCAGCGGCCACGGAAACTGCCCTGTTCGCGACCCGTGACCTTTACCAGGCAATCGGCTCTGACCTGGCTGGCCCCGGGTTGATACCCGTACCCGCTGAACCCGTTCTCCGGGCCACCGCTGAAGCCGGCGCCTCCAAGGCACCGGCCGCGCCAACGTCCGGCGGAGAGGACCTTGCGAACGATACTGAAACGCTGGTCGCCATCTCAGAAGTCACCTTCGCCCTCTCGTCCTTCCGCAAAGAAGAGGGGCGCTTCCCAAAGGAGCTGAAGGATCTTGTGCCTAAATACATACCGGCCATCCCCACTGTCGCCATAGCCGGCCACCCCATGACCAACACGACAGTGGATATAGACTCAGCTGATTATGACGCGGACCTTCCGAAGACATTGAAAGATACCGGAGCCTGGGTCTATTTTTCCCACAAAAAATCGAGATACTACGGCCGGGTTTTCGTTGATTGCACGCACAAAAACGCCCAGGGCGTGGAATTCTATAAAATAGGGGCCGGGCAGTAACAGCCGCCGCTGAGCTGAAGACGCGCGCATGAAAAAAGAGGAATTAAGAAAAGCCTGGCTTACCGCCGCCATAGCCAGCGGTGCCGTTATAAGCGCCGTCTTTATATACGCGCTGGTCGTAGAGGCGGTTGTGCGTTTTGTCCGGTTTACGCCTCCCGTGACCGGAAGCGCTGCCGCCGCGCTAAGGTATGGGCTCTATTTTCTTGGCGTAAGCTCGGTTTTCGCGCTGCGATTCATAAGACCGTCCATGGAAGCCCGCAAGAACGAAGTACGGGGCGCCGCCAGGCAAATGAGCGCGCAGGCCCTGGTGACCGCTGCTCTCTGCGAAGCCCCGGCTCTGGCCGGCTTCACGCTTTTCTTCCTGACAGACGGCTATTGGGATTTCTATCTGCTGGCGGCCTTCTCCACGGTCATGGGAATAATTTACTTCCCGAAATACCGGATCTGGGAGGAAAAGGCGCGCAACACATACGGCCTTGTGGAATAGCTTAAACTTATGGACCCTAAAACCTACAAACTGATCGCTGTCGTCGGAGTTTCCGATGATCCGGACAAATACGGCCACAAAATATTCAGGGATATGCGAAAAGCCGGATACCCGGCGGAAGGCGTCAACCCCAAGGGCGGCATTGTACTGGGCCGGAGAATATATAAAACCCTCGCGGAAATGGAACCGAAACCGGACCTCGTAATAACAGTAGTACCACCGGCGGTAACTGAGACCATAGTAGAAGAATGCCATAATCTCGGCATCAAAACCATCTGGCTTCAGCCCGGCTCCGAGTCGCCCAAAGCCCTGGCCAAAGCCGCTGAATACGGCATCAACACCATCTCCGCCTGCTTCATGGTAAAACAAGGCATCTGGTAAGGCTACAATATTGTATCTGGAGCGGGTGAAGGGGTATTACCCGAGCGCCCCCGTAGCGGAAGGGAGGCTCCGCCGTCAAAGTTTGGCGGAGGTAAACCACGGGAGAGTGGACTTGGCTTGCAAAGGTTTGCTACGGACACTGTGCCCGTTTCCAAACACGGGTCGAGGGGCGGAGCGGTAATACCCCTTCACCCGCGAACCAAACCCCGGTCTGGGGCGGCGGAAAAAATATCCGGCACCCGCGAACCCTCCCTCCCCGGTGTAAAAACATATGTTCAAAGACCTGCTTAACTCAAAGTACGGCGAGTACCAGACCTTCCTGCGGAGCAAAATGCTGGAAAGCCAGATTATCAGCCGCGGCGTAAAAGACCCCCGCGTCCTCAAAGCCATGGAGAAAGTCAAACGCCACTCTTTCGTAGACGAATACCTCCGCACCCGGGCCTATGAAGACTACCCGATGCCAATGGCTGAGGGCCAGACCATCTCCCAGCCGTATATCGTCGCCCTGATGACCGAACTGCTGACCCTGAAAGGCCCGGAAAAAGTCCTCGAAATAGGCACCGGCTCCGGCTACCAGACCGCCATTCTGGCCGAATTGGCCAAAGACATCTATACCGTAGAGCTGTCCCCGTCACTCACCGAAGGAGCCAAAGCGACCCTTGCTGCGGAGGGTTATTCAGGAATAAATTTCAGAACAGGAGACGGCGCCGCCGGCTGGCCGGAACACGCCCCCTATGACGCCATAATACTCACCTGCGCCGCGGCAGAGGTCCCTAAAGCCCTGATCGAGCAGCTCAGCGGCACAGGCCGCCTGGCCGCGCCCGTAGGAGAAGCGGGAAAGCCCCAAAAACTTATGCTGTACACCAAAGAGGGCCGGGCGATAAAGGAACGATTTATAGCCGAAGTGCGCTTCGTACCGATGCGAAAATGAAGGTCATTCTTATGATGCTCTGGAGAATTATCGCTTACTCTGCGCTTATCTGCGCGGTGTTCTCCTTTATTTTATTTTACCTCTACACCCATCCTAAGCGATATGTAAGCCCGTTCACGCCTTCCATATCCGGCCTCACCTTTGAAGCCGTAAAATTCACCACTTCGGACGGAGTAGAACTGGCCGCCTGGTATATCCCTAATAAAAACAGCAAAATGGCGGTGATCGCCTGCCACGGCTACCCGATGGACAAAGGGAATATACTAGGCATGATCTCATTCCTGGCCGACGATTTCAATCTACTGCTGTTCGACTTCCGGGCCATGGGCGGGAGCAAAGGCTTCTTTTCCACCGGAGGCGGTAAAGAAACGAATGATATTGACGCGGCCATCGAGTTCCTGAAGGATAAAGGTTTTCCAAAAGCAGGGCTTTTCGGCTTTTCGATGGGCGCGGCGACAGCGCTCATGTCTGAAAACACGGCCGTGGCGGTTCGGGTGGCCGACTCGCCTTTCGCCGACGTAGGGGGGGAGTTGGACTATGTCTTCGAAAGCCTGGGTGTCTTAAGGCATCCTCTTATTCTGATGATGAAAGCGTGGAGCCTGCTGATACTGGGCGTGAACATGGACCGCGAGTCCCCGGTAATTAAAGCGGCGCGCCTGACGACACCCACGCTTATAATCCATGGCGATAAAGACACCCAGGTGCCGGTAGAGTCCTCGCTAAAACTGAAAGCCGCCTGCCCGGACGCCGAACTCTGGATAATTAAAGGCGCGGACCATGGCGAAGCGGCCGGCGTCGCCGGCCGCCTTTATGAAACCCGCGTCTCAGATTTTTTCAAAAAGCACTTGGGGACACGCTAATGTTCGCTATCAAGACAACCGATCTGGTCAAGCGCTTCGCGGAAGTTACCGCCGTAGACGGCGTTTCGCTTGAGATACCTGAGGGGGAGGTCTTTGGCCTACTGGGCCCCAACGGCGCCGGCAAGACCACCCTGATCAGCACGCTCTCCACGCTTATAAGGCCCACTTCGGGCTCGGCCTCCGTGGCGGGCTTTGACATCGGCCGTCAGCCCATTGAGGTCAGACGTAATATCGGCATGGTCTTCCAGGAGCCGAGCGTAGACGACCTACTGACCGGACGCGAGAATCTGTATCTGCATTCCATGTTATACGGAGTACCCCGGGCCGAGATAAATCCCAGGATAGACAAGATGCTCAGCCTTGTGGACCTGGCCGACCGGGCCGGCAGTCTTGTAAAGACATATTCCGGCGGCATGCGCCGGCGCCTGGAGATAGCGCGCGGTCTTATCCATGAGCCGAAGATACTGTTCCTGGACGAGCCCACGCTCGGCCTTGACCCCGTCAGCCGCCAGACAGTATGGGGCTATATAAGCCGCCTGAAGACCGAAAAGCGCACCACCATCATTCTGACCACGCACTACATGGAAGAGGCCGATAGCCTGGCCGACCGCATAGGGATCATCCACCGCGGAAAAATAATAGAGTTAGACACCCCGGCCAACCTGAAGAAGAAGGTGGGGCGGGACCTGGTATTTATAACCGGCAATATCAACACCGAAGCCGTGGGCAAACTCCCGTTCGTGAACAGCGTGGAGAAGGAAGACGAGAAATTCAAGATAAACATCAGCGATTCCGGAAAAAATCTGCAGGCTCTGCTGAACGCCGCAGGCGCCATCGAGGAAGTGGAGATACGCCCCGTAACGCTGGACGATGTATTCCTTAAATTTGCCGGCAAACAGATAAAGGACGACGCGGAAAGCAACGGTATCTTCCAGCGCATAGCCTTAGCAAAAACGACAAGAAAATAAGACCATGCTTGATTTTAACGCTATTTACGCTCTACTGCTGCGGGAAGCCAAAATCTTCTTCCGCGAGAAGGAGCGCATTGTTTCCATTCTTATATCGCCGCTGCTGTTTCTGTTCGTGATGGGGCGGGGGATGATGTCCGGCACCAGCCCCGTTGTGGGATTCACCTATCAGCAGTTCATCTTCCCTGGCATTCTGGCGATGGTGATACTTTTCACCTCGATAACATACGGGCTTTATATCATCTGGGACAAGCGCCTGGATTTTCTGAAGGAAGTGCTGGCCGCGCCTATCTCGCGAACCACGCTGTTCCTGGGAAAATCGCTGGGGGGGATGCTGGGCGCGGTTATTGAAACCCTGATATTGCTGGTAATAGGCGCGTTTTTCATAGTGCCGCTCAGCGTCACGAAAGTGGCGCTGTGCCTTGCGGTTTCTTTGCCGGTTTCGTATATGATAGTGAACCTCGGGCTGACGATAGGAGCGAAAATGAAATCGATGGAGGGCTTCGGGCTTGTGATGAGCTTCCTGACCTGGCCGCTTTTCTTTTTCAGCGGGGCGCTGTTCGACGTAGCCACGGCGGCGCCATATATAAAAGTCATAAGCCTGTTCGATCCCGTGACCTACGCCGTGGATATCATGCGCATCATCATGCTCGGCAAAGGCGCGTTCCCGGCCTGGGTAGACCTTGGCGCCATCCTGATATTCAGCCTGCTCACCACGATAATAGGCGTCTCCGCCTTCGGCAAACTCCAGCAGGAAAAATAAATTATTCGGCTCTTCCGTACGGAAGGTTCGCGGGTCCTGTCGGGGGACTGGAACGCAAAACCAGGGTCGGGACACACCGTGCCCGCCCTTCCGTTACGATCCCAGTGTCGCTTCGCTCCACCCGGCCTCGCCGCTTACGCAAGTCTC
>CAZPMW010000129.1:0-1822 GCA_964587805.1 uncultured Elusimicrobiaceae bacterium
ATAAAGATCTGCAGCAGATACTCGGCAGAACTGTGCTGGAGTGGACTGCGGATTACGAAAAACAAAGGAATGCGGAAGCCATTGCCAAATGCGTAACGGATGGCTGCGTAAGAAATTTAACCATGGATTATGTTGACAGCAACGGGCATGTGACGCCTGTGGAGATAAACGCTACAGTTGAAGGGAAAGGTAAAGACGCATACATCGTTTCCATCTGCCGCGATATTACCGAGCGCAGGAAGATGCAGGAAAGACTGATTCATTCCCAGAAAATTGAGGCCATAGGCCGCTTGGCGGGGGGCGTAGCGCACGACTTTAATAATATCATAGGAACCATCCAGGGCAATGCTGAACTTCTCAAGGCGAATATCCTGCCCGAAGACCCCAACCAGGAAGACGTGGACGAAATACTAAAAGCGGCTAATCGCGCCGCGGCGCTTACGCGCCAGCTTTCCACTTTCAGCCGGAGCCAGGTACTGTCTCCTCGTTGTGTAGATTTGAACACCATATTGTCTGAAATAGGCAAGATGCTTATACGCCTCATTGGCGAAACTGTGCGATTGGTTCTCAAACCTTCCCCAGTCCCCTGCACAATCAAGGCTGATCCAGGCCAGATAGAGCAGGTGATAATGAACATGGCGGTAAATGCGCGTGATGCTATGCCTGCGGGCGGAACGCTCACTATAGAGACAGCTTTGATTGCACCTGCACAGGTCTTTTTTGATACACACCAGGGCATACCACATGGCCAGATGGTCTGCTTAACTGCGAGCGATACAGGCCACGGCATGACCGATGAAATTAAGAAAAATATCTTCGATCCGTTCTTCACAACTAAAGAAAGGGGAAAGGGCGTGGGGCTTGGGCTCTCCATAGTGCATGGCATCGTCAAGCAAAGTGGCGGCGAGATAGAAGTGGAAAGCGCTTCGGATGCCGGTGCCGTATTCCGCATCTATTTTCCGTATACGAAGGAAGAGGCCGCTAAGGACAAGGCCAAGGATAAGGACGCACACCCTGACGGGCGTGAAACCGTTTTAGTGGTTGACGACGATGAGTCATTTTTGTGTGTCACCGCGCGGGCCCTCCGTGTCAGCAAATATACTGTGCTGACGGCCGTCAGCGGGACTGAGGCGCTTAAGCTCCTTCAAGAGCACGGCAAACCCGTGGATTTGCTTCTGACCGACATGGCAATGCCTGGGATGAGCGGCAAGCAACTGGCGGCTGAGGTCGCGCACAAAAAAATGGCGGCTAAAACGCTGTTTATGTCCGCCTATACTGATGAAATAATAACGCGTCACGGCATATCCGACTCCGGAGAGATACTTATCAGTAAGCCGTTTAGCCACGATGAGCTAAAGAAGAAGCTGCGCGAGGTCCTAGACGGGCCAGCCGATAAAGTGAAATCCTAGCAATGTTATTGGCGACGGCCTTGGTGTCCGTATTCAGGACTCTAAACCTGGGCACCAAAGTATTTCAGATGCCGTATCATCGGCCAGCTTTTAACCTGAATCCGGCACTATCTCCAACCTGTTTTACCCAATCCCAGGACTTTCAGGCCCCTTATTATTTGAAGGGGCGGTATTTGGGTTGTTTTTGGCCAAAAGCAGGGTTTTGTGGTCCAAAAAAGTGGCACTGGTAAAAAACAGGTTTATTTTTTTATTGGATATTTTGAAAATTATCCTTAATTTACTAATATATATTGGCATTAATTCGCCGAGGTAGCTCAACGGTAGAGCAATCGCTTCGTAAGCGATAGGTTGTGGGTTCAAATCCCATCCTCGGCTGTTAGATTCCACAGATGGGATTTGAAGCCAACCAGCGC
>CAZPMW010000129.1:1922-5975 GCA_964587805.1 uncultured Elusimicrobiaceae bacterium
GTGGCCGGTTCCGGAGGAGTCCCCGGGAGGGGACGGGGGAGGAAAAATCCCATCCTCGGCTGTTAGATTCCACAGATGGGATTTGAAGCCAACCAGCGCGCGTCCGGTGGACGATGAAGCGCTGGTGGCCGGTTCCGGAGGAGTCCCCGGGAGGGGACGGGGGAGGAAAAATCCCATCCCCGGCTGTTAGATTCCAGCGTATGTCTAAAAAGAATTACCCGAACCTGCAGGAATTTTCCGATATAAATTTCGCGCCCGGAGTGGCGCTGGCGAGGAAAGTCATCTGGTGGTGGCTCCCGATCCTGTATCTGCTTATATCTGACTCTTTTTACCTGCGCACCTACGATTCCGCCCAGGTCAAGATAACGCTTTTACAAATGGGCGGCTTTTCCCTCATTGGGCTATGGGCCTCTCTGCTTGTGCTTGAGGGCCGCAAGGCGTTCAGGCGGGAAGACTTCGTATTCCTGGCCCCGTTCTTCACTTATCTGTTGTACGTGCTTGTCTCGTTCTGCCACGCGCCATACATGGGGCCCAGCGTGGATGATCTTGTGCGCTATACCTGCTATATGTCGGTTTCGCTGATCATCCTGAGGGAGTTCAATGAAAGCGCTATTAACCGGCTGACGAAAATACTCATTATCACCGCCTATATCTCCATACTTTACGGCTTCGTTCAGTTCCTGGATACGCGCATGGGCGTGTCGAAGGATGTCGGCCCTGCGTTAGACCCCTTCATCTGGCGCTGGGCTTTTACCGCCCGCATCTTCTCCACTTACGGCAACCCTAATTTCTTCGGAAATTTTCTCGTTCTCATCCTGCCTATAATAGCGACCCAGTTTATGAAGACCAGGTCGGTCTACCTTGTGCCGCTGTTTCTGCTGAACCTGCTGTGCCTTTACGCCACGGATACAAAAGGCGCATGGATAGGCTTCGGCATTTCCTCATGCGTTTTTACCGGAATTTACTTATACTTTTTCAGCACGATAGACCGCAGCAAACTGCGCAAGATCTTTTCAGGGCTGGCTATCGTGTCGGTGGTGGTAGTGAGCATGGTCCTTCTCTACGCCATGAAGCGCCCTGCCTCCATCGCGTTCAGGGTGGCGACCTGGCTGTCCACCTGGGAGATGGTGGAAGCGCATCCGCTTATCGGCAACGGAGTGGGCGGCTTTAAGGTGATCTATCCGGCCTATCGCCGACCGGTCATCTTTCATATAGAGGGGAAGCATAACACCGAGACCGACCACGCCGAACAGGAGCATCTGGAGCAGTGGATGGATAACGGCCTCATAGGTTTCGGGATATACCTCTGGCTCATAATTTTTGTGGTGATCGTGGGGCTGCGCGGGCTGAACTCCATCACTGAGAATCTAAAAGGCAGCCGGCCTCCGCCGGCGGCCTATGATCTGCTGGGCTACCTTACCGCCCTTATGGGGATGCTGCTGCACAATTTCACCGACGTCAGCATGCGCTTTGTCTCTTCGGGCATTTTCCTGGGGCTTTTGCCCGGGGTTATAGTGAATCTGGCGCGCGGGCATGCCATATGGGAACTGCACTACAAGGAGGAGAAGACCGAGGTTCCGGACCAGACCGAGCCCTCCGCTATTTATTCCACGGCGCTATGGCTGCTCAGGGCCGCAGCTGTCGCGGGCGTAGCCTACACGGTTCTGCTGCTTTGGCGGGAATTCTCCGGGCTTCAGGGGCCGCTGAGCAACTATAACTCCGGAGGGGAAGTTCTGCAGTGGTGGATAGCCTGGACGGTGTTTCTTGGCGTGACGCTGGGCCTGGCCTGGGCCTTTATCGGTATCGTTCTCAAGGGGGTGTCGCTGGCCGTGCCGATGATTGTGCTGGTCACCCTTCTGCCGGTATATTATTTCTGGGGCTGGTTTAAGGGCGACGTCTACCACAATATGGCCATCTTCTTCTCCAAGCAGGGCAAATGGGAAGACGCGATAAGCTACTATAAAAAGGTCAACCATTTTAACCCCTACTTTATCATGCCGTATTATTTCGTCGGAAATGTTTTCAATGACAGACTGAATATGGCCTCCCAGTACAGGCCGGAATGGGGCGATGAAAAAGATGTGCCCCGCACGGATTTTGAGCGGGCCATGGCGGCTTATGAAGCGGTCCGCGCCATAGCGCCCAACTATGTACAGATGCATCACCAGGTCGGAACTCTTTACATGAAAATGCATGATTATTATATGGGGCAGGGAAAGCCGAAAGAGGCCAACGAGTACCTCGACAAAGCGATGGCGCGCCTTAATCTTTACGAGAACCTTGATCCCGTTTACCCGCCCAATTATTACAGGAAGGCGCAGATCTATATCGCCAGGAGAGATTTCAAGTCGGCGGAGCGGGAGTATCTTAACAACGCGACAGGCTGGAAATGCTACCGCACTGATGCGCCCCACTCCGCCTATCACGAGACCCAGGAAGCCTACACCTATCTTGGCAACGTGCAGTACGCGCTGAACAAGCCGAGGGAAGCGTTTGAGTCTTACGGAAAAGTGCTTGCGTTGAACCCTGAAGCGCAGCCGGCGAAAAGTCAGCACGCGGCGCTTAAGCTGAGACTAGCCGCCGAGCCTAAAAAAGCGCCCTGACCCGAATGGCACAAACTCCGGAAAAACCTGAAATGAAGGGCAGGTTCCCGCTGGCTTTTCTGCTGGTGGCGATCTTTTTTGTGTCGCCCCTGCTGTTCTTTACCGACCTTACCCGCAATCCGTATTATCTGCAATTCACCATCCTGAACATAGCCATCCTGACCGCAGGCGCCCTGCTGCTGGCGGCGGCAGTAAGGGAGAAGTCCTGGGCGCTGCCGCGCAATATCCTGTACGCGCCTATGGCGGCGCTCCTGGCGGCGATGGCCCTCGGCTTTCTCCACGCATATTTCGGCCATGCCGCATTTTTTCGGCCGGCCATGCTCAGCGAATTCACTCGCGCCGGCATGTTCACGGCGGTCAATTGCGCGCTTGTGTTCCTGCTTGCGCAGAAGGTTCCGTTTGATGCCACTCCCGAGCGGCAATCCGCGTACGGCTGGCTGGCCTTTATAACATTGTGGGGCGGGGCCTGGCTCCTGTTCCAGGAGCTGAAGACGCCGCCCTCAGGGGCGGGCCTGATGGCGAGTTTCTGGGACCCCTACGGCGGGTTTCTCTGGCTTGCCGGGATAGCGGCCGCCATGTATCTGGTGCGCCGCTTTAACCAAGAGGATTTTCTGCATCTGATCATGTCAGTGGCCGCGCTGGCGTCCTGTTACGGGGCGCTGCAGTATTTCGGGATAGAGCTGATCTGGCCACGCCTTCTTAGCCCGTACGGGAACCGCTCCGTATCAACTTTCGGCAATCCGAACTTCATATCGTCTTATCTGGTGCTGCTGCTCCCGTTTGTTCTGTCCTACCTGCTGGCCGCGCGAAGGCCGTCCCAGCGCCTGCTCTACGGCTTTATGTTCCTGTCATATGAAGCCATGCTGATGGCCAGCCTGACCCGTTCTTCATGGATCGGCGGGGCGGCGGCCGTTGCTTTCGTTTTCGCGTTTAAGGAATACCGGCTTAAGTTTAACGAGGATAGAAAATTCCTTAAATGGTTCTTCTCTGCGGCTCTCCTGCTCCTTCTGCTGTGGCCGGCGCAATCGCTCAAGCCGTTCAGCTCGGGATTAGCCGACCGCCTGAGCGAGGGCTCAGGCAGAATAGCGTCCGTCTCCGCTCTTTCGCTCGGGGCCGCACCGGAAAAGATCTATTCATCTTTCCATCAGCGCCTGCTGATCTGGACCTGCGCCTGGCAAATGGGCCTTGAAAGTCCGCTGCTGGGCAAAGGCTGGGGACTGTTCGAGAATTTCTACCCGTTCTACCAGGGCCCGCTTTTAGTCCATTTCCCCGATATCCGCAGCCTGCGTACGCACGCGAATAACGCGCACAATGAGATCCTGGAGATGTTCTCGCAGACCGGCGTTCTGGGCCTGGGCATCTACATCTGGCTCTTTGTCGTTCTGTTCTCCGCTTTTGCACGCTACGTCTCTTCAGCCGGCCCTGAGGAGCGATATTGGGCGGTGCCGTT
>CAZPMW010000130.1:0-5918 GCA_964587805.1 uncultured Elusimicrobiaceae bacterium
CGTTGTTCACGAAAATTACGGTTATGTTCTCGGAGCGGATAGCCGCGTGCACGATCTCGGCCATGCCGATGGAGGCCAGATCTCCGTCCCCCTGATATGAGAAGACGATGGCGTCCGGCTTTGAGCGCTTTATTCCGGTGGCCTCGGCCGGGCCTCTGCCGTGCGGGCCCTGGATCATATCGCAGTTGAAATAAGTGTCGGCGAATACCGCGCAGCCTACCGGGGCGACGCCGATAGTGCGCGCGCGTATGCCGAGCTCGTCCATTACCTCCGCCGTGACGCGGTGGATTATGCCGTGGCCGCAGCCGGGACAGTAGTGCATGGGGACGTCAATCAGAGATTCCGGCCTTTTATTTAGCAGCTGCATATTCCTTGGCCCCCTTTTTCAGTATGGTTTCCAGGGTCTTATAGACTTCGTCGGCGGTCATTACCGCGGCCCCGGGTTTAGCGTGGAGGTGGACTTCGGCCTTGCCGTTCACGGCCAGCTGAACATCCTCCACCATCTGGCCAAGGCTCATCTCCACGGCCAGGAATTTTTTGATGCGCGCGGAAAGCACGGCAAGGCGGGCTTTCGGGAAAGGCCACAGCGTGATGGGGCGGAACAGGCCCACTTTCAGGCCGCGCTCCCGGGCCAGCTTCATGGCGGCCACGGAGACGCGGGCGGAGGTTCCGTAGGCTACTATCGCTATGTCCGCGTCGTCCAGCATCTTCTCCTCGTACAGCGCCTCGTTCTTCTCAAGTTCATTATAGCGCTTGACCCGCTCAAGCACCATCTTTTCCAGAAAGCCTTCGCGCAGGTCGTAGGATTTTACTATGCGCTTGGCGCGGCCTTTGTTGACGCCCAGCGCCCAGGCAGGTTCAGTCAGACTTTTGGGGTCTATCTCGGGGGCGGTGAATTCCACCGGCTCCATCATCTGGCCGATTATGCCGTCGGCGAGGATCATTGAGGGCAGGCGGTACTTGCAGGCCACCTCAAAACATTTGTGCGGAAAGTTGGCCATTTCGCTCACCGAGTTCGGCGCCATGACGAAGGTGCGGTAGTCGCCGTGCCCCCCTCCGCGAGTGGCCTGCCAGTAATCACCCTGCGCACCGGCGATATTGCCCAGGCCCGGGCCGCCGCGCATGACGTTGCCTATAAGGAGAGGGAGGTCCGCGCCGGCGCAGTAGGAGATGCCCTCCTGCTTAAGGCTTATGCCCGGGCTCGACGAGGAGGTCATGCAGCGCCCTCCGGTAGCGGCGGCGCCATAGACCATGTTGATGGCCGAAACTTCCGATTCGGCTTGAACGAAGGCCCCGCCTGCCTGAGGCATGCGCCAGGACATATACTCCGGGATCTCGTTCTGCGGGGTTATCGGGTAGCCCGCAAAAAACCTGCAGCCGGCCCTTATGGCGCCCTCGGCGAGCGCTTCATTGCCTTTCATTAATTTTTTTTCCGCCATGTTAAGGCTCCTTATTTATATACGTTTATGGCCAGGTCGGGGCAGATGCGGGCGCAGCTCTGGCACGCTATGCAGCAGCCCTCTCTGGAGTCTTTGGCCGGGTAGTAACCGGTCGGGGAGAATGTATCGGATTTTTCAATACATTTTTTCGGACAGACCTGCACGCATAGGTAGCAGCCTTTGCACTTAGCTACAATCACTTCCATCTTTGGCATAGTACCTCCGGTTTGTATCGTGCGCGGCGGGCTGGCTCGGCTGTGCTGCTGGTTCAGCGCTAAAGGCCTTGTCGGGCTGCCGGAAGTCGCGCGTGGTGCGTAACGCTTCTTAAAAAGTATATCAAAAAAAGCCGGGCATTTATACCGCTGCCCGCCTCTCTCAGCGCTCTACGCACAGCGCCACGCCCATGCCGCCGCCGACGCACAGCGTCGCCAGGCCTTTTTTCGAGTTGCGCCGCTTCATCTCGTGCAGCAGGGTTATCAGTATCCGGGCGCCGCTGGCGCCTATCGGGTGGCCCAGGGCGATGGCGCCGCCGTTGACGTTGACTATAGCCGGGTTGAATTCCAGCTCTTTCGCCACGGCCAGGGACTGCGCGGCGAAGGCTTCGTTGGCCTCTATGAGCTCCAGGTCGGACACTTTCCAGCCGGCTTTTTTAAGCGCCAGGCGCACGGCGCCTGCCGGGCCGATGCCCATGACGGCGGGATCGGTGCCGTGGTATCCGTAAGAAACTATCCTGGCTGCCGGCTGCCAGCCGTATTTCTTTACCATCTCTCCGGAAGAAACTACGAGTGCGGCGGCGGCGTCGTTGATGCCGGAGGAGTTGGCCGCGGTAACCGTGCCGTCTTTCTTGAACGCCGGGCGCAGCTTGGCTATCTTCTCCAGCGTGGTCCCGTTCTTTATGAACTCATCCTTGTCGAAGACCACCGGGTCGCCCTTTTTCTGCGGGATAACGACTGGCGCTATCTCGTCCCTGAATTTTCCTTCGCTGGTGGCTTTCTCGGCTTTGTTCTGCGAGTCCACGGCGAACTGGTCCTGCATTTCGCGGGTGAGGCCGTACTTCGCGGCCAGGTTCTCCGCAGTGACGCCCATATGATAATCGTTGAAAATATCCCACAGTCCGTCGGTTATCATGGTGTCTATAAGCTCGCCGCCGCCCATCTTGTAGCCGAATCGCGCGCTTTTCAGGGCGTAAGGGGCGTTGCTCATGGATTCCGTGCCGCCTGCTATGATCAGCCCGGCGTCTTCCGCCTTTATGGCCTGCGCGGCCAGCGCTACTGCCCTGAGGCCTGAGCCGCAGACCATATTGATGGTCATGGCGGTTTTCTCTTTGGGCAGGCCCGCGCCTATTGCCACCTGGCGGGCGATGTTCTGGCCCTGCGCGGTCTGGAGTATATTGCCCAGGATGACTTCATCCACGTCGTCCGGGTTGAGCCTGGTCTTCTTTATCAATTCCGAAAGCACCAGCTTGCCGAGTTCCACGCTGGTGTGCTTGGCGAGCGTCCCGCCGAAATTGCCTATCGCCGTTCTCAAACCGTCTACTATGAAAACATCTTTCTGCATATTATTCTCCTTAGGCTGAAGCTATACCGGAACAATCCCTTATGACAGTTTCTTAGCCTCTTCCAGCGACTCGGCTATCATATCGGCCGCGTAGTTCAGGTCCTTCGCGGAATGCCGGTAGCAGATATAGCCGTGATGGTAGGGCTGCAGGAAGACCTTGCGGCGGATCAACTGGGTGTAGAAAGCCACGCGCACTTTTTTGTAGCGGCCCGTCTCGTCCTTATCGAAGGTGATATAGGGCATCCACGGCTCGCCTGTGAACTTGCACTGCACGCCGCTGGCTTTAACATGTTTGCGCACCTTTTTGCAGAAGGCCTGACCGCGCCTGGCTATGACGTCCAGGATGTTGTCCCGCTCCAGCATCTCTATGGTCTTAAGCGAGCCCACCATGGCCAGCGTGTTGTTGAAGTAGGTGGAGCTGACGAAGGCCTTGCTGATCAGCACATCCATGATGTCTTTTCGTCCGACCACCATGCTTATCTCGTAGCCGTTGGCCATGGCCTTGCCGAATACGGACATATGGGGGGTCACGCCGAAGAGTTTCTGCGCGCCGCCCAGCGTTACGCGGAAGCCGGTGCGGATCTCGTCGAAGATAAGCACGGCGCCGTGCTGCTCGGCCAGCTTCTTTACGCCTTCGAGGAAGCCTGGGCCGGGCATCTCGACTTCGTGCGCGTTGGGGTGGCCCACCGGCGTTAATATGATGCCGGCGACCTGGCCGTAATTGGCCTTCAGCAGGTCCTCGAGCTGCTGAAGATTGTTGTATTCGAACTCCAGCGTGTCCTCGTAGGTCTTGGGCAGCACGCCGCCTTTCCCCTCCACGCACCAGTCCGCCCAGCCGTGGTAGCCGCAACGTATGATCTTGGGCTTGCCGGTGAAGGCGCGGACTATGCGGGTAGCCAGCGTGGTGGAGTCTGAGCCGGTCTTTGTAAAAACCACCTTCTCTGCGGAAGGCACCAGCGAAATGACTTTCTTGGCCAAGGTGTTCTGGATTTCCTGCACTATGGACATGCAGAAGCCCTTTTCTTTTATCTGCTTTATGACGGCGGCGTCAATCTCGCGCTCGCGGTGGCCGATTATTATCGGGCCGTAGGCGCAGAGCATGTCGATGTATTCGTTGCCGTCTACGTCAGTGACCTTGCCGCCCTTGGCGGAATAGAAAAACACAGGGTACTCGCCGGGCACGAAGTTATACGGCCTTCGTATGCCCATCATGCCGCCGGGGATCAGTTCCTGCGCCTCTTTGTAAAGTCTTTCCGAATTGTCCAGTTTGAGGTGCTCAGCCATTTCATGCTCCTTATTCTTCATTTAACCGCTGAATCCGCTGTGCCGGCCGGAACTTACCCGGCGTTCGCCAGCCGCTCCTGAAGCTTCTTAACCACGAAAGTCGCCACGTGCTCTGCGTAGGTGCCGGTGCCGAAGCCGGCGTCATAACCCAGTTCCTTGGCCAGCTTGTTGTTGACGCGCGGCCCGCCCATCACCAGCAGCATTTTTCCGCGCACTTTTTCCGCCTCGGCCAGCTCTATCAGCTCGGTCAGGTTCTTGATGTGCACGTCCTTCTGCGTCACTATCTGCGAAACCAGCACCGCGTCAGCTTTAACTTTACGGGCGTAGTCCAGCAGTTTGGCGTTGGGCACCTGCGAGCCCAGGTTGAAGGCCTCTATCATCGGATAGCGCTCGAGCCCGAAGTGGTGGTTATAGCCTTTCATATTCATGATTGCGTCTATGCCCACGGTATGCGCATCGGTGCCGGAGCAGGCGCCGACTATGACTATCTTCCGCCTGAAAACGGTCTTTATGAAGGCGTTGATCTCATCCATGGACATGTATTTGTCGACGGCCTCTGCGTATTCCACCTTGTCGTAATCTATTCCTACCTCGGTCTTGCCGTAGGCCACGAAGAAGGTGAACTCCTCTGAGAGGGCCGCGGCGTGCACCACATCCACCGTGCGGAAGCCGAGCTTCTGTACGTACAGCCTGGCCGCTTCCTTGGCGCGGCCTCAGTTCTTTACCGGCAGCGTGAAGGCAAGCTGTATCGCTCCGTCGTTGGAAGTATCGCCGTATGGTTTAATGATCATAAAAGTTCTCCCTGCAGCTCAGCGCTTCGCTATCTTCAGCTTCTTCTTCAGGTAGATCTCCACCGGATTGAAATACTCCGCGCTCTTTTCATAAACGCCGTCTAAGCCTTTGCCGCCGTCGCGGGGCCGTTTTATCTCGGCGAACATCCCGGTTTCGATGGCGGTCATCAGGCCGCGCTTCTTTATATCCGTCATCATCGCTATGGTCTCGTCCAGCACCTGGCGGGCGCGGCGGGCCATGACACCTTCTTTCTTGAATTCGATCTCGCCGATGAAATCCGCCATGGTGTTGTGCACGTACAGCGCGTTCTCTATGGCGAGGTGCCTGTCCTGCAGGTAAGGGGTGTGGATAGCTTCGGTCAGCATGCCCAGCAGGGCTATGCCCTGTCCTGTGGCCTTGCTGACGAAGTTGAACAGCGTGTTCATCGCGAGGCCCTTGAAGATGTCCCCTGTCATGAACTTCGTAGGGGGCATGTACTTCAGCGGGTGTTCCGGGAAGATCTCCCGGGCCATCAGCGCCTGCGCATATTCGTAGAGGAAGCCGTTCCTGACCTGCGGGTCTATCTCGAAGGCGTGTCCGAGGCCCATCAGGCGGTTGGGCATGCCGGCGCTGGCGGCGAATTTCTCGTTTATCAGCGGGGAGGCCAGGACGGTATGCGCTTTCTCCACCGCGTCGGAGGTGGTGAGGTAATTGTCCTCTCCGGTGTTGATTATGATGTCGGCCGCCGTGTTGATCATGCGGGAGAAGAACTGGTCAGTGAAAGTGCGGTACATGTTGATGTCCCGGAACAGAATGCCGTACATCGAGTCGTTGAGCATCATGTCCAGCCGTTCCATCGCGCCCAGG
>CAZPMW010000131.1:0-5818 GCA_964587805.1 uncultured Elusimicrobiaceae bacterium
CGGAAAAGGGGTACAGATGCTGACCTGTATGGTATCAACATCCAGGCCTTCCAGGTACGAGAGCGTCTCCTCAGCGCTCTGCGCGTCCTCGTTCAGAAGGCCGAGCGAAAAGGTGGCGTGCGTCTTTATCTTATGGGCGGCGCACCAGCGCGCCATATCCTTGACCCTGTCAAGGTCGACAGGTTTCCCCAGGTCCTTCAGCATCCTGGGGCTGCCGGTCTCCACACCGAATTTAATGCCGACGCAGCCGCTCCGCGCCATCAGGGCCACCAGGTCCTCGCTGAGATTGATAGCGTCGCCCATGCAGGACCATTTAAGCCCCGCGCCGGAGGACAGCAGGGCGCGGCATATAGCCTCAACATGCGCGCGGCTTATAGTGAAGTCGTCATCGTCAAAGTATATTTCCCGAGCGCCGTAGCGGGCGGCCAGCCGCACCATCTCCGCCGCCACGCGCTCTGGCGGGAAGGTCCTGTACTTTCCGCCACCGTACATCACCTGGTTCCACAGGCAGAAATTACACCTGTAAGGGCAGCCCCGGGAGGCGTGCATCTGGAGGGCCGGCCTGTGCTGGCAGAAACCGTCCCAATAGACGCCTGGATCCGGCTGCCTGGAGGAGGGGAACATGTCATAGGCCGGCTCCGGCAGCTTATCCAGGGGATCGATCAATCCCCTCGGCCCGGTTAATTTAGCCACGCCCTCGTCGCGGTAAGCGACGCCCTTAACGGCAGGAACCGGAAGATTATCACGCAGCGTCCTGCACAGCTCTAGCAATGACTCTTCGTATTCTCCGATGAGCACGAAATCTATTTCCGCGCTTTTAGATAGCAGCTCATCCGGATAAACGCTGCTGTGAGGTCCGCCCAGGATCAGGATCGAGCGACCAAGCCGCTGCTTTATTTTCCCTGCCAGGTCCGTATCTAAATTTATAGTGGGGGTGGCTGTTTCAAAAAAAAGGACGTCAGGCCGCTCCTCTTCCATAAGAGCCAGCAGACCGTTCAGCGGCATATCCAGAGCCACGCAATCGCAGGTGACGACCTGAAAGCCTTCTTTCCGGAGCCAGGCGGCGGCGTAAGCCAGAAAGAACGGGAAGGGAAGGTAATGGGGAAGGGAACCTTTGCGTTTTATCCCCGAATGCGGCCAGCGCGAACCGGAGCGTATATAATATTTTTCCCGCTTCCCGTCCATGGGAAACGAGTAGAGGGGGTTAAACAGGAAGATTTTCATTTATTGCCGTTCCACGCGCCTCACCATTTACTTACGGCTTCACTGTTGTCCCGGGCCCAGCAGCAGATATCCTGAAGCAGGCCCTCCCGGCTGCGCGACGGCCTCCAGTCCCAGTATTTTTCCGCCAGACGGAAGTCGCTGACGTAGTACGGGACGTCGTAAGGCCGCGAGGCGGCCACGCTGCCGGTAAGCTCCCGCGTCTGAAAGAAGTCGCGGCAAAAATCGTCCAATTCGCGGAGCGATACCGCATTTGCCGCGCCGCCGCCGATATTGATTATTTTCGGGGCTTTCATATCCGGGCGCTTCATCTGCTTAAGCAGCAGACTGGCCACATCCTCCGCCGTCACGCAGTCACGGACCTGTTTGCCCTTTCCGCCGAACCCGATAAACTTAAGCGGCCGGCCCAGCGCGCGTGAGCAGGCCCAGAATGAAAATATCCCCTGATCCGCCTTCCCGAACTGCCCCGGGCCGCCTATAACGCCGGACCTGTTTATCCACAGAGGAAAATCAAAAGCTTCCGCGTATTCCAGCGCCATTATCTCGGATGCAAGCTTGGTGGCGCCATACAGCGAAAGCGGTGGCTCAGTGGAAAATAGCTCCGAAACCCCGTGTCTGGAAAAGCCGGGCGCAAAGGTGCGGCCGGCGGGCTTAAAGCGCGTGGACGTCTCGGCAAGCTTCAGCGCGTTCAGCGCCTTGGCGGAATAGACCCTGCTGGTGCTGAGGAGGATCAGCCCGCTTTTATGCCTCTTGCAGTACTCAAGCAGATTCAGCGTTCCGGTCAGGTTGCTGCCGACAAGCTGGGCGGAGGTAACGTCGCCCGCCGGGCCCACTCCGGCCAGCACCGAGGGATTGGCCGCGCAGTCTATGACCCAGTCCGCCACCGGCAGAGCGCTGATATCGTCCTGGAGCCTGACATCGCCGTGCATTACTTTCGCTCCCAGGCCAGCCAGGAACGCGAGATTGCTTTCCGAGCCGCGCCTTGACAGGTTGTCCACCCCGTAAACTTTCAGGCCCGGGACGGACTCGACGAGCCTGGCCGCGACCCTGCTCCCGACATACCCGCATATTCCGGTTATCAGAGCTCTCATTCTTTCAGCCCCCTCTTTTCCCACGCTTCCGCAATTTCGCTGAAGATCCGGGAGAGGGGAATGGTGATATCCCAGCCGGGATAGTGCGACTTGATCTTTCGCAGATCGGACAGGTAGCAGATATGATCGCCTTCGCGGTTCTTGTCCACATACTCGTACTTCATTTTTTTCCCTGTGACCGCCCCGGCCATCTCAAAAGCTTCCAGTATGGAGCAGGAGTTCCCGCGGCCGCCGCCGAGATTGTACACTTCGCCTATTCTGGGCGCGGAGATAAAAGCTTCGATCAGCCTGGCCACGTCCAGGGAATGGATATTATCCCGGACCTGCTTGCCTTTGTAGCCGTAGATCCTGTAGACGCGGCCCTCCATATTCGCCCTGATCAGGTAGCTTAAAAACCCGTGCAGCTCCACTCCGGAATGATTCGGTCCCGTCAGACAGCCGCCGCGGAGGCAGCAGGTTTTCATTGAAAAATACCTGCCGTATTCCTGCACCATGATATCCGCCGCGGCTTTGGAAGCGCCGAAGATGGAATGCTTGGACTGGTCGATGGTAAAATCCTCGGCTATCCCTTCCCTGAACTTCTCATCAGCGTAGTCCCACCGCTTCTCAAGCTCAACGAGCCTGATCCGGTTAGGCGCATCCCCGTAGACTTTATTCGTGGAGGTGTAGATAAAAACCGCTTCGGGCGCGTGCTTTCGCACGGCTTCAAGCATATTCATGGTGCCAACGGCGTTCACGTCAAAATCATCGTATGGCCGCGACGCCGCCAGGTCGTGGCTAGGCTGCGCGGCGGCGTGCACAACAGCGTCAGGCTTCAGCTCCTGCAGGCACTGCAGCACCGCCGCTCTGTCCCTTATGTCCAGATTATAGTGCCTGTAGTTGCGGTATTTCGCGCTCAGCTCGCGTTGTCTCCACACCGTATCCCCGGCCGGACCGAAAAAATCCGCCCGCATATTGTTATCAATGCCGTGCAGGTCATGGCCCCTGTCGGCGAAATAGGAAACGACTTCGCTGCCGATCAGGCCGCCGGAACCGGTAACAAGAATCTTACTTTTGATTAAAGTCATAATTTCCCCCGCTCGTCATCCTTTCGCCAGAAGCTCTTTATAAAAAGCCATTTGCTTGCGCACGTCATAGCCGTAGCGACCGTACATCTCGTACTCGTCCAGGCAGGCCGCCCACATTCTGTTAGAGGAGAAGACCTTCAGCAGGCTTCCCTCTCTCCATCCCTCTGTCTCCAGCCCCTCCAGGATGTTAGGAGCGGGCGCTCCGGCTCCGGCTGCCAGAAGGGTGTAGACATAAACTCCTTCCTTAAAATATTCCTGCCTGACGTGTTTCTTCCAGAATCCGTCAAATATTTCCCGTTCGTTTTTTGTCCAATCCAGGTCCCCGTACGGGCCGTGGTTCCTGACTGCTTCCCTGTAATTGATCAGCATGTGCGTAAATTTTTCTTCGCGCAGCGCGGCGAAAAGACCGTCAGCGCTTTTTGATTTCCGCAGATACGCCATCAGCGGCTGCGCGTTGGTCTCTACGGAATAAGAAAGGAAATCCCGCTCCATCCGGAACGGCCTGCTTTCACCGATAAACAACACCCTGGCGTCCTGTGGCAGATTCTTATTGCTCCATTCAATCGCCGCGTACGGGGGATTGGGATAGGAAGATTGGGAAACGGACAGGAATTCATCCCTGGACACGCCTTTGGCGAAGAACGCGTCGAGCCCGAGAGCGATTGCCATAGTTAACACCGCCGCAAAATTAATTACAAGCATGGCCGTCAACAGTAGCTTAAAAGCCTTAAAACGTTCCGTAATGAAGCAGGCGGCCCAGCCCAGGCAAACTGAGAACGCGACAAAAAGCGGCAGCATGTACCTGTACGCGTGGGTGCCGAGGTACCAGGCCGCGTATCCCGCGGAAAACAGTACGAGCGAATGCTTGATAAGTCTGTCCGTTCTCCTGAGAAACAGCAGGCAGGGCAGAAGCAGCAGGAAAACCGGGCCGATAAACGTAAGTGAATCCACTCCATTAATCGTCTGCATCCAGGGGGAAGCCAGAAAGCCGGTTATATTGAAGCTGAACAGGTTCTGCGGCGTGTTCAACACGCCGCCTGTGCCGCCGCTCACCAACTTAAGGTTCTCTCCGCCCAACGCCCCAAAGAAGAAAGGCTGAAAAGGATTGCGTGTGAAAATATAATTTTTCAGCAGCCAGGGCAGCAGGAATAAAAAAACGATCCCGGAATACAGGGCGGTCTTTTTCACAGCGCTTACAAGCCCGGAAGCGCGCCATTGGCGGATCGTCACAGCCACGGCTAAACCTGCTATTGAAAAAGCCGCCGTATACTTAGTCCCCGCCGCAATCCCTGAGAAGACAGAGAGCAGCGCGAATGCCCCGATCCCGCCGGTCTGAAGCCAGCCGAGGTAAGACACATAAGCCAGGGTGAAAAAGAACGTTAACCCCACGTCGTTGCCGCAGGTCCATGAATTAATGGCGAAGATAGGAGTGGAGCAGAAGATCACGGCTGAAAGCAGGGCCGTCTTAGTGTTATAAAATCTCTTAACCGAAAGGTATATAAGCAGCACGGTTAGCAGGCCCATTAAGCAGTGAATAAGCTTGGCCAGCGTATCGCTGTTGCCCAGAGCGAGAGCCAGGGCATATATCATCGACTGGTTTAGCGGGAAATTTGAGTGGCTGAGGAAGCGCATGGGAAGGACGCTGTTTTTCAGCAGGTAGTAACCGGGGGCAGCGAGGTGGTAAACATGCGAATCGTAAAAAGTTTCCGGCACAAAAGCCATCACAATATTCAAAAAGCAGAACAGGGCCCCCAGCAAAGCCAGCGCTTTCCACGCAAGGCTTAGCCGCCACAACTCAGCGAGCTCTGCTCTCAGCCCTTCCGCTCTGAAGGCCCATAGCCTGATCGTATACGCCGAGACGGCGCTGCCCAGCAGAAACACGGGAAGGATAAGGCTTTTATTCAGCGCGCCCAGAGCCCCCAGCAGCAGCATTATATAGGCGATAGCCCCGAAACCGAGCCCGATGGAGAAAATAAAACGCTCACCGGCCGGGACGGATAAACCGAAAAGCGAGAGCAAGCCGCCGCCCAGGCCGCAGGACAAGACCAGCAACAAAGCCAGGAACAGCAAATTCAGGGTATTAGACGGCAGAACGCCGAGAAAGCCCGAAAGTGCGGCCGGAAAATTAACTCCGGAGATACCTGCGGCCAGGGCGGCGAGAGGATGGGAAGGAAGATAGTTCCTGTAGACGATAAAGAACCAGGCCAGAAGAGCCGCGAAGCACAGCCCGGGCGCGAATCTAAACATGCCTGACGGCGAAGCATCCAAGCCCGAGATGGCTGCGGCCTCAGCCTCTTTCTTTTTAAGCCTGTTTTTTTTTGACATATGTAAGCTTGAAGGGCTTCCCCCGGACGCGCACGACATTAATGATTTTACATAAATAAATAGAACGATAAAAGCGGATAGGCCTGTGGCGCCCCCGCCAGCCCGCGTGGCTGA
>CAZPMW010000132.1:0-5794 GCA_964587805.1 uncultured Elusimicrobiaceae bacterium
GCCAGATATTCCCGCCGCCCACGACTATGGCAAGCTGCACTTCCGGTTGAAGAGCTCTTCGTATCTCCTCGGAAATGAAAGTAAGCGCGGAGGGGCTTATGGACCGCCCGTCTCCGCCCTTGGAAAGCGCTTCGCCGGATAATTTGAGCAGGACCCGCTTATACATCTATTCCACGCCTACCACGTAGCAGTCGAACTTCCTGACCTGGATATCGCCTTTCAGGCTTTCGGAATGGTTTTTAACCGTCTGCGCCACGGTCAGTTTGGGATCGCGTATGGAAGCCTGCTCCAGAAGGCAAGCCTCCTGATAGAACTTGTTAACGCGGCCGACCAGCATCTTTTCCAGCGCAACGCCGGTCTTGCCGGCGGCGGCCGGGCCTGCCTTATATATCTCTTTTTCCTTCTCTATGAGGTCGGCAGGAACGTCTTCCCTGCGCAGCCACTTCGGACCCATGGCCACGCTCTGCATGGCCAATTCCCTCGCGAGCGACATAAGCGCGTCTTTTGCGGCGCCGGCGTCCCCGTCGAAAGAGAGCTCCACCGCGGCGCCCTTCTTGAAGTCGGAATGGATGTAGTAGTTGACAACCGTTTTAGCCCCGGCGCGGTAGGCCGTGCCCCGGCGTATCTGCATATTCTCGCCCATTTTAATAGCCAGGGCCTGCAGTTTTTCCTTGCTTTTTTCATCCTCGGCCGGGTTGGACACGGAGGCGTCACCCAGCATCTGCGCCGCCAGCCCGTCCGCCAGGGATCGGACCTCCGGGTTCTTCGCGACGAAATCGGTCTCGCAGTTTATCTCCACCATGGCCAGGACTCCGGAATCCGGAGAGACTTTGACCGCCACGACGCCTTCTTTCATGAGGCGGCCGGCCCGCTTGGCCAGCCCGGCCAGCCCTTTTTTCCTGAGGAATTCAACTGCTTTGGACAGATCGCCCTCTGATTCCTTCAGGGCGTTCTTACAATCCATCACGCCGGCTCCGGTCTGACTTCTTAACGACATCACCTGCTCACTGGTTATAGCGCTCATAAAATTCTCCTCTTCTGTCGCACCCCTCGCTTAATGCTCGGGGCTAATTATCGCCGGGCCTCTAAAGGAACCGGCCCGGTGCGCCCGGAGGGGGACTAAGTCCCCCTTCCGCGCTTGCTTCCTTCGCCAGGCTCAGTCGCTACGCTGAACCCCCTGGCGCGGAAGCATCCCCAAAGGTATTGAACCCGTTTCTTTTCTCTGTGCCTTATTCTTCTGTTCTTACGGTTTCAGCGGCGGCTTCCGGCGCCGTGCTCTGGTTCTCAGCCTGCTGGGAGACATCAGCCGCCTGCTGTTCTTCCTGGAGGGCCTCGGCCTGCTGCGCCGCGGCATCGGCCGCGTCGGCTTCGGCGCGCCCTTCAATAACCGCGTCGGCCATAGCCGCGCAGAAAAGCCTGATGGAGCGGGCGGCGTCGTCGTTGCCTGGCACCGCCCAATCCAGAACGTCCGGATCGCAATTCGTGTCGCAGATGGCGACCACGGGGATGCGCAGCCTTCTGGCCTCGCTCAGGGCGCCGCCCTCTTCCACGGGATCGACTATGAACATTATATCCGGAAGAGTTTTCATCTCGCGTATGCCGGTGAGCAGCTTGATAAGGCGGTTTTTTTCCTTGGTCAGCCGGGAAACTTCCTTCTTCGACATAACGCGGAACAGCCCGTCGTTCTCCAGGCGTTCCAGTTCGTCGAACCGCTTGAGGGATTTCTTCAGGGTCTCGAAATTGGTAAGCGTGCCGCCCAGCCATTTCTCATACACGCAGGGGACGCCGGCTCTCTGGGCCTCTTCCCTTACGATGTCCTTCGCCTGTTTTTTGGTGCCGACAAAAAGGAATTTTTTGCCCTCTTTCGCGGAATCCTTCATAAAAGCGTATGTCTTTTTCAGTTCCTTGACGGTTTTCTGCAGGTCAAGGATATGTATCCCGTTCCTCTCTCCGAATATGTAACGGGCCATCTTGGGGTTCCATCTGTAGGTCTGATGACCGAAATGTACTCCCGCTTCCAGCATTGTCTTCATTGATACGTTAAGCATTATGTTCTCCTCTTAGTTTTGTCCGGCGTTTCTTTTCCCGCCCTCTCAGGCCGTCCGGTGACCACAGGTCTCCGCATGGCACCCGCGCACGCATTGGAGCAGGATTTCTTTCTACTTTTTAATATTATCATATTAACAGGCGTCGTTCAACGCCGCGCCCGGCTCTGTCCGGAGTCCGGCCCGCCAGATCCATGAATAAGAGCCGGTCAGGGATGTCAGTTCAGCCTTATCACGCGAACAGGGAGGTTGCGGCCCTGCAGGCGAAGCGATATTGCTTTGCCGGAGGCGCCGCTGATTTTATACCTGGCCTCCAAAACCCTGGACTCGCCGCCGAAAATGGTCACATAGTTGTCATCCCAGGTGACCGGCAGGATCTCCTCGCCGTCAGGTCCGTTCACGATCTCCGCCCTTAAAAAGAAGGCCGGACCCTTTGACCGGTTGCTCAGCCGCACAGTCGCGGTCGCCCAGCCCCCGGAGGTTCGCAGAGCGCCGCTGGCCTCCACATCGGCCGGCGGCATACTGTTCAGAGCGGTCAGGTCCGCCCAGCTCTCCTGCGAGAGCGCGAAAGCGTTGTCGTTCTCCGGAGGGCCGACTTCATCGTCCACGGCGGACTGCCAATAGACGTTATCCGCCAGCAAATTGCCGGAGCT
This sequence comes from uncultured Elusimicrobiaceae bacterium, assembly GCA_964587805.1. Taxonomy (GTDB): domain Bacteria; phylum Elusimicrobiota; class Elusimicrobia; order Elusimicrobiales; family UBA9959; genus YA12-FULL-51-18. Next base: position 2,699 of record CAZPMW010000132.1, read on the forward strand.
GTCGTTAAGACGGCAGCGGATGAAAAAAGCCGGACCGAGGCCCTGAATGCGCGGCGCTTCCAGCGCCAGAACGGAAGACAGCGGCCCGGCTGCCAGGGGTGTTTTCTTATCAGCGTACTTAACCTCGCCATCGGTATTGATGAACTGGACTGACGCGCTCAGGCCGGACAGCGCCTGCAGCGTCTGATTCACCACCCGGATCCTGGCGGTCTTTTTATCTCCGGTCGCGTAGTGGTCGTACACTACGCTGACAGGCCGCAGGCCCTTCTTGGCTCCGAAGTACGCGCCGCCGGGAGCCAGGTAGTAGTCAATGATATGCCCGAAGAACGAGGGCCACTGGCTGTTGAGCATCCAGTAAATCGTCATCTTGTGATCGCTCCACCCGCTGGCGGCGAAGCTTTCAAATTGCGCTCTGGTGCTTTCGTAGTGGGCCATCTGCGCCTTCTCCGAAAACTCTTTTGCGCTGTTCGACGGGCCGTAGCGCCTGTCCAGGACCTGGGTGATGCTGGCCAGCGTATTGTTGCCCTCGGCCGACCCGGCGTGATAGTACCACCAGTCATTGACGGGCCACAGACGGTCGGCGGGGATGAATTTTTTCAGGCTGGCGTAAACGGGGATGCTTTCGTTGTCGCCCTGTTCGGCGCATGAGCCGACGCTTCCCTTATAGCGCCCGCTGAACCAGTAGGTCGGGGGACGCCAGGTGTAGGGTCCCTCCATGCGTATGCCGTCCCAGACAACCTTCCCGTCCGGACCTCTGCCGAACGAAGAGACGGTATCCACGACAGGGTTCCGCCAGCGCAGCTCGCTCAGGATGTCATGGTAATCGCCGAGGACATCCGGCGGCGCCAGGCCGTCGCTAGCGTTGGCCCAGAGAAAAACCGAAGGATGCGGCCTCAGCCCGCGTATCCTGGCGCGCAGGCTTTCACGCGCCACTCTGTGGTCCTCCGCGTCCCACTGGCTCCATTTCTCCCACTGGTTGCAGCACATCCAGCCCAGCATCACCGGAATGCCTTCCTGATCGGTAAGGTCAAGAACATGTTCGCTTGAGAGTTTCGATTCCCACCGCAGAAGGTTGAGACCCATGTCCTTCACATACCGGAGAATATCCGCCTCGCGCTCCTCGTCGTATCTGAACAGCAGGTCCGGCTGATACACGGCGCCGCGGGCCAGAAAATCAATTCCGTTGACCTTCAGATAGAAATTTCCTCCGCCGCCGAGCTCGGGGAACTGAACGTCCGAATCGCGATGCCTGGTGATCTTGCGCACTCCGAAGCGGATACCGGCTGAATCGGAAACCGCGCCTGCGATCCTGAATTCCAGCTTCAGGCGGTACAGGTTCGGCGGGCCCCATTGATAGGGCCACCACAGGTCTGGATCTTTCAGCGCCAGCTGGGGAAAGGCCTCCGGGGAAAACACGGCTTCGCGCGCCTCATTCGGACCCAGCGTCAGGTCCTGCCGGAAAGCGATGGCGGGCCGTCCTTCCCGGTAAATCTCTCCGGATAGCGTTCCGGAAACAGGCTGCGCGCCGCCATTCCTGAGATCACAATAGACCGTAAGCGCAGCCGGGCTGGTAGCGGGGAGGGGGAGCTCCGTCGCCACGTACGGATTCCCGATCGCGACCTCGCCAGTGGAGCGCAGATACACCTGCTTCCATATCCCTGCGTTCCGGTCAGGCACGTACGACATGCGGACTTTCCCGTCGGGCGACCGGAAGCCGAGATATTTCATGTTTATCCAGTCGAACCACGAATCCGCCAGCTCAACCCCGTCGATGTCCTGCAGCGACTGCTCAGGCGTCACCCTTACGGCGAGAACGTTCCCGGCGCCTGGCTTCACCTTGCCGGTAACGTTCAGCTCGAACTCGTTATACATGCCAGCGATCTGCCGGCTGTCAGCGATGCGCTCGCCGTTAAGCCAGATTTCGCCGCGATAATTAATTCCCTTGAACACCAGCCATCGCAGGCTGTGCCCGGCCGGCGCCTCGAATACAGCGCGGTACCACCAGTCCTGCCGAAAAAGATCCGCGGGGACCTTTTCCATCATGTTCTTGCCGAAATAAAGGTTCGGATAGACGCCGTTCTCCTGAAGAATTTGCAGAACGGTAGCCGGCATGCTAGCGATTTTGTACCACCCTGAGGCGTCGTATGAGGGCAGGGAGACCGCGCTGCCGGCCTCCGGAACGTTCCGTGAAGAAGCCATGAGCCATCCGGTTTTAAGCTCAGCGGTATTTATAGAGTCAGGCATCGCCGCCGCCGGGTGCGCCATAAAAATGACAGCCGACAGAACGGCGCGCGCGCCGCGGCGAAGTCCGGTATTTTTACGCATTCGGCTACCTCCGATCGTGAACGAAGCGATATCCCCAATCGCTCGTCTCAGACAGCGAAATATAAGCGATGGTGGCTGCGGCAGCCGGGGTTAAAAGCCGCCCGGCACGCAGCGCACCGGTCGCCTCCGCGCAGATATTCATTGATTGTCATTTCGGCGCCGCAGACGCCGCACAGGACCGCTTTTTCATCCCAGTCCGCTTCCGGCCAGATCTCCGCCGCGTGTCCGGCGGTTTCCTCGTGACAGGCGTGGCAGGGATAGTACTTGCCGCAGCATTTGAATTTGATCGCGACAATGTCGAGCTTGGAATGATAATGGGAGCATCGCGTCTGCCCGTCCACCGGTTTTCCGTGTATAACATGCCGCTGCCGAAAAATATTTCCCGCCATTTCATCAATGATACCAAAAAGCGGGCAGCTCTGATGTGCCATCCCTGTCTGTTATAGTACGGCAGGTCTTAAAAGAAAATATTCCCGGCTCAATGTACTTTTTACATTCCCGCCTATATTTCTTATACTTGTAGTGACGGACCCCAATATGAAGATCGCTCTGGCACAGATAAATCCCAAGGTCGGAGACATAGCCGGCAACGCGGCGAAAATAGAGGCTTTTGCCAGGAGAGCCGAAAGCCTCGGCGCCGAGCTGGCCGTATTCCCTGAGCTGGCATTGTGCGGCTATCCGCCGCTGGACCTGCTTGAGAGAAGAGATTTCATAGCTAAGAACCTCTCGGCTCTTAACCGCCTGGCCGCCCTGAACCTCAGGATAGCCATG
>CAZPMW010000133.1:0-5760 GCA_964587805.1 uncultured Elusimicrobiaceae bacterium
GCAGATATCTTGTGCTTACTCCGTTTCAGGAGTTCGTGGGCGTTTCAAAAAACATCGAAACGCCGGAAGAAAGAAGGCGTCTCTCCGAGATCCTCAGGAAAATCACTGTCGCCAATGAGCTGGGCAAGAAGGGCTGTATAGTGCGCACCGAGGCGGAGGGCGCAAGCGAGGCCGAGCTTGATCGCGAGCTTAAGTTCCTGATGCGGTTCTGGGATTCCGTTCAGAAGCATTACGAAACCGTCCGGCCGCCTTTCCTTCTCCATAAAGATATGGATATGACGCTGCAAGTCGCCCGTGACATCCTTTCTGACGACGTGGCGATTTACATGCTGGACAACAAAGACGATTACGAGTCCACGCTTGAATTTGTATCCAAGATCTCTCCGGACCTTAAGGAACGGGTTAAGCATTACGATGGCAAGACGCCCATATTTAAGGCTTTCAATATAGAGAAAAGCATAGAGGAGCTGCGCAGGATTAAGGTAGAGCTGCCCAACGGCGGCAGCATTATCATCCAGGAAGCCGAGTCGCTTTGCGCGATCGACGTGAATACAGGCCGGTTCACAGGGAACCGTTCCCAGGAAGAAACCGTAACTATGACCAATATCGAGGCTGCCCAGGAGGTGGCCAGGCAGTTGCGGCTGAGGAACATCGGCGGCATTATCGTTATCGATTTCATAGATATGAAGAAGGCTTCCAACCGCCACAAAGTAGTGGATGTGATGGAGAGCGCGGTCAGGCGCGACCGCGCCAAGATACGGATACTTCCCATTACGCGCCTGGGCCTGGTGGAGATGACCAGGGAGCGCAAGCGTGAAAGCACTTTCAGCCTGCTTACGGAAGAATGTCCGGAATGCCACGGCTCCGGGCGCGTGCTGTCCAGCGAGAGCATAAGGATCAAGATCCAGCGGGAAATACAGAACCTGACGCTCGGCCGCCCTGGCGGAAACCTCCGGGTGGTAATGCACCCGATGCTTATGGAGATCCTGAAAAAGAAACAGGACCTAATCGAAAAGAACGTACACCGGAGCGTCCGTGTATTTTCCGATCCCCTGCTGACCTGGGAAGACTATCGGATAATACTGGAGTAAGGATAACGGACCAAGGATCGGGGATCAAGGACCGGGACGAGGGGGCGGTGCTACGGGAGATTTATGATCAAAAAACTATTGTGCGGATTTATCGCGGCGGCGGCTTTGTCCTCGCCTGTACAAGCCCGGGTCGATGAGCTGTCTTACATGAAGAACGGGGTTTACGCGGGGAAGATAAGCACCTACAAGCTTAACGATACGCTTTATCTGGACGCGTCCAGGGCGGCCAAACTGATAGGCGGCAAGATCTACTGGTATCCGGTCAGCGGCAAACTGCTGCTGCAGAATAAAGGGAACAAAATCGTGTTCTTTCTGAAGTCGGACTCGGTTATGCTGAACGATACCAGCGTCCCCATCCCGAACCCTCTTATAGTACGGGGCGGCAGCGCGTTCCTGACGATTGACTTTTTTGTTTCAAAACATTTTGCCAGGGCCTTCGGATTCAAGCTGGAATACGATCCCGCCACAGGAGTTCTGGCGGCCCAGCGCAAGGTGAATATCAGCTCCATCAATTATTTCTCTTACAAGGACAAGACCAGGCTGGTAGTGTACCTGGATGAGCCGCTTGATTTTCAGACCTCGCAAAAGGACAATAACATTTTTTCAGTCACCGTGCCCGGTGGCGTGGTTGAGGCGGAGGACCGCATTAACATAGCTGACGGAGTTATAACGAGCGTGGATATCTTTCAGGAGAATAAGGTGGTCCGCCTGGTGCTGACTCCGGGAGATAACTTCGGAAAGGTTTCCTCTTTCAAGCTATCCGGGCCCGCCCGCCTGGTCTTCGACATTGAGAAAACCGTGCGGGCCATTTCCCAGAGCATAACCGGCTCCCCCGCGCTCGTTCCCGCGCCGGAGGCCGGCGTAAATATTATTCTTCCGGCGGCGCCTCCAGCCGGCGAAAACGAGCCTGCCCCGGCGGCGGGTGCTTTATCAGGGGCGCTCCCTGCTGAGAACGCCCCCTGCGGGCCGGAGGGAGGGGAGAATTGCGCGCCGGGGCCCGCCGCTACGGGGGTGAATATCCCCGATAAATTTATATTGGACAAGAACAGCCGTAAACGGATAGTTATTGACGCGGGACACGGCGGCAAGGATGCCGGAGGCAGGAAGGCTTTTGGCCTCAAAGAAAAGGAAATCAACCTGCTGGTGGCCAAAGAACTTTTCAATATGCTGAAGGAGGAGGACGTTTTTGATGTGCTGATGACGCGCACGTCCGATTTTTTTATCCCGCTCGATGTGCGCTCCAAAATAGCCAACGATTATAAGGCTGATATCTTTATTTCCATCCACGCCAACGCTTCCCGCGACCGGCGAGAAAAAGGCTTTGAAGTGTATTTTATGTCGGAGAACGCTTCCGATCCCTGGGCGGCAGAAGTCGCCGACTATGAGAACTCCGTTGTGGGCCTCGAGGATGAGAACGCAGGGAGCGATCCTTCCGCGATGCTGCTCCACTCGCTCGCCAGGAACGAATATCTCAACGAGGGAAGCCAGCTGGCCGGGCTTATCTCAAAAGAGCTGGAAAAGAGCACCCCTTTCGTGAACCGGGGCGTAAAACAGGCCGCGTTCTACGTGCTGCGCGGCACCTATTCACCGGGAGTGCTTGTCGAGCTGGGATTTATGAGCAACGCCAGAGACCAGAAAGATATGAACGACAAGAAGGTGCGGACAAAGTGCGCTAATTCCATCTACAAAGGCGTAATGAAATACTCTCAGCTGAAGAGGTGGCAATAAGGCGGCTAAATTAGTTTTCGCAATATCAAGGAGCAACTATGAATATTATCCGCGGCCTTATCATAATCATGGCTCTTGGCGCCGCCGCAGGCGCGCAGCAGCCGAAGAACGCTCCCGCGCCACAGGCTAAGCCGGTGGATAGCGTTTCGCCCGACAAACCGCAGGCAAAACAGCCGCCAGCCGCCCGGGACGAGAAAAAACAGGCGCCGCCTGTCAGAAAAAAAACCGCCGAAGCTGGCGAGGATGAAGGTGAAGGCAGCGTCATGGTAGACACAAAAGCCGAAGACGATATCACGGATCCCTCCTATGAGGGCGGGCGTGATTCCGGGGAAGCAAATGCCGCCGCCGGCATCCCCTCTTCATACGGGCAGCTGAAAGGGACGCTGAGCGAGAGCGGCCGCAGCCTGCTGGTCTTTGAGAATGAAGACGGCGTCATATCTTTTGTCCAGGTTGTAACTGGCAAGGCCACGGCTTCATGGAAGCTGGTTTCCAGGCTGGCCAGAAACCCGGACTAGACCGGGATTGCGATTCCCGTGCTGTCTGAATAATGAAGTGCTGAGCGGTCGTAAATAAGCCCTAAAACCTTAAGTATTAAATTGATAGAATTGCTTAGGTAGTCTGATGAACAGTCGTCTGAGAGGCATAGCCTTCAAATCGACGCAAGCATAGCTTAGTAGCCTCTGGCCGTTTGAAGAGCATAGCTCATGAGACGGCACAACTATAGGTTAGAGGTGTTTTTATGAAAAGAAAAGAGCTGGTCAGGTATCTTATGCAGAACGGCTGTACGCTTTCAAGAGAAGGCGGCAAATACTCCGTTTTTTCCAACCCCGCTATCGGCAAGGAGATCCCGGTTACAAGGCATACCGAGATCGCGGATTTTACCGTGAAGAAAATATGCAAGGAGCTTGGGTTAGAGCCTCCCAGATGAGACGGGGCTTTTTTCTGCCGGTCCTGCTTTGCTTCACGGCCTGCGGCGCTTCCAAACCCGATATCATTCAGGTGGGGCCCTGGTTCCCCGCCAGGCCCGCGGAAGAGGTGCGTGTTTTTTCTACCAGGGAGGAGACCTCCAGGCCCTGGGGCGCCATTGCCATTATCCATAGCGAGAAATTTTCCGCAGGAAATACGTCCGCCCTGCTCCGCCAGAAAAAACTGGCGCGGCAGCTTGCCGCCGGCGCCGGCGCCGACGGTGTCATCATCTCAGAAGAGGACGTGAAGAACGATCCGGATCAGGGCGCATCCCGGGGCCAGGAAATATATATAAGCGCCATGGCGTTCAAGTATGCCACCGACATCTCTACCGCAGCGCGGTAAACGTAAAAAAGCCGTAGTGCTGTTCTCAGGCGGGCTCGATTCCGCTACCGCCCTTTGCTGGGCTATGAGGCGCGGCTATAGCTGTTCAGCCGTGTTTTTTGACTACGGCCAGCGTCATAAAAAAGAAAGCATCGGTGCCAGGCGCATCGCCGGAATTTTAGGGATAAAACTATATAGCATCAGGCTGGCGTTTCCCTGGCTGGCTGTAAGCTCTCTTGTGGGCACTGAAAAAAAGCTCCCGGATGTGAAGCTTGCCGGGATCGGTGCCGCGAACATAATCCCGTCCACCTATGTGCCTGGCAGGAATCTGGTTTTCGCTTCCATAGGCGTTTCGCTCGCGGATTCCATCGGCGCGGAGGCCGTTGTCATGGGCCCCAATGTCGTGGACTTTTCCGGCTACCCGGACTGCCGCCCCGGGTTTTACAAGGCACTGGAAAAGGCGGTGGAAGCAGGCACCAGGCGCGGGGCTTCCGGTAAAGAGATAAAGCTGCTTACGCCGCTTATGAAATTAAGCAAGAAAGAGATCATACGTCTTGCGCTCCGGCTGAATGCGCCGCTCGCGCATACCTGGTCCTGCTATGCGGGAGGCCTCCGGCCATGCGGGCGGTGTGATTCCTGCAAGCTGAGGGCTAAGGGTTTTGAGGCCGCCGGACTGCCGGACCCGGCAATGTCCATTTAATGATTATCACCGCCCGGGTATCGGAAATATTCTGCTCCGTTCAGGGAGAGGGCCTTTACGCCGGGCAAAAACAGGTTTTTGTGCGTTTTGCGGGCTGTGATCTCAACTGCGATTATTGCGACGAGCCTGCGGCCAGGAGCGCGGTGAAGCCGGCGCCGCTTGCCCGCATCAAAAGCGCTATCGAGCGGCTTGCTTTCAGAGAAAGGGCTCTGGCTGTGTCGTTCACCGGAGGTGAGCCGCTTCTTCAGCCGGCGGCGCTCAAGGCGCTTGCCTTGTTTTCAAAAAGCCTTGGCCTGGCGGTTCATCTGGAAACCAACGGGGTCCGTTATCGCGGTCTAGCGGGCGTAGTAAGCGCGGTAGACGTGGTGGCCGCGGACATCAAACTGCCGGGCTCTGCCGGCCGGTCCCTGTGGCGGGAGCACGCGAGCTTCCTGGCCCTGGCTCCGGAGAAAACTTTTGTGAAGGTCGTGGTTACCTCCGGAACAGACCCCGCGGAGTTCAGAAAAGCCGCGGCCCTTACGGCTTTGGTTTCCAGAAGGATGCCGTTTTTTATTCAGCCTGTTACCCCGACCGGCAGTTTGACGCCTCCCTCGTCTAAGCAACTTGACGCATTTTACCGTTGCGCAGCCGGAAAGCTTGATGATGTCAGGGTGCAGCCGCAACTGCACCCTTTCTGGGGAGTAAAGTAAAGGATCCGGAGGAAACGCCATGAACGAAGAATCGTTTCTGATCGATTGCCCGATATGCAAGGCGCGCATAGAAGTGGCAAGTAAAACCGGCAAGGTCCTGAGGCACTGGGAGAAGCCGGTGATCAAAGAAGGCGGAGATCAGATGAAGGACGCCCTGAAGAAGATAAAGCAGGACCAGACCAGGCTGGAGGATTATTTTTCAAAGGCCCAGGGGGAAATAAAAAAAAAAAAAAAAGAGCTGCTTGACACCTTTGAGAAAGAG
>CAZPMW010000134.1:0-471 GCA_964587805.1 uncultured Elusimicrobiaceae bacterium
CGAATCGCGCGTCAAGACGATAGCCGGCCCAGAAGCCAAGCCCCACCGCGGCCGCAAGCTCCAGTCCTATCTGCGCGTATCCAAAGCAACTTACATTCTCGTTATCCGCCATAATAGGTAAATTCTACACAATTTGCCGGCACTTGTCGGCTGACCCCGCCCTTCCGTCGCTTAGGGAAAACGCGAGGGGAAAAATGTTAGAATCAGCCTTATGGTTGAAGACTCGGGTAAAAAAATACTCCTGGTTGATACCGGATCAGACGATTCCGCCGGACTTTCGGCTTTATTTAAAAGCAAAAACTACGCGGTGCAGACCGCCTCCGAATATCAGGCAGCGCTGAACGCCGTACAAAGCTGGCGGCCGGACCTGGTCATCCTTGACATCCTGACGTAGCGCTTCAACCCGCTGGAGTTCCTGGCTGCCGTCAGGAATAACCCTTTCACTGAAACGCAGAAGCTCCTGGTGTTTTC
>CAZPMW010000134.1:481-5717 GCA_964587805.1 uncultured Elusimicrobiaceae bacterium
AACCCGGATGCTGGCATCGGCCACGGTTTCAGTCCCCGCAGGCGGAGATGGTCATCGGGCCCGCGCCGAAAGTAAAGGGCTACCTTACTAAGCCGGTAGATTTTGAGGCCCTGAAAGAAGCCCTCGCCGCCTCCGCGCCGGTGCTGGATAAGTCCCTGCCCAGAACCGTGCTGGTCGCAGACGACGACGCGGAGTTCTCGGACCTGCTTAAAATGTTCCTGGAAGCGAACAACTACCTCCCGGTGATCGTTAACGACCCCCTCCTGGTCCTGCAGGCGGTAAAGGATAAGAAACCGGAAGCCCTTATCCTGGACCTCCTGATGCCGAAGAAAGACGGATTCCAGATACTCTCTGAGCTGCAGGCCGAGGCCGCTACGGCCGCCATACCGGTAATAGTGATCAGCGCGCTGCGTCTTGATAAATTTCAGGAGCGCGGCATACTGACCGGCCTGCCCGAGATAATCGCAAAGGACCTGCCTGAAGAATTTCTCTTAAACGTAGTTGAAAAAGAGCTAGGCTCCGCCCTGGCCGCGCCGGTCCCCGCGCAATCGGTCGGCCAGCCTCCGCTCAAACCGGCCCGGCCCAAAGTTTTGCTGGCCGACGACCAGACGGAACTCCTCATGCTGATGACGGAGACCATAGAGCAGGCGGGGTTCGAGGTTGTTACCGCGCACGACGGACAGGAAGCCCTGAAAATGATCTTTGAAACGCGGCCGGACATCGCGGTGCTGGACTACAGCATGCCGGTAAAGGACGGCCTGCAGGTCGCGCAGGACATGAAGAATAATCCGCTTTTCGCGCACATCCCCATCATTATCTGCACCGCGCATAGCGAGAAGAAGGCGAAAATGAAGGGCCTTGGCATGGGGATAGACGACTACCTTATAAAGCCGGTGGACACGGACGAACTTGTGGCCCGCATCCGCATGATACTCAAGCGCAACAAGCTGGTGTTGGACACCAATCCGCTTTCCAAGCTGCCCGGCAACCCCTCCATCCAGGCCCGGGTGGAGCGCGAGATACAGCAGGGCGGAGAATTCGCCGTGCTCTATCTGGACCTTAATAACTTCAAGGCCTACAACGACATCTACGGCTTTGACGCGGGCGACCACATTCTTAAGGCCACGGCGAACCTCCTGGTTAAACTCACCATCCAGAACGAGGACTCCAAAGATTTCATCGGGCATATCGGAGGCGATGATTTCATCATAGTCACTGATTTTGATAAATCCGAAAAACTGGCGGGAACGATCGTTACATCTTTTGACGATATCTCCCCCTCCTTCTACACCAAAGAGGACCGGGAGCGCGGCTACATAGTCTCCACCGACCGGCAGAACGTTATCAAAAAATTCCCCTTCCTCTCCATCGCCGTAGGCATCGTCCACAACAAATTTCGCCCCCTGACCTCCTTCGCCCAGGTCAGCAATATCGGCAGCGAATTAAAAAAAGCCGCCAAAACCCGCGAAAAAAGCTTCTACATCCTGGACCGCCGCAAAGATTAGTCTCCTCCTTTTCTCTCATGTAATAAATAAGCCCCTTCCGTCTCCCTCTCCTTATTGGAGCGGGTGTCGGGGTTGTTTCCCGCCAACCATTTAGGGGTTTAAGCCCGGCAACTCGTAGCGTATCCCACAGGGACGGCGAGGATGTTTGAGCGCAAAAGCATTGCTTTTGAGCGAGTTCCGGAGCCGGCGGAGATTGCCGGGCTTCTTCTCCGTAAACCCCGGTCCCCGGCAGCGGGAAACAACCCCGACACCCGCGAACTTTGGCGCTAAGGATACGGAAGGGGCGAATAAAAACGCCGCTCCCGAAAAGGAGCGGCGTTAATATTCATTCCAAACGGCGCAAACGCTTAGTTAGCGTGCTTGCCGATCAGTTTGGCTATTTCGAACATGCTGACCTGTTTCTTACCGTTGAATACCTTGGTGAGCTTCTCATCGCCGTTGATCATTCTCCGGTTCTTCTTGTCCTGAAGGTTATGCTTCTTTATGTAAGCCCAGAGTTTCTTAACGATCTCAGTCCTGGGAATGGGCTTCGCTCCGACTACTTCTGCGAGAATGGCGTCCGGGGTGATGGGGGCCATGAACTTCGAGTTTGCTTTGGCTGCGGGCATGTAGACTTCCTCCTATGGGTTTTGTTGCTGATTAAAGAGATAGTACCTTATTTCCCCTCGCATTTGTCAATAGGAACAACTGCGCCTTTATTCCTTATCCTTTATCCTTTGACCTTTACCGCCGGTCCGGCTTTTATGATTTTCTCATTGGTAACGCCGAATTTTTTGAAATTTTCCTCAAACAGCCCGGCAAGCTCCGCGCACTTCGCGTCATAGTCCGCGGGATTCCTCCAGGCCTGCCGCGGCGCCATTATCTCGGACGGCACCCCGGGGCAGGACGCCGGCGTCTCAAAGCCGAATACCGGGTCCTTGACGAATTCAACGTCCTTGAGCGCTCCGCTGAGCGCGCCGTTCAGCAGCGCCCGCGTGTGCTTTATACTGATGCGCTTCCCTGTGCCGTAAGGCCCGCCAGCCAGCCCGGTGTTTATCAGCCAGCAGCTCACCTTATGCGCGCGCATCTTCTTCTCCAGCAGCTCCGCGTAAACCGACGGATGATGGCTCATGAACGGCGCGCCGAAACAGGCGCTGAACGTCGCCTTGGGCTCCTTTATCCCCATCTCGGTATTCGCCACCTTGGCGGTATAACCGGAAATAAAATGATACATCGCCTGCTCATAGGAAAGCCTTGAAATGGGCGGCAGAACTCCGAAAGCGTCGTAGGTGAGCATCACGATGTTCTTCGGATGCGGAAAATACTCCCCTCGTACGGCATTGTTTATGAATTCCAGCGGGTAGCCGGCCCTGGTATTCTCGGTTTTGGACCCGTCGTTCAGGTCCAGCTCCCTTGTAGCGGCATCGAACACCACATTCTCAAGCACCGTGCCGAAGCGGCGCGTGCACGCGTATATCTGCGGCTCGGCCTCGGCCGACAGATTTATCACCTTAGCGTAGCAGCCGCCCTCGAAATTAAAGATCCCGTTATCCGTCCACCCATGCTCATCATCCCCGATCAGCCTCCTTTCGGGGTCGGAGGACAGCGTTGTTTTGCCGGTGCCGGACAGGCCGAAAAATATCGCCGTATCGTCGTTCTTCCCTATATTGGCCGAACAATGCATGGGCATCACGCCCTTCAGCGGCAGCAGATAATTCATAACCGTGAAGATGGATTTTTTTATCTCGCCAGCATAGGCCGTGCCGCCTATTATTACGACTTTCTTTTCAAAATTGACCAGTATGAAAGTGGCGCTCCTGGTACCGTCCGAGGCGGGGTCCGCCTTGCAGCCGGGAACGCTGATAACCGTGAACCCGGGCTCGTGTTTCCCCTCGGCCTCGGCGGACGATTGTCCTATAAACATATGGCTGGCGAAAAGGTTGTGCCAGGCGTACTCCGTGATTATCCGCACCGGCAGGCGATGCTCCGGGTCTGACCCCGCGTAGCAGTCCCGCACATAAACGTCCTTATCCTTCAAGTGCGCGGTCACCTTCCCGTAAAGCCGGTCAAACTTAGCCGCGTCAAAAGCGACATTATGCTTCCCCCACCAGATATGCGCCGCGCTGGGCTCCTGCTTAACGATAAACTTATCCTGCGCCGCCCGCGCCGTATGCGTCCCCGTCTCCATAACCACCGGCCCATTAGCCGCAATACCCCCTTCCCCCCTTGAAACAATATGCTCATACAAAACCGAAGCACAAAGATTCCGGTGCACCCCCCCCGAAGTCCTAATCCCCACCTTCTCCAGTTCCGTCTTGATATTAAAATGAGCCGTCATAGTATCGTTCATGAGAAACTCCTTATAACTCTCCCATATCCCCCATATACCGTGTGAAGGGCGATGCCCGGATCAAAACATGCGCGATAACAGGTAAGTTGGAGCGGGTGGCAGGGGTATTACCCGAGCGCCCCCGTAGCGGAGGGGAGGCTCCAGCCGTTTCGGCTGGAGGGGGACCACGGGAGGGTCCCCAAACAAGGGTCGAGGGGCGGAGGGTAATACCCCTGCCCCCCGCGAACCCATTTAGGCATCCAAAACCTTCCTAATCCGCGTCACACCCTCAACAATATCCTTCTCTGCCCCGCAAAAACTAATCCTCAAATGCCCGTCCATACCAAACTCACTTCCCGGCACCGTCACCACCATCGCCTTATCCAACAAAAGCTTCGAAAGCTTATTAGAATCCTTCTCATAAGCGCTAAAATCCGGAAAACTGTAAAACGTCCCCTGCGGCAGCGTAAACTTCACCTTCTTCAGCTTCTTCAGCTCCCCCGCCAGCAAATCCCGCTTCCTCTCAAGCCCCAACCGCAGATCCTCCACAAAAGACCCTTCCTCCGCCAAAGCGCCGACTGCCGCCACCTGACTCAAAGCCGACGGACAGGACGTCACCTGCGCCTGGATCTTCACCATCGCCTGCGTAACCGCCTCGCCCGCCACGCTCCAGCCGATGCGGAACCCGGTCATCGAAAAAGCCTTGGACACCCCGTTTATAGAGATTATTATAGACTCATCCAGCGGCCGCTTAGTCATCGCAAAAGCGTTCGGCGCGGACGCCCCGTCGAATACCAGCCGGTTGTAGATATCGTCCATCATCAAATAGACGCCGCGGTACTCGCATATCTCAACCAGCTCGCGCACAAAAGCTTCCGGGTAGAGCAATCCGGACGGATTGCTCGGGCTGTTGAGCATCACTGCCCGCGTGTTCGTGGTGATATGCCGGTCCATCTCCTGAATATCCGGCAGCAGCGTGCCCGGTTCCGGACGCACCACTACCGGAGTACCGTAAGCCAGCCTCACCATTTCGGGATAGCTCACCCAATAAGGAGCCGGGAACACCACTTCCGAACCCGGGTCCACCACCGCCAGCAGGAAATTATATATGGATTGTTTGGCCCCACCCGAGACCACGATATTCTTCGCGCCCGGCTTAAGCCCGTAATTCTTCTCAGTATAAGCCGCAACCGCTTTCTTCAGCTCAGGAATACCGCTGGTAGCTGTATAGCGCACACTGCGCGTCTCCAGCTTTTTCAACGAAGCCGCATAAGCCCCCTGCGGAATCTTTTCCTCAGGCTCGCCCCCGCCTAAATGAATAACCGGCTTCCCCTCCGCCTTAAGCGTATTAGCCAGCTCATTCAGCTTCAAAGTAGCCGACTGCCCCACCGACATAGCCAACCTGCTTAAATGCATAATATTT
>CAZPMW010000135.1:0-418 GCA_964587805.1 uncultured Elusimicrobiaceae bacterium
CGCGTATGTCCGGGTCCATGTAAACGCTTCCGGCGAAGTGACCGGCTGCCAATCTAAATTCGAGCCCGTTATAGATGTCCCGCTTACCCCGGCCTATCCGCTTATCCAGGCGGAGAGCGTGGCGCTGGCCGCCCTCGGTTTTCCAGCGAGGGTAACCAGAACGCAGCTGGTGCTTTTTCCGGATCCGGCCGCAGACGGGGCATTGAAGCTCGCGTGGAAGATACGCACAAGGGCCTCGGCGACCGGGAACGGACTCTGGGTTTACTACATCGGGGCGGCCGACGGCAGCGTCCTGTTCCGCTATAACGACCTGCGCTACGCGGCGGGCGGGAATGTGCGCGGGCTTGTCTATCCTATATCTCCTTTACCCACCGGAGACGGCAGCTGGAGCGGCCCTCTGGATAAGCCGATAAAGAAC
>CAZPMW010000135.1:428-5650 GCA_964587805.1 uncultured Elusimicrobiaceae bacterium
TCACCGTCTCATCTCACGCCGTTACGGACGCAGATGGCGATTACGCTTCTTCCTATGACGGCAAGGTTTTTGCCTCGCTTAAAGGGCCGTATTTTTCAGTGGTTAACTTTCTGGGACCAAGCGCGCATTTCGACAACGGCGGCGGAGTCTGGACGCCTTACTACCACATTCCGGGCGTGGGCGGCACCTCGACTTCAGATAACAGCTATAGCGTATCCATACCGCAAAGCCACTGGCCGGCCGGGGCCTTCGCCAAGGTGCTGCCGCACTTCTCCTCCTTTAACGTCGGAGCGATGGACAACGACGGAAACTTCTCCAATGACGACGAACTGCATGTTCTGGACGGCAGCAGCGTGGTAGCAAGCTATGTCGGGACCAGGACAGCGCCCTTCTTCGGAGCCCCGGTGGAAAACTCCGCTTACGGACTGGCTCTGGACAAGAGAAGCGGGAGCCAGACCCCGGCCAGCTTCGCCGTTGACTATTCAAGTTATCTGATATTAACCAACGCGCCCACTTTCAGTGACAACGCCGCCGGGTCTATAAACTGGGTATCCACCGGGACCAGGGTTTCCATCGAACCATTCGGCAATGCTGAAAACAGCCAGGCTGAAGTGAACGTCTTCTATCATTTAAACATGATGCATGATTACTTCGGTTTCGTAAACAAAAACCCCAACCCGCCCTTCACGCCCCCGGCCGACCTGTCTTCTAAACAGGTCCCTGTCATGGTTCATGCTTACGATACCAGCTTGAACATCGTAAATGGCGGGCTAAGGAACGCTTTCTACGATCTGGAGCAGGACAATATCTTTATAGGCGACGGGAGCAAAAACGGAAGCGGTAAATACCTGTCTTTCGCGCTGGATGGGACGATAATCCGGCATGAATATGTGCACCGGGTGATAAACCAGATATATCCGATAATCAATATCGGGGAATTCGGCGCCCTTTCCGAAGCGATGGCTGACTACTTCGCGCTGTCCTCGCTCGATAACCGGGAGGGAAACGGCGCCATCTCCGTGCTCGGCAATTTTGTCGGCTTCCCGCGCGACATCTCAGGCACCACGGCGATCATGCCGGATTCCTGGAGCGGAGAAGTGCATGATGACAGTCTGATCCTCACCCAGGCGCTCTGGACGCTTAAAAGAAATCCGGGCATCGTGGGGAATTACGCGGCTTTTCCGGGCGTGGACCGGGTAGATGTGCTGACCTACGCCTCGCTTTTCTACTTCCCTGATAATTTCGCCAATTTCCATGACGCAATGGTGGACGCCTGCAGGCAGCTCGGCGGAGGAACCTGCGCCTACGAGGCAACCATCAACGCCGCCTTTGCCGCGCACGGCATTCCCGCCTACAGCGGATCCGGGGACGCTTACGATCAGCCGGTGGCCGGCACAATGTGCGACAACAATAACGGCCCTGAATGCGCCACGGATCTCAGCCAGATATCCTCTCTATCCGCCACCATCTTCCCCAAGGGCGACGCGGATTTTTATTCCATACCGCTTTCCAAAGGAAACTTCACGGCCACGCTGATCCTCCCGGCCGCGGATTCAAACTACCAGGCGTACGCCATAGGGCTTTTTGATGCCGCCCGCAACCATATCGCGGACGTCACGGCCGCGGCTTCAAATTCCGGCAGCGGCGACTGCCCGCTCAGCGGCGTCTGTCTGACCAATGAAAGGGCGCTGGTTCTGTCTCAGTCAATAGGTTCTCCCGGAAGGTATTATCTGGTGGTTACCGGCGGCAACGGAGAGACCTTTTCATCGGCGCCGTATTCATTGACCGTGCAGTATATGTCCACCGGCTCTGCGCAGGCCGGGATAACGCGCGCGGTTTTTGACGGAGACAATGTAAGTTTCAGCGTGCCCTACGCGCGCTTCCGCATGAGTCAGGCCCCTTCCTCCGCTACCCTCACCGGCGCGGAATCGGTTTTCCAATACGCCCAGCTGCGCGACGGAGTTGACCATCACCCCCTTCTCAACACCCGCACGGATATGCCTGGCAGCTACCTTATCGCCGGCGCCATCACGCAGACGGAGTCAGGCTATATCCAGGGCAATGCCAGCCTGTCGCCCGGCTTTAATGCCCGCTACCCCGCGGTCGGAGAAGTGTGTCTCGAAGTGTTCGGCCGCAATCACATGGGAGCGACAATGTCGCTGGGGATTTCCAACAATTTCAGCCTTGCCGCCAATCAGAGCGAAATCATCACCTATAACAATGTTCTGACCGGAGACAACCCGGCCCCGGCCGTGATAAGGTATGACCTCCAATCGCCGGGCGAACTTACCATCAGCATCTATACTGTCGCCGGCACCCTAGTCAAAACGTTACTTGACGGCAACATCTCCGCTCCCGGTAAAGGGCGCACGGACTGGGACGGAAAAAACGAAAACGGATCTAAAGTCGCCAGCGGGATCTACTATGTGAAGGCCAGGGGGCCCGGCTTGAATAAGACCGATAAAATAGCGGTAGTGAGATAAGAAAAGCGCTATTAGCGAACAGCGTATGAAGAAGGACTCCAAAACGGAAAAGCGGCATTCAGCCTGGCGTCAGGCGGCGCTGATGTTTGCCGCCGTCCTTTGCCCGCTGCCCGCTTTTCCCGGCAGCGCGTCAGCGGGGGGGCCTGGCTCCACCAGCGTCCAGATACTGAAGGCCGACCTCAGCCCCAGAGCCATGGCCATGGGCGGCGTCTTCGCAGCCATTGCCGACGACATCTACGCCGCGCAATATAATCCGGCGGGGCTCGGCCAGCTTACCGTCCCTGCCGCTTCGGCAATGTATTATTCCGGCTTTGAGGATTCCAGACTCCAATACCTGGCATTGGGAGTGCCGGCGCCCATCAGGGGTCTGGCCGGCCTGGAGAGGCCGGTCGTGGCGTTCTCGGCGATCTTTACCCAGAACGGCGACTTTACGCAGCGAACGGTGAATCCGGACGATACGATATCGGTCGGAAATACCGTGAGCGCCGAAAATAACCGCGTGCTGGCGTTCAGCTACGGAGAAAAGGTCTATTCCGGCGACGTGAAGATCGGTCAGCGCTCCGGCGTGCTGGAGCACTACCTGGGCGGCTCCGTCAAATACATTCAGTCCGCGCTTTTGGAACAATATTCCGCCTCTGCCTTAGCGCTGGATGCAGGTTGGCTGGGGAAAATGCCAGATCTGGGCCTTGCCGCCGGAATCTCGCTGGCGAACTATGGTTCAGGCCTGAAGTATCTTAAGGACAGCAACCCGCTGCCTTCTGTCGCGCGAATAGGACTTGCCTGGCAGCGTCCTACCGTAAGGAATCATTCGGTTCTGTTATCCGTTGAAGGAGACGCTTATACCGGGGAAAAATTGTGGAGCTATCGCACCGGGCTGGAATATAATTTTGAACAGATGTTCAGCTTCCGCCTGGGCTACAAAGGCCATGATGACAATAAAGGCGTGGCCATGGGATTGGGCGCGCATCATGAGGGGTTCGCCGTGGATTTTGGCATTTCGCTCGGAAACGCAGTCTTTAACACCACGCAGGTCGCCTTCACCTATCAATTCACCGGCTTTGACCCTGGCCGGCCTAAGAAGGCCCGGTACAGCGAACAGGAAGAAGACCAGCCAAAGCCTCAAAAAACCGTGAAACCGGCAAGAACTAAACCTGCTCCGGAAAAGCGCAAACCCGTTCCCGAAAAAAAGGGCTCCGACTTCTACTGGGTGAACTAGAAATGCCGTCCCGCGCCGTTTGACAGTTCAAACCCCTTGTTTATAGAATACCGATTGAGAAAGGAGGGCTGAAGCGCTCCTTTAACCAGGAGGCATTTAATATGAAAACAACTTTCGCGCTGGTCGCTGCTCTGCTGCTGACATGGGGCTGCTCCTCGTCACCGGATAAAGGCACGGTTTCAGATAAAGGCGAGATTGAGCGGGAATGGGTGGAAGAGGGCGTTACAAAGAACTTCGTTTTCTCCCGCGGCATAGGCGCCGCTGACCAGACGATGGAGAATAAAACGCAGCGCATGGCCACCTCCAGGAACGCCTCTATCGTCAACGCCCAGTACAATATGCTTTCTTTCATCAAAGGAGTGACGCTAGAGGGCGGCATAACCGTTGAAAAAGCGCTGGAGACCGACTCAGTGCTCGCCACTAAAGTCGCCTCCGTCATCAAGGGCGCCCAGGTAGTAAGGTCGGAATGGACCGGCGACGACGGCTGCGTGGTGGTCCTCAGACTTTCTAAAAAGACGCTCAAAGAATCCGGCCTTAAGATCGCGGAATAAGCCGCGCGGCATTACCCGGCGGCGCCGCGGCCGCCGGGCATATCCTGTTCATGAAATCACAAGCCTCCATCTTCTTAGCCTGCCTTGCCGCCTTATCGCTGGCCGGGTGCACCTCAGGGCACCCGCATAAGTCCGCGCTTAACGGCGCGTTTGAGACCGAGATCGTGGAAGCTGAGGGCGTCGCGCCCATAGTCGCCGGAGACTCGGAAGGCGCCAGAAAAACCTCGCTTAATGAAGCCATGAAAAACGCGCTCGGCCTGGTGGTCGGCATTTATGTTTCGCAGGAAGCCCTGGTTTCAAAAGCCGTGCTGATAGACGACGCCATTACCTCCAGGACCGAAGGCTATATCGAAAGGTATGAGGTGCTGAAGGAGACCCGGGAGGGGGAGTTCTACAGGACGAAGATCAGGGCGCATGTCCGTAAAGAAGACATCACCGCCAGGCTCAGCAAGCTGGAGAACGAGCCGCAGAGACTGGGCAACCCGGTAATAGGCTTCGACATAGCCGAGAGCGTAGACGGGACTTCACAGCAGACGGAATACGCCGCGCTTGAGCTTAAAAGCAGGTTTTCGGAAACAGGGTTCATGACCGGTGAAAAGGATAAGGCGGATATCCTGGTCAGGGGCGCGGTCAAATCCGATTTTAACACCAGGGAAGGCCTTGGCGGTTTCATCTCCTACCGCGCAGGGCTCTCGCTCAGCGCGGAGAAGCAGGGCTCCGGAGAAACGCTGGCCGCGCTTCAGAAAACGGCCGGGGGGATAGATCTTAACAACGCGTCAGCCGCCAGAGCGGCCATCATCAACGCCGCCAGGCAGGCCGGAGATGAGCTGCAAACGCGGATCCTTAAAGTCCTGCGCGAAAAGTCCGTAGTGCGCCTGTCCCTCTCCGGAACGGCCGGCATGAACCAGCTGAGCGACTTCATTAAATCATTAAGAAGTATGCCGCTGATCCGCGACTGCTGGCTCAGGAGCC
>CAZPMW010000136.1:0-1044 GCA_964587805.1 uncultured Elusimicrobiaceae bacterium
AGCTCGTACATCGCTCTGGTGAACTGCGATAGCGGTGACTCATCTCGCAGTTCCTCTTCCACGTTGGCCTGACGATTTACCTTGTAGATCGAATCCTTGTCCACATAAAACGCAACCGGCCGGCCATGCAACCTAAGATAAGCCTTTGCGCATGCCATAAGGTTGCCCGTGTCCTCAACAGTAATAAATCTGCCGTACAGTATCCTGCCGGTGGCGTCGTCTATAAATACAAGCAGGGCGCACTTCGGGCCTCTACCCTCGAACCAGTCATGCTCTGATCCGTCCAGCTGAACGAGCATTCCCACACATGGTCGGCGTTCACGCCATTTCCGATGTTTCGGCTTATGCGGTCTCGGCCTGTAAAGGCCTTCCCCTATCATAACCTTGCGCAGTGTGTTTACGGATATCCTGATTTTATGGTTTTCAAGCAACTTCTCATTGGCGAAAGTGGGCCCGAAATCAGGGTAATACTGCTTAACCAGGCCAACGGCTTTATCTGTAAGGCCTTCCGGCAGCTTATGATTTGAGCGACGGCCTTTTAAACCATGTATAATGCCGCGGTTGCCGGCTTTACGGACCCGGGCGCATAGGCGACCTATCTGGCGGGCGGAAAGCGAAAGGATTTCGCCAGCCTGCGGCCAGGTGAATTTCCCGTCAATTGTGTTCTGTATCACCTTAAGTTTGTCTATATCACGGTTGCTCATGGTTAGTTGCTCCATTAAATCCCTCCGGGCGCGCTGCTTGGAGGGCTATTTTACCTTAGACCATGACATTTCTATTTGCCGCAACCATGACATTTTAAAAAAATCGCTACACACTGATAAGGGGTGTTTCTAAAGTCTTCTGTTTAATGTAGACTTAGAAAATATGAAGCGAAAAGTCATGGCCGAGGATTTGTTACTGGCGGCAGCGAAAAAATGGTTTCGTAGTACGTCCCTGGATATTTATGAGCGGACTGCAGATGAAAATAAATTTCTTACTGAATTAAAAGGGAGCATCTGTGGGGATAAGCGAGGGACATATACTGCATACACGATTGAGAAC
>CAZPMW010000136.1:1054-5528 GCA_964587805.1 uncultured Elusimicrobiaceae bacterium
GGGGAATTGGCCTCTGCTGGGCATTTATTGTAATATGTCGTATAAAGCCGGGGCCTCTCTGCAGAGCATGGCCTCTGAACGTGTGCGCAGATCAATGGGTTTGCTTTGTCCTGAATCAAATGTATATTTCAATTATCATCCCCGCCTATAATGAAGAAAAAAGAATCCTGAAAACACTGGAATCCGTAATTCAGTTTCTTGCCCCGAAGTCTTACCAATACGAAGTTATTGTCGTGGATGACGGGAGCTCAGACCTGACCGCCGCAACGGTGGAGGAATTCGCAGCTAAGCACCCGTGCATAAGGTTCCGGAAGAATGACAGGAATATGGGTAAGGGGTATTCTGTAAAACGGGGAGCCATAGAGGCATCAGGGGACTTTGTGTATTTTACTGATGCTGATATGGCGACGCCTATCGCGGAGCTTGAAAATTTCTTTGCGGCGATTCAGAGCAGCGATATCGTAATAGGCTCCCGTGCCATAGAGGGCGCCAGAGTAATGGTGCATGCCCCGGTATACCGTGAGGTGCTTGGCCGGATCTTCTGTCGGTTGGTCAAATTGTTCGGAATGCCCGGCTACACGGATACGCAATGCGGAGCGAAAATGTTCAGGAAGGACGCCGCCCAAAAGATATTCCCTTTGCAGAAGCTGTGCCGGTTTGCGTTCGATGTGGAGCTATTGTACCTTGCCAGGCAACATGGTTATACGGTCCAGGAAATACCCGTTAAATGGTTTCATTCGGCCGATACCCGTGTGCGCGCGCTGCCGGACGGGCTGACAATGCTGCTGGATCTGATTAAAATACGATTTATTCACAGAACATGAAAAACACGACCCCTGAGTTCTCGCTTATTATCCCCTTCTACAATGAAGAAAAGAACGTTGAGCGTGTTTGTAGCGAGCTCGCGCGGGATTTTGGCGCTAATGGGTTCAGATATGAGATTATTGCGGTTAACAACGGGTCCTCGGACGGGACTGCCGAAGCGCTGGCCGGAGTTCTTCGCCAGTATCCGGGCGTGTTCAGGGTAGAGGCCGTCCCTGTCAACCAGGGTTACGGCTGGGGCGTTCTTCAGGGCCTTAAAATAGCTGCTGGAGCGCGCGTCGGCTATTCGGTTGGAGACGGGCAGATTTCAGCCGAGGATGTTCTGAAGGCCTTTGAAAAAGCAAAGGCGGACGATCTTGATTTCTGCCAGGGCACAAGGGTTTCCCGGCAGGATAGCCTCTTGCGGCGGCTGAATACAAAAACATTTAATTCAATTTTCAGGCTACTTTTTCCCTGCGGCGTAACGGATGTCGGCAGCAATCCAAAGATAGTAAAGAGAAGCATGCTTGAAAAAATGAATCTGTCTTCAAGAGACTGGTTTATCGATTGCGAGATTATCTCAAAAAGTTATCTTTTGGGCGGCAGGATGGGAGAAGTTCAGGTCGCCTCCCGGAAGCGGGAGCTTGGTGAATCCCATATAAGGCTGCTCAGCGCTTTTCAAATGTTGAAAAATCTTGTTATCTGGCGGTGTCTGGCTTTCTTCTGGGTAAGGGGGCTGAAATGAGCAACTTCTGGAAAGGTCGCCCCGTGCTTATTACAGGCTGCTTCGGCTTTCTGCCTTCCTGGCTGGTGGCAGCGCTGGTTAAAAAGGGCGCGGAAGTTACGGGCCTAACCAGCGGACAGTTGTCCGGCACGGCGCTTAAGGCCCTTGCTTGCGATCGGAAAATCAAAGTGCTCCGCGCTTCGGTGGCGGATTACGAAGCGGTGCGGAAGGTGTTTGCCGGACACAGGTTTGAATATTGTTTTCACCTTGCTGCCCTGACTGATTACGGCGTCTGTTCCGGGTCCCCGCTTGCAACTTTTGAAACTAATATTAAGGGGGCCTGGAACGTGCTTGAGGCCGCAAGAAAGTGCGGCACGCTGCGGGGAGTCGTTCTTGCTTCAAGCGATAAAGTTTATGGCGAACAGAACAGGCTGCCATACACCGAGGCCCAGCCGCTGTTGGGCCGGCATCCCTATGATGTTTCGAAGATCTGCGATGAACTGATCGGGTTGTGTTATTCCCGGTCATACGGGCTTCCGGTCGCCTCGGCGCGGTGCGCGAATATATATGGCGGGGGAGATTTTACCTGGTCGAGGGTCGTCCCGGGGACGATCCGTTCTGTGCTGCGCGGAGATACGCCGGTCATCCGCAGCGACGGGACGCCTACCAGGGACTATCTTTATGTTGAGGACGCGGTTGACGCTTATTTAAAACTGGCGGAAGCTCTGGGGACCGGCCGGGCGGATGGCGGAGCTTTCAATTTTAGCCCGGAAAACCCTACCACTACCCTTCAACTTGTCGAGCTGATTCTGGCTTTAGCGGGAAAAATGAAAATAAAGCCGAAGGTCCTGGGGGCGGCGGGCGCAGCGTGCCGGCGCGATATACAATCCCTGTCTTCCGCTAAAGCCCGCAAAGAGCTTAAATGGCAGGCCGCACATTCCCTTAAAGAGGGGCTTAGGAAAACACTGCGATGGTATATCAAGTATTTCGATGAAAATTCTTCTTGTCTTTCCTCCGATATTAGGTGAAGAAAGGTACGGCAAACTGGCCAGGGCTGGTTCTTACCTGCCTCCGCTTGGGTTGTTGTATCTTGCCGCAGTGCTGGAGGATCGGCATGAAGTTAAAGTCGTGGACGGATCTGTTCTGGATATAACAGTAGAAGACCTGAGGGAGGAAATCAGGGCGTGGCGTCCGGATATAATCGGTGTGTCCGCGTATACGCCCACGTTCTACCGCGCCCTGGCGATCGCTAAAATAGCCAAGGAAATCGATCCGGCGATTTTAACTGTGCTGGGCGGGCCTCATCCTACCGCTTGCCCGGAAGAAACTGTCAGCGACAAAAATGTGGATATCGTTGTGGCGGGCGAAGGGGAAATTACTTTCCCTGAACTTGTGGCCGCGTTTGAAGCTAAGTCTGACCTTTCAGCTGTCAAAGGAGTTTACAGCAAAAAAAACGGAGTGGTTGTCCACGCCCCGCCCAGGGAGCGGATAACCAAGCTGGACGACCTGCCGCTACCGGCGAGACACCTGCTGGATATGCGGCTTTACAAGGCGTCCGTGCTGCACTACAAGCGTCTGCCCGCCTTTTCTATAATGTGCGGCAGGGGCTGCCCGTACAAATGCACCTATTGCTCCTGCTCAAAGGTGTTTAACGGAGGGGTTACGCTGCGCAGCCCCGAAAAGGTAATTTCAGAAATCAAGCATCTGATGGATAAGTACGGGGCCAGGGAAATAATGGTTTGGGATGACACTTTCGGGCTTTCTAAAAAATGGACGGCCACATTCTGCGAACTTATAAAACCGCTGCGGCTGACCTGGTCCGCCTGGATGCGCGTTGATCTGGCGAATAAGGAAATCCTGCGGCAAATGGCGGACAGCGGCTGCTGGCACATTTCCTACGGGGTCGAGTCCGGCAATCAGAAGGTCCTGGATACCATAAAAAAAGGCATCACTATCGAGCAGATTGAAAACGCTTTTAAATGGACGCATCAGGCCGGGATGGAGGCGCGCGGAACCTACATCCTGGGGCTGCCCAATGAGACAAGCCAGACGATGCAGGACACGGTCAATATCGCCATCAAGACAGAGGCGGACTACGCGCAATTCCAGCTGCTTACTCCGTATCCGGGCACTGAGCTCTGGGACGAGGCTCGTAATTATGGAGACCTGGCGATAAAGGATTTTTCAAAATACACTATCTGGTTCCCTGTTTTTATACCGAAAGGGCTGACTACTGAGGATTTGCTGAAAGCGCACCGGTCGGCATACAGGAAGTTTTACTTCAGAGCGGATTACCTCTGGCAGAGCGTAAAGAAACTGAAGAACTGGGCAGACGTAAAAAGGACCTTTACAGGCCTGGTCGGCCTTCTGGAATATTTTTTTAAATAAGCGCGATGCCGCGCTTATCACCGCCCTCCTTCATGGCCACTACGGCCGGTTCAATGCGGCTAAAACGCCCGATATACCAGGCGGCTGCGAAGCCGAGAAAAAGGATCCAGCGAAAGCCTCGTGTCCAGATTTGCCGTTAAGGTTTCCCGGTCCAGCGTCCGCAGGGCCACAGAGCTAAGCGGAAAACAATCCGCTGAGAGCCCCAGCTTCTTCAGCACGTCACATTCCGCGGCCAGTGAATTGGAATGACCGGATACAATATCCCGGACCCCAGCTAGCCGAACATCGGCGAGGCGCTGTTCCGGGGTGGACTGGCAGACAAGGCTCGCTGTCTACCACAGAGTGTTGACCCCCTGATTTAATTGAAGGCCGATAAATCCGAGTTCGCGCCGGTTGCGTACCGACCAGGTAAGGAGCAGTGGCGCGACCCCGGCGGCGCGAACAGAGAGCGCCGCAGTCTGCGCTTCTATGCAACTTCAAAAAAAGGCGTGAGGTGACATGAGGCAGTGAGTAATTCTATTCAGTCTTCCTCTGCTTCCGTTACGGGGCCGAAATCCGAGA
>CAZPMW010000137.1:0-5513 GCA_964587805.1 uncultured Elusimicrobiaceae bacterium
AGCGGGCGGCGGAAACACCCTGTGCGCTCATTCAGGGTTTTAAAACCGGAACCTGGAGCGTATCCCACAGGGACGGCGAGGATGTTTGAGGCAAAAAGCTTTGCCTTTTTGCCGAGTTCCGGAGCCGGCGGAAGACTATGGTTTTCTTCCCATAAAACCCGGTCCCTGAGCGTACAGGGTGTTTCCGCCGTCCGCGAACCCTTTTAGGCTTTTACGGATATCTTCGCTATATACTTGTCCAGGTCATCGTGGGGGCGCGGTATGACGTGTATCCCCACAAGCTCCCCGGCCCTCTGCGCTGCGGCAGCTCCGGCCTCCACGGCCGCGCGGACAGCGCCAACTTCGCCCATGCACAGGGTAGTGACATACCCGGAGCCGATCTTCTCATAGCCGATCAGCCGGACCTTGGCCGACTTGGCCATAGCATCCGAGGCCTCTATCATGCCGATGAACCCCTTGGTCTCTATCATACCCAGCGCTTCTTTAGCTTCTGACATTTATTCCTCCTAATATTGCCCTTTAGCCGCCTGGCCGCCCGAAACTATGGCGATGCTGGCGCTTGTGCCCAGGCGCGTGGCGCCCGCCCTGATCATGTCCGCGGCAACCTTGGCGTCCTTGATGCCGCCGGAAGCCTTAACGCCCATCTCCGGCCCCACTACCCCGCGCATCAGCGCCACATCATCCACCGTCGCGCCCCCGGAACCGAACCCGGTGGAGGTTTTCACGAAATCAGCGCCGGCTTCTTTAGCCATCCTGCAGGCGCGTATCTTCTCATCTTTAGTCAGGTATGACGTCTCTATTATAACCTTAAGCACCTTGCCGCGCGTCGCCTCGCGCACGGCCTTGATGTCTTCGGACGCCAGATGGTCGTTTCCGGACTTAAGCGCCCCGATATTGATGACCATGTCTATCTCGTCGGCGCCGTTGGCCATGGCGTCGCGGGCCTCAATGGCCTTAACCGTCGGGGTAGTAGAGCCCAGCGGAAAGCCTATCACCGTGCACACCTTCACGCAGCTTCCCCTTAGAAGCCGCGCTGACATGGCTACGTAGCCGGGGTTCACGCAGACGGAGGCGAAGCGGTATTTTCTCGCCTCCTCGCAGAGCTTGCCGATCTCCTCCTGCGTGGCGTTGGCCTTCAAAAGCGTGTGGTCTATCATGCCGGCGATGGAGCTGCTGGACTGATCGGGATTACAAAAGCTTACGCGCTCCACCCCCATCTCTTTCACCTGCCCGGCGGTATAGCTGTTTAGCGGATTGCAGCTCTGGCAGGAGGGTCCGCACGTATTCTCCTCCAGCCGGCAGTCGCCCGCGCCCCTGCATTTCCCCGGGGCCGGAAGCTTGTTTTCGGCTGGTTTTCCGACAAGCGGGCTTTGGAACACTTTGCCTGCGGTGCCGATCGAAACCGAATCCCCCGGCATCGCGTATTTCACCGGTCCGGCGCCCATGCCGGTCCTTTTAAGTATCTTCGCCACCTCTTCGGCTATTTTTTTAATCTCTTCGTCTAGCATTATGTCCTCCAAAATCTGAAGCGCGCCTATTGTGAAAACGTTGTCTTCCCGCCTGCCGAAACTTTATCCAGAACTCCGCAGATCACAGTGCGGACAGGACACCTGGGGTTGCCCAGCACCTTGCGCGCCGAACCGCCCTCGTCCACCACCAGCACCGCGTCGCCGGGCCCGGCGCCGAAGCCGCCGTCCAGCACCAGAGTGGTTTCCCCGATAAATTTATTGTCATCGGCGGGGTCCATCGCCCTCACAAGAAGCAGTTTACAGTTGGCCAGTTCTTTGTGCTTCCTGGTGGCCCAGACATTGCCCGTGACCTTAGCTATGAACATAAATTTTCTTTCCGTCAATAATTCCCAGTATCGCCGCGTCCACTGGCGGGAGTTCGGACTTAACAGAGGTCTCGCCTTCCCAGCCCTCGAAGGCCGCTATAGCCTCACGGGCCGCCACAAAAAAAACGGTTTCCCCGGCGCCGGCGCCGACCGTGTCGGCCGCCACTATCGGCTCTCCGGAGGGTTTATCAGTATCCCAGTCCAGCGGCTGTATCAGCAGCATGGTCTTGCTCTCCATACCGCAGCACTGCCGAGAACAGAACACCCGGCCGATAACCTTAGCCTGTTTCATAATCAGCTCGTGAATCGTAAGTTGTGAGTAGTAAGTAGCGGAGAAATGCCCCGCTATGAACTATTTACGATTCACATTCTCACCCGCGCTGCTCCATAGCGGTTATCTTATCCAGCCGCTTCTGGTATTTCCCGCCCTCAAAAGGAGTATTCAGCCATACTCTTACCATTTCCTGCAAGGCCAGCTCTCCGTGCGTCTTGCCGCCAAGACACAGAATATTACAGTCCTCGTGAGCCGCGGCAAACCGCGCCGAAATTATATCGTAAGCCCCTACGGCGCGTATGCCCGAGATCTTGTTGGCGGCCAATGGCATAGCCCCGTTAAACCCGTCTATCAGCACGCCTTTATCGAATTCTTTTTTGCGCACCGCATCGCCCACAAGCAGGGCGATGTCCGGAAAATCCACGGGCTCCGCGGAATAGCAGCCGAAATCGCTGACGTCATGCCCTAGGCCCTGCAAAAATTTCTTCAGCTTCTCCTTAGCCTCAAACCCCGCGTGGTCCGCTCCGATAACGATTCTCATATCTTAACTCCCCTGCGCATGTTCCTTAAATACCCGTCTCAATCAATGGAGGCGGCGGCAAAGTCCCTGTCTGTCCCATTGAGGGTTTTAAGCCCGGACACTGAAGCGCATCCCTCAGGGACGGCGAGGACCGTTCAAGCCGGACCGCAGCCGGCGTAAGTGCCCGGGCTTCTTCCCCAAAAACCTGGTCTCGGGACAGACAGGGACTTTGCTGCCTCCGAACCACCCGGTCCCGGAGCGAAGGGTGAATTCCGCCGCCGCCGAACCAGTACCCGTTAAATCACATCGACCACATGCTCGTGAGCGTTGGGGATCACGATGCGGGCCAGAACAGCGGCCTCGCCTATCGCCTTCACCCCCGCCGACACAGCCGTACGCACCGCGCCCACTTCACCGGTCACCGTGAAAAAGCCCTTGCCGCCTATCCCCTTGCCCATGTTAATTTCCGCGACATGCACAAAAGCCGCCTTGGACGCTGCGTCGGCCGCGAACACCGCGGACAGGGCTTCCCGGGTCTCAACTATACCCACGGCCTCGGCTCTGGCGCCTTTTACTTTTTTATTAAGGGCCGCGAGAGCGCCGGAGTTGATATTCCGGATTATATACTTGGAAACGACAGAGTCACCGGCTATCTCCGCGCCTTTGGCCATTGAAGATTCCACCTCGCCGGCCGGGCCGGAAATGATGATGATATATTTGCCCTTGGAGACGGAAGCGGCCGTCTCCGGCTTGACGCCGGCGGCCTTGCACATGGCGTCCAGCGCCTCCACGCCTCTGGCGATGGAAGAGGTTTCCAGCAATCCGACGGCGATATTAGCCTGCATAATTCTCCCTCTGTTGCACCCCTCGCTTAATGCTCGGGGCGGATTACCGCCGGGCCTCAAAATGAAATCGGCCCGGTGCGCCCGGAGGGGGATTCCATCCCCCTTCCGCGCTTGCTCCCTTCGCCAGGCTCGGTCGCTACGCTGAGCCCCCTGGCTTGGAAACTTCCTTAGTACTAATGAAACCGCATTTTCACGCTATCCTGAAATACCCTACCAGGCTGCACTGCAGCGGCCGCGCGAAATGCGAAGTTTTAGTTATCCCGTCGCCGGTCGGCGTGCCGATGGACATGGAAGCGTAGCCTTCTCCCAGTCCGAGTCCGTGCAGCGTGCACGCGTTCTTGACAAAAATAGAGCAGGCCATCCGACGGCCCATTTTCGAAAGGTTCCTGATATCGGTGGAGTACATACCCGCGGTATGATGATTTTCGCCCTCCACGTTATAGGCCAGCTCGATGGCGCGATCCACATCCTTAACGGAAGTCACCGGCAGGACCGGCATCAGCTGCTCGGACACGACAAAGGGATGATCGTTGGGAACTTCCGCCCAAAGCACACGGATCCCGTCATGGAGATTTAAGCCGATGGCTCTGGCGATTACGGCGGGGTTCTTGCCTATAAATTCCCTGTTAATTTTCGGCTCGCGGCCCGGCGTCAGAATGGCCAGTTTCGCAAGCGCGTCCATCTGGGACGCTGTCAATTCATGAGCCCTTGGATCCCGGCGCATGCTCTCAAAGAAGGCCGCCTTCGCCTTATCTGTTACAATCACCTCTTTTTCCGCGATGCAAAGGACATTGTTATCAAAGCCGCAGCCCGTAATGATCTCGCTGGCGCAATCCGGGAAGATCGCGGTTTCATCCACCACTACAGGGGGATTGCCGGGCCCGGCGGCTATGGTCTTGCAGGCCTTACCTGTGGTCACGGCCACTTTCACGATAGCCGGACCGCCGGTCACCATATTCATATTGCCCCTGGGATGGGCTAAAAGTTCTCTGGTCGACTCCTGCGTCGGTTCGGTTATGGTCGCGACAAGATTCTCCGGACCGCCGGCGGAGACGATGGCCGCGTTCAGCACGCGCACACAGTCCTGCGCGCAGCCCTTGGCGGCAGGATGGGGTGAGAACACCGCTGAGTTGCCGGCGGCCAGCATGCCGATGGCGTTGCTTATGATCGTGGCCACGGGGTTCGTAGACGGGGTGATGGCCGCCACCACGCCGAAAGGCGCCCACTCCACCAGCGTCAGGCCTTTGTCTCCGGTATAGGATATGGAGCGAAGGTCTTCCACGCCGGGAGTCTTGGCGGCGACCAGCAGGTTCTTGCGGACCTTGTCTTCAACTCGGCCCATGCCCGTCTCGGCGACAGCCATACGCGCCCAGCGCTCGGCGTTATCCACGGACACCTTCCGCATGGCGTCTATGATCTTTGAGCGTGTTTCCAGGCCCCGTTCCCGGAATTCCGCCTGGGCTTCCGCGGCGGCGTTAACCGCTTCATCCACCGACGGAAATACTGGCCCGCCGGAAGCTCCGGAGGCGCGGACCGGCGCCGGATCGATGTTGAGATTTTTAACCACCTCAGCCACTATGCGCTGAAGTTCTGCTTCGTTTATCGTCATACTTCCATTTTATCTTTACGCTTTGTGAACACGGTATGGCCATCCTTTTCAATAGTGTCCACTATAGCGAAGATCGTGCAATCGACCGGCGTATTCTCGGTTTTGGAAGTCTGCCGGGCGCTCGAGCCCTGCACCAGCAGTACCAGCTCGCCCTCGCCCGCTCCGACTGAATCTATCCCGACCAGCACATTGCCGCGCGGCTTGTCGTCCAGTCCCACTGGCTGCACCATAAGCAGCTTGGAGCCCACGAGCTTGTCGTCTTTGCGCGTGCAGACCACGTTGCCGACCACTCTGGCGAATACCATAGATCCTCCAACCTTGTCGCACCCCTCGCCTAATGCTCGGGGCGGATGACCGCCGGGCCTCAAAAAGAAATCGGCCCGGTGCTCCCGGAGGGGGATTCCATCCCCCTTCCGCGCTTGCTCCCTTCG
>CAZPMW010000138.1:0-5421 GCA_964587805.1 uncultured Elusimicrobiaceae bacterium
TTGCCCTTCGCCGGGGCCAAAAAAATTCCGAGCGCCGCGCCAATTATCCCGCCAAGCACAAAAGCCGTTAATACGCCTCCGCCTCTGTTATCTGACATAAGTGCCTCCTGAATATACCCGGGACCCATCCGATTCCCGGGCAGGTCCATACCCTATTCTGTTACATTCCCGCGGAGGTTGTCAACTTGCGCGCAGGCATCTGCGCCAAAATCTTACGGAAGCTTAAATACTCCGGTTTGGCCGCTCATAATGGGCAGCGATCCGGCAAATATCAGACACAGGTTAAGAGCCCTTCTGTGCCGTGGCGATCACGATGACAGCCAGAACCATAGACGCTGACGCATGCGGGGTCATCCGTTTTTCCTTGAACGCCGGCCGATTATCTAATAAGATATCAAGAGTGAAAAGCATCCGGAGGTAATTATGATAGATTTAGCCAAAAATATCGCAGCCGCTCCGCGACGCACCAAAGCTTCCGTAATACGGGAGCTTCTCAAGTTCACCAACAAACCCGGCGTAATTTCCTTCGCCGGAGGGCTTCCCGACCCCGAGCTGTTTCCCTATGATTTCGTGGCCGATACGGTCAAAAAGATAATGGATAAAAAGGGCCGGGTCGCCCTGCAGTACGGGCCGACGGCCGGCCTGCCGGAATTCCAGGAGGAATTTGTTAAGTTTCTGCACAAGCACGAAGGCGTAGACGTTAAGCCCGAGAATATTCTGGTTACGACCGCTTCGCAGCAGGCGCTGGATATCGTCGGCCGGCTCTTTCTGGACGCGTCGGATGCGGTGCTGGTGGAGAAACCCAGCTATATGGGCGGACTGCAGGTGTTCAAATCCTACGGCGCTGAATTTATCGGCGTTAAAATGGACGACGAAGGCATCCTGACCGACAATCTTGAGGAGCGCCTGCAGTGGCTGAAAAAGCAGGACGAGCATTACAAATTCCTGTACCTGGTCCCGGATTTCCAGAACCCGAGCGGCGTGACGCTTTCCGAGGAGAGAAGGCGGAAGGTAATCGCGCTTTCTGAAAAATACGATGTTCTTGTGATAGAAGATTCGCCGTACCGCCAGGTACGCTTTGAGGGCACGGCTCCCAAGATGATCTATCGCCTTGACAAGGAGTCGCGCAAGACGGATAACGTCATCTCGCTGTTTACCCTGTCCAAAACCTTCGCTCCCGGCCTGAGGATAGGCGTCATCGTGGCCAACGAGCAGATAATTAAAAAGATGGAGATCCTCAAGCAGTCGCTGGACCTGTGCTCTTCCAGTCTTAACCAGCTTATAGCGGCTGAATTCCTGAGCAGCGGGTATTTTGAAAAACATATAGAGCTGGTGAAGAAGGTTTATAAGACGAAAAAGGACGCTATGATCTCCGCGCTTGAGGAATATATGCCGGAGGGCGTTTCCTGGACCAGACCTGAAGGCGGCTTGTTCCTCTGGGTAAGGCTGCCGGAAAGCATGAGCGCCGACGATATGTTCGAGGAGGCCCTCAGAGAGAACGTGGCGTATGTGATCGGGTCGGCGTTCCACTGCGACGGTTCCGGCAAGAATACCATGCGCCTGAACTTTTCCTACGCTACCCCTGAGGACATAAACGAAGGCGTAAAACGCCTGGCCGCTGCCGTAAAAAAAGGACTGGTCGCCAAATAAGCGCCGGCTCCGCCGGCCGCTATATCCTTAACATGAGCGATTTTACAAAAGAGTTTTCGGCCCGGCTCCGGGCGGCCGGGGTCGTAGGCGCCGGCGGAGCCGGCTTTCCGGCTTATATCAAGGCGGCGGCTAAAGCCGAATATGTAATCGTTAACGCGGCAGAATGCGAGCCGCTCCTTAAGAAGGACCGGGCGCTGCTGGAAAGCTGCCCGGAAAAGGTGTTTGAAGGGCTGGAGCTGGTGATGCGCTCCACAGGCGCCGCCAAGGGCGTGGTCGGGATAAAGAAGAAGCACGAAAAACTGGTCAAGCGTCTGGAAGAAATGGCGCGGGCCAGGCGGAACGTGTCCGTCTTCCAGCTTGGTGACTATTATCCGGCCGGCGACGAACAATGCCTCGTTTACGATATTACCGGCCGCGTAACTCCCATGGGCGGCATCCCGCTTGATACCGGCTGCGTGGTGTTTAATGTGGAAACGCTTTATAACGCGGCGTTCGCCGGCCGCACTCCGGTCATTGAAAAATATCTGACCGTGGCCGGCGCGGTTTTAAGACCGTGCACCATCAAAGTTCCGATCGGGATCTCCTACGCGGAGGTCATAGAAATCGCTGGCGGTCTGAAGACCGCCAACGCCGCCTGCGTAGACGGCGGTCCCATGATGGGCAAGGTGATAACGGATTTCAGCAACCCGGTGAATAAGTGTACCGGCGGACTGGTGATGCTGCCTAAAGATCATCCGCTTATAGCGAAAAAAGCGATGAGCCGGCCGGCTTTCTCCCGCATCGGCCGCTCCGTCTGCGACCAGTGCTCGTTCTGTACGGAGCTGTGCCCGCGCTACCTGCTGGGTCACAGCATACAGCCTCACCGGGCTATGCGCTCCCTGCAGTTCTCAGGAGGCGGCGCAAAGCTGCACAGCGAATACGCCCTCCTGTGCTGCGAGTGCTCTCTTTGCAGCCTTTACTCTTGCCCTGAAAACCTGAGCCCGCGGGAGGTCTGCGCCGCGGCTAAGGCGGACCTGCGCGGAATGAAGTCCGGCTTCAGGACCTCGGCTCTGAACTCCGGCCGCGCGGTCTCGGCTCATCCGGTCCGGGAGGGGCGCAAAGTTCCCATCTCCAGGCTTATACGGCGCCTTGGCTTGGCCGGGTATAACGTGGACGCTCCGTATCTTGACCATGATTATAAGCCCCGACGGGTGCGCATACAGCTGAGCCAGCATATCGGAACTTCATGCAAGCCCGCTGTCGGCCCGGGGCAAAGCGTGAAAAAAGGGGATATTGTAGGCGACCTGACGGCCGATCAGCCAGGCTGCCCGGTGCATGCCAGCATAGACGGTAGAATTTCAAAAGTGAACGACTTTTATGTCGAGATCGAAAGAAAGGACTGAATTTATGAACAACGCTATCGGGGGGGTGGAGCTTTCAAGCATAGCCAGGGGGCTTGAGGCGGCGGACGCGATGCTGAAGACTTCCGCCGTCAAGCTGCTTCTTTCTAGGACCATCTGCCCCGGCAAATATATCGTCCTGGTCTCGGGAGACACCGGGGCCGTAAATGCGGCCGTGCAGGCGGGCGCGGAGAAGTCCGCCCATTCAGTTGTGGATCATTTTGTAATCCCCAATATCCATCCCGAAGTGTTTCCGGCCATCTCCGGCACGGTCGTGACCGGGAAGCTGGAGGCGTTGGGGATCATAGAGTCTTTTTCCGTCTCTGCCCTTATAGAGGCCGCGGACGCAGCGGTGAAGGCCGCTCCCGTAAAACTTATGGAGATACGTCTGGCCATGGCGCTTGGCGGCAAGGCTTTTGTCACCCTTACCGGCAGCGTGGCGGCGGCCGAAGCCGCTGTGGCGGCCGGCGCGGCTGTTGCGGCTAAAAAAGGTCTTTTAGTGGAGAAGGTTGTTATCCCCCAGCCGAGACAGGAACTCCTGGAGGAAATGATATAATCATACGCGCGGTTATATTCGCGAAGAAAGGGGCTGAACTATGAATAAGAACAGAATTCCGCTGATAGCGGGCAATTGGAAGATGCATCTCGGCGCTCTGGAGGCCGGAGAGCTGGCGCTGGCGCTCAAGAAAGGCCTTAGCCCGGATCTGCCGCATGAAGTGCTGGTGGCCCCGTCATACACAAATCTCTGGGCGGTCAGGCAGGCTCTGGCCGGCTCAAGCGTAATACTCGCCTCGCAGGACGTGCACTGGGAAGAGAAAGGCGCCTTCACCGGCGCGGTTTCCCCGGCGCAGGTTCTGGACGCCGGCTGTACTCACTCCATTATCGGCCACTCCGAACGCCGCAAGATCTTCGGGGAGACGGATGAGGAGATCAATAAAAAACTGAAGTCCGCCGTTAAACATAATATTGTGCCGGTGCTGTGCATCGGCGAGACGCTTGAGGAAAGGGAATCCCAGCTGACTTACCGCGTGCTGGAGACTCAGCTGATCGGCGCGTTCTGCGGCTTAAAAGCGGAAGAGGTTGTCCGCGCCGTCATCGCCTATGAGCCGGTGTGGGCCATAGGCACCGGCAAGACCGCTACGCCGGATCAGGCCCAGGACGCCCATGTTTTTATCAGGCGCCAGATGGAGAAGATGTACGGAAAAGATTACGCCTCCAGGGTGCGCATACTGTACGGCGGGTCGGTTAAAGCCGACAATATCGATGTGCTGATGGCCCAGGCGGACATAGACGGGGCGCTGGTAGGCGGAGAGAGCCTGAAGGCCGATAAGTTCCTGCGCGTTATCCATTTTGAGGAAGCTCTGGCCAGGTAGCCCGTGAAAGATGAGCAATGAAGACCTTGTTAAGGAGCTGGTAGAAGATATTAAGCTGAGAGCCGGGCGGTCGGGGACGCCTGTGCCGGTGGGAGTTTCCAACCGGCATGTGCATTTTACAAGGGAAGATTTTAAGGCGGTTTTCGGCGCGGACGCTGAGCCTGTTCTCTCCCGGCAGCTCAGGCAGCCTGGTTTTTTCGCCTGCGAGCAGCAGGTCAGCGTGGAAGGGCCTAAAGGCGCGCTGAAGAATGTCAGGATGATAGGCCCTTACAGGTCGTACACCCAGGTAGAGGTAAGCCTCGGGGACGCAAGGGCACTGGGGCTGGAGCCGCCGATAAGGGATTCCGGCAAACTGGACAATACCCCGGGCATAAGAATAACGGGCCCGAAAGGTTCTATAAATATCCGCAACGGCGTCATACTTTCAAAGCGGCACATACATCTTAGTCCGGCGGACGCGGACCGCATGAGAATAAAAGACGGGGCTGAAGTGCGCGTTCGCTGCGGAGCCGGGTCAGGGCGGGCGACGGTCTATGAGGGCGTGCTGTGCCGCGTGTCGGATAAATTCGCTCTTGAGCTCCACCTTGATGTGGAAGAGGCCAATGCGGCCGGCTTAAAAAACAACGACCCGGCGTACATAGTCTAATAACGGAGGTTAAATAACATGGAAGCACTTGGAATGATAGAGACGAAGGGCCTCGTGGCCTGTATAGAAGCCGCTGACGCTGCCGTAAAAGCCGCGAACGTGAAACTGGCGGGGTATGAAAAGGTAGGCTCCGGCCTTGTCACCATAATGTTCCGCGGAGAAGTGGCCGCCTGCAGGGCCAGCTGCGACGCCGGCGCCGCAGCCGCGCAGAAAGTGGGGGAAGTGGTGTCCGTGCACGTGATCCCGTCCCCTCATGCAGATCTCGAGGGCCGACTGCCCATATCGCTCGAAGGCAGAAAGAAGTAAATAGTTCCGGCTCATTCTTATAGAAGAGACTTCCATGCCAGGGGGTTCAGCGCAGCGACCGAGCTTG
>CAZPMW010000139.1:0-5408 GCA_964587805.1 uncultured Elusimicrobiaceae bacterium
TCGTCGATTATAAGCATTTTAGCCATCAAATCCTCCCGGAAAACCAGTATGCCGCGGCGAAAAACACCGGCCGGCTCAGGGCGCGCACTTCAGGTTGTCGTCAGCGCGCTTAAGGGCGGATGTTTTGGAAACGGTAAAGACAATCCTATTGCCCTTTCCATCTTCAGATTCCGCCCAGATGCGCCCGCTATGCAGCTCCACCAGCATTTTACACATGGCAAGATGACCCAGGCCGCCATGCTTCCCAGCCAGAAGATATTCATCAAACAGCGTCCGGCGCTTCTCCTCGGACAGGGCCGGCCCCGTATCCCGGACCCAGAAGAGCACATTTTCGGCGTCCTGACCCGCTCCGAAGGTGATAGTGCCGCCTTTCGGGGTGGACCGGATCGCATGGCCGGCCAGGTTGGCCAGCACCCTTTGCAGCAGCGCCATGTCTCCTCGGAATATCGGCGCCTGGGGTTCGGTTTCGCAGGCCACGGTGATTTGTTTAGGAGCGGTCGCCGGCTCCTGCTCTTCCTTTAGCCTGGTTACCAGGTCATTGGCGGAAATGTTGGACGGAACCAGGGAAAGCGAGCCGCTCTGCAGCCTGGTGATGTTCATAATGTCGTCTATCATGCCGCCCAGGCGCCTGGCCGAATAAAGTATGTTTTGAAAGAATTTCTCGTTGCCTGAGTCGGGGCCGAGCTTGCGCATTATTATCTCGGCGTACCCCTGGATCGTGGCCAGAGGGGAGCGCATGTCGTGCGTTATCATGCGGAAAAAAGCCTCTTTGGCCTTTTCAAGCTCTCTCTCGCTGGTGATATCGCGCATTACCACAACACAGCCCTGGCGCTTGAGCGCCTGCAGCGGGAACCGGCGGGCTATGATCCGGTAGTTCCTTAGAACGGCGGTCTGCCGCTCAGGCGCTGAGGGACACGGGCCCGACGTGATTTCCGACCTTACAAACTGCTCCGCAGACGAGATTATGGCGGCGAACGCCCCCTGAAAGGGCCCGTTCGTTATAGCGCCGGGAAGGACGGCTTCCGGAGATAGTACCGGCACTCCCAGAAGCTCGAGCGCTACCGGGTTGGCGTATATAAGCCCGCCCCGGTCATCCATCAGAAGCAGCCCGTCGGTAATGGCGTCAATAAGCGCCTGCGCCTTGTTTTTTTCCTCCATAACCTGACTGAGATGAAAAGCGCGGAAGGCCTGCAATTCAAGCATCATGCGGTTAAGATCGTCAGCCAGGCACTTCAGCTCCGGCCAGCCTGCGGGGGGGATGACGGCGTCAAGATGGTAGCCGGAGCCGATAAAGCCGCGCACTCCGCTCAGCATATTGTCGACGGGGCGGATGATCCGTCCGGTTAAAAGCGTCAGGAAGCCCCAGATCACGGCGGCCGCGGCAGCAGCGACCAGCGCCGCGGAAGCGGAGGACAGATGGACCCCGCCCAGGGCGGCGGAGAGAGCGAGCGGGCCCGCCGCGGTTGCTGTCAGTATCAGAAGTAATTTTTTATTAACCGTCATTCGCGCGTTGCCGCTATCGCCTGCGGCTCCCCCACACAAATATAACATAAATTCCAAAACAAGGGAATAACCGGAACCCCAAAGCCCCTGGCGACACAGCCGGAGCTGGCGGCAGGGCAGCCGGAGAAGCGGGACCGCCCGGGCCATGATTGAAACTGCGGCCCTGATTTGATAATATGGGATTTCATGAGCAGACTTAAAGCAATAAGCCCGGTAGACGGACGCTACGCCTCCCTCACGGCTCCCCTCTCTGACTTTTTCAGCGAGGAGGCCCTTATAAGGCACCGGGTCGAGATAGAGGCCGTATATTTAGAGCTTTTGTGCGCTACTCCCGGCCTGGGCCTGCGCAGACTCACAAAAAAAGAGCGCCTGTTCCTTAATAAGATGAAAAACATCTCAGCGGCCGAAGCCGCCGGGATAAAGAAGATAGAGGCCGTTACCCGCCATGACGTTAAAGCGGCTGAATACTTCCTTAAAGAGAAGCTGGCCGGGACAAGCCTGCGGGACCTGCGCGAGTTCGTGCATTTCGCCCTGACCTCGGAAGATATCAACAATTTCGCCTACGCCCTCATGCTTTCCCGCTCGCTCAGCGCGGTGGTGCTGCCGGCCCTGCGCGAGGTACTGGAGGAGCTCAGGCGCAGGGCGCTGGCGCACGCGGCCGCGCCCCTGCTGGCGCGCACGCACGGCCAGGCGGCCGTGGGCACGACCTTCGGAAAAGAATTCGCCGTCTTCGCCTCGCGGCTCTCCGGGCAGATAAACGCTCTGGAGTCGGCCACGATCTCCGTCAAATTTTCCGGAGCGGCCGGCAACTACAACGCCCACCACGCGGCATTCCCCGGCGCGGACTGGCCGGCGTTCGCCGCGCGCATGACCGCCAAAGCCGGCGCAGGCCTAGGGATAGCCCTGGAGCAGACGCCGCTGGCCACACAGATCGAACCGCACGACACCTACGCGGAACTTTTTGACGCGCTGCGTCGCGCCAACACCATCCTCCTGGACCTCTGTCAGGACATGTGGCGCTATATAAGCGACGACCTGATAATACAGCGCCAGGTGAAGGGCGAGATCGGCTCATCCACCATGCCGCAGAAGATAAATCCGATACAGTTCGAGAACGCGGAGGGCAATCTGGGGCTCGCCAACGCTCTGTTTTCTTTTTTCTCCGCCAAGCTTCCGGTTTCCCGCCTGCAGCGGGATCTTTCGGATTCTACCGTAGAGCGCAATTTCGGAACGGCGCTCTCTCACTGCCTTATAGCGTACAGGTCAATACTCGAGGGTCTGGACCGGTCCGCGGTGGACGAGAGCAGGGCCGCAGCGGGGCTCGAGTCTCACCCCGCAGTCTACGCCGAAGCGCTGCAGACGATCCTCCGGCGCGAAGGGTTCGATAAGCCGTACGAGGCGCTTAAGGCGCTCACACGCGGCCGCAGCGTAACGCGCGCGGACCTGATATCTTTCATCGGTGAACTGCGCGTGAAGCCGGCCGTGCGGGCTGAGATGCTGAAGGTCATATCCAAACCATATATCGGCCTGGCGCCGGAACTCGCCCGGTCGGTAGCGGGGCTAAAAAAAGGAAAACATGCCTGTTGACATAATAACCGGGGGACAGGGCGGCGACGAGGGGAAGGGCAAGATCTGCGCCTATCTGGCCTACAAGGACGATTACAGATATTCGGTAAAGGTCGGCGGGCCTAACGCCGGCCATACCGTGTTTTATAAAGGCCGCATCTACGCGCTTAAATCCATCCCTGCCGGCTTCGTGAATAAGAGAGCGAAACTGGTTCTGGGCGCAGGCACCTACCTCATCACCGATTGGCTGCTTAAGGAAATAGCCGACACCGGCTCGCTGGACAGGGTTATCATAGATCCGAACGCGGTGGTCATAGAGCCGCGCCAGATCGCGCTGGAGCGCGGCGACGCGCGGATGATGAAAACCATCGGCAGCGTCGGCACCGGCCTGGGCGAGGCCGTAAAAGAGCGCATTGAGCGCAAGCGTATAAAGTTCGCCAAGGATGAACCCCGCCTGAAGCGTTTTATCAAAGACGTGCCCGCTCTGCTCAACCGCGCCCTGCAGAAGGGGGACAAGGTGCTTCTCGAGGGGACACAGGGGATAAAGCTCTCGCTCCTGCACGGAGAATACCCGTTCGTCACCTCGCGTGACACCACCGCCTCCACA
Organism: uncultured Elusimicrobiaceae bacterium; assembly: GCA_964587805.1. GTDB lineage: Bacteria > Elusimicrobiota > Elusimicrobia > Elusimicrobiales > UBA9959 > YA12-FULL-51-18. The sequence continues at coordinate 3,677 of CAZPMW010000139.1, forward strand.
TTCCTGGCCGAGGCCGGCCTCGGCCCTAAATACGTACGCGATATTTACGCTATCTTCAAACCCTACGTAACGCGCGTGGGGCCGGGGCCCCTGGAAAAAGAGATAAAGGACCAGTCGCGCCTGGAGGTGCATCATACCCTTGGCCGCGAAGTCGGCTCGGTGAGCGGCAGGCTGCGCCGCGTAGGAGATTTCGAGGATAAATCCGCGTTCCGGGCAATCGCCATAAACTCCGCCACCAAAATAGCGATAACGCACATCGATATCTTTAAGGGTAACGCCGGCAGAAAAAAGATCTCCGGCTTCACTCCCGAGGCCAAAGCTTTCCTCCGGAAAGCGGAGAACCTCTCTAAAATTTATCCGCATCCTGAGCTCGCCCTTGTCTCCTACGGCCCGGGCCTGCTGGATGTGATAGACCTCAGGAAATCCCGCTGACACAGACCCAAGGAGCAGACCCTTATGGATTATTTTCTAACCGAGCAGCAGACGATGATGCGCGATCTCGCGAAACAGATCGCTGATGAAAAGATAAAGCCGGTCGCGGCTCATTATGACGAGACGGAGGAATTCGCCTGGCCCATTATGAAAATACTGGCCGACAGCGATCTCTTCGGCGTATATATCCCGGAGCAGTACGGCGGACTGGGCGGCGGCATCACGGACATGTGCGTGGTGACCGAAGAATTGTCGAGGGCTTGCGGGGGCATAGCGCTTGGATACGCGGGGACAGGCCTGGGCACGATACCGATACTTCTGTACGGCTCGGAAGAGCAGAAGAAAAGATTCCTGCCTGATATCGCCAAAGGCAAACGGCTGGCCGCGTTCTGCATCACCGAGGCCGAGGCGGGCTCCGACGCCGGGTCCATAAAAACGACCGCTATAAAAGACGGGGACCACTATGTCCTGAACGGCACCAAGCAGTGGATCACCAACGCCGGAGAGGCCGAGGTTTACACGGTAATAGCCAGCACCGACAAAACCAAGGGGACGAGGGGCGCCAGCGCGTTCATCGTCGAGAAAGGCGTAAAAGGCATGGATTTCGGGAAAAAGGAAAAAAAGCTCGGCATACGCGCCTCCGCCACGCGCGAGGTGATCTTCACCGACTGCAGGGTGCCGGCCGCCAATCTCATTTCAAAGGAAGGAATGGGTTTCATCGTGGCCATGAAGACCTTCGACAATTCAAGGCCCGGTGTGGCAGCCCAGGCCGTCGGCATAGCCCAGGGCGCGCTTGACCACGCAGTGGAATACGCCAGAACGCGCGTGCAGTTCGGCCACTCCATCTCCAACTTCCAGGCCATACAGCATATGCTGGCCGACATGGGCACCCAGGTAGAGGCGGCGCGCGCGCTGGTCTACGCCACGGCCCGCATGGTGGACTCCGGCGCCAAATCAGTTGCGAAGGAATCGGCGATGGCGAAGCTTTTCGCCAGCGAAGTGGCGATGAAAGTCACCACCGACGCCGTGCAGATCTTCGGCGGCTACGGCTACATGCGGGACTACCCGGTTGAAAAGTATATGCGGGACGCCAAGATCACGCAGATCTACGAAGGCACCAGCCAAATCCAGCGCAACGTGATCGCCGCCAACATGATAAAGGAAAGTCTGAAGAAGTAGCTGAATCTTTTTTAAGGCAGACCTGCGGATTCACGCGGAAACAAGGTTTCGCGGGAAGCCATTAGCAGGAAACCGTTATTAGAGAACTCTGCATGAATATCATCGTCTGTATCAAACAGGT
>CAZPMW010000140.1:0-2529 GCA_964587805.1 uncultured Elusimicrobiaceae bacterium
CCGTTCTAACCTGAACTTCCGGATTTAGAAAACGCCTCTCTTTCATCACGACATAATGGTGTCGCGGTGGCCTGCTAGACTATTTCAAGATAACACACCTATCCTTTTGAAGGGGGGGAACATTGCTATTGACAAACATAGCATATGTGCTATAATATGAATAAGCCAAAATACAGAGTGTACTTCTATCGTACTGCGGGAGGAAGGTGTCAGGCCTGCGATTATGCCCGGGGAATGGATATAAATCACCAGGCCAAAGTAAAGCGGTGGTTCCAGGCCCTGGCGGAAATGGGGCCCGAATTGCCGGAAGACTATGGGAAGCATCTGCGCCACGAGATATGGGAACTACGTATAATTCTACTGCGCCATCAGCACCGTTTCCTCTATTCATTTTTAGGGGAAATAGTACTTGTAACAAATGCCTTCCTAAAGAAAACACAAGAAGTCCCCGAAGGGGAAATTGAAAACGCGATCAAGGCGTTGGCGGACTGGAAGGCGAGGCGAGGGTGGGAGAATTTATGAAAAGAAATAAAGCGGCGATATCTCTCGATGAGGTTTTCGCTGGGTCCGAGAGGGATCCGCGGTGGAAAGCCGCCTACGAGAAGGCGGATATCGAAGTACGCATCGCTATCCAGATAGCGAAGGCCAGGGGCAAAGCCCACATCACCCAGGGCCAGCTGGCCAAAGCCGTAGGCACCACACAATCCGTTATCTCCCGCATAGAGCGGGCCAATCAAAACCTGACCATAAAAACCCTGTCCAAAATCGCCGCGGCACTCCATGCCACCCTGATATTCCAGCTACGCACAAGTAATAGCTGACGCGAACCCCACAGTGGCCGCATGATAGCCCAGTCGGGATCTTGTCCGGGACTAGGATTCGAAAGGCCAAGGGCGACCAGCGCGGTCGCACTTACGGAACTTAGGCTCCGCTACACATCTTAGGGCGGGGAATTCAAGCAATCATTTGGGCGGGATCAATGATATTTAGCAATTAAAATCCAAGGAAATGTAATATTCGGAGGCTTAATGGAGGGGGGCGGCGGGTTTTCGGCGCGCTCCATTTAGGGTTTTAAAACCGGAGTCTGAAGCGTATCCCTCTGGGACGGCGAGGATGTTTGAGGCAAAAAACTTTGTTTTTCGCCGAGTTCCGGAGCCGGCGGAAGACTCCGGTTTGCTTTCCCGAAAAACCCGGTCTTGGAGCGCGCGGGAAACCCGCTGACACCCCGACTGAGCTATCCTGCGACTCTTTGCCCAAAGTCAATTAGACCGGCGTTACTGCTGCAATTGGGACAGGTCGGCTACGTCTTCGAAGAGGGCTATGAGCGAACTTACCAGTCTCAGACGGTTCTCGCGCACCACGGGGTTTTCCGCCATCACCATCACCTTGTCGAAAAAATTATCCAGCGCCGGCTTCACCGTAACGATATCGCCCAGACTTTTCGCGTAGTCCCGGTTCGCGAGGTAAACCTTAAGCCTGGTTGAAAGCGACCTTATCTCCGCGTAAAGGGTCCTTTCCTCGTCCTGCTCAAAAATGGCCTCGTCCGGCTCACCGGCCCCTGGCTCTCGCCGGGCCTGCTTCAGTATGTTCTGGGCCCTCTTGAACGCCCCAGCCAGAGCTTCAAAATCGGGATTTTTCCTGGCTCCGTTCAGATCCTTTATGCGCCTCCGGCAATCCAGCAGATCGCCGCTGTCCAGAAAGAACCGCTTTACGGCCTTCACCTCGTCGAATCTGTAGCCGGCTTCCTCAAAAATCGCTTCAGCCCTCTGCCAGATAAAATCAAGCAGCGGACCTGCTTCACGCGGCGCGGTTTCAGGCGCGCAATTAAGAAGCTCTTTAAGATTGAGGCTGATCTCTTTTTCCAGAACTATGCGCACAAGGCCCATAGCCTGGCGGCGCAGACCGCGCGGATCCGCGCTGCCAGAGGGGATAAGCCCCAGATAAAAATCTGAAATTAAATTGTCGGCTTTACCGGCCATAGACAGCGCCGCGCCTTCAAGCGAGAAGGGGAGGGGGGACTTTGCGCTCATAGGCCAGTAGAATTCGCCCATGGCCTTCGCGGCCGTTTCGGAGAATCCCGCGTTCCTGGCGTAATAATACCCCATGACACCCTGCAGCTCCGGAAATTCCCTTACCACATTGCTGGTAAGATCGGCGTAAACGTACCGGGCCGCCTTCATTACTTCCTCACTGTCGGCCCTTACCCCGGCGGCGTCAGCGGCGGGAAAAGACGGGGCAATATTTATCCGTTTGACTATCAGCCCCGCTATCGCCGAAACGCGGCCGGTCTTATCGGCCATCGTTCCCAGCTTTTCCTGAAAAGTGATGGACTTGAGTTTAGCCTCCATCCCGTCAAGCGGGGTGGCCAGATCGCGAGTGTAAAAGAAGATAGCGTCCCTGAACCGGGCTTCCAGCACGTTACGGAAGCCTTCCTCTACGTTCCTCTGCCCCTTGGACACTCCGTCACGCACTCCGACAAAGTACGGCTGCAATTTCTTCCGCGCGTCCCGCACGGAAAAGAACTTCAGC
>CAZPMW010000140.1:2539-5336 GCA_964587805.1 uncultured Elusimicrobiaceae bacterium
CTTCAGCTGTTTTTTCATCACCAAAGTGACCAGCTCGGCCGGGAGCTTCAGAAATTCCTGGTCATAAGTCCCGACCACGCAGACAGGGTACTCCACCAGATACAGGTTTTCCTTCAGCAGTTCCGGGTCGGCCTCCACCTCAAGCTTCGTTCGCCTGCAGACCTGCTCTATTTCTTTGGACAGAGCCTTGCGCCGCTCATCATCGCGCACCAGCACGTTCGCGTTCTCAAGCAGCCTGAAATATTTTTCTGCCGAGGGCACGCTGAGCGGGCGGGACCCCTTCGCGCTCAGGCCGACGGTCAGCCGGCTCGTCTTGATACCGGCGAAGGCGAACGGAACCACCTTGTCGCCGTAAAGGGCCAGCAGGCTTCTGACGGGACGCGCGAAGCGCACGCGCGTTTCCTCCCAGACCATGGTCTTGGGGAACTCGAGGCCGGAGATAAGGTTAGGGAGCATCTCCGCCAGGACCTTAACCGCGGGCCGGCCCGGTATTTTTTTAATAGCCGTCAGCACCTCTCCCTTTGACACGGTCTCAACGGTGAGTTTGTCCGGCGTGGTGCCCTGGCTTTTAGCGAACCCCGAGCTCTGCGGGGTGAAGTTGCCTTCCGCATCCTTCCAGAATTTAGCCAGCGGGCCGAAGGCCTTCACGCTTTTATCCTCGCTCCTTGGGGGGAGACCGCTTATGTGAAGAATCAGCCTCTTATAGGTTCCGTACGCCTTCAGGCCTTCAAAAGGCAGATTAGCGGCCGCCAGCAGCGAGCCGGCGCCGGCTTCCAGCTGGGCTTCCGCCGAAGTAATGAACCTCGCCGGGATATTTTCTATGCGTATCTCGAGTAAAGCGTCTCTCGTATTCATGCTTTCCCCGCTTCTTCCCGCTGTGCTCCGGCTTTCACGTATTCAGCGGCGCAGGCTCTGGCTATATCCCGTATTTTTTTTATCAGGCCCACGCGCTCGGATACCGAGATGGCGCCGCGCGCGTCCATGAGATTAAAGCAATGCGAGCATTTCATCACCAGATCGTAAGCCGGCAGGTAATGCCCGTTCTTCAGAAGCGCGGCTATCTCGCGTTCATAATCGTCGAAATTCCTGCGGAGCCCGGCGACATCGGCGTATTCGAAATTATAATGGGAGAATTGCTTTTCCTGTTCCCTGTGCATCTCGCCGTAGGTCACGCGATCGTTCCACATAAGGTCAAAGATGTTGTTTTTTTTCTGCACGAACATGGCCAGGCGCTCCAGGCCGTACGTGATCTCCACGCTTATCGGGTTGAGCTCGAAAGAGGCCATCTGCTGGAAATACGTGAACTGCGTGACTTCCATGCCGTCCAGCCAGACCTCCCACCCTACGCCGGAGGCCCCGAGCGTCGGCGATTCCCAGTCGTCCTCTATCCAGCGGATATCGTGTTCGTCCTGCCTGATGCCTATCGCCTTGAGCGACTCAAGATAGACCTGCTGTATGTTTTTTGACGGCGGTTTGATTATTACCTGGTACTGGTAATACTTGCCCAGGCGGTTGGGGTTCTCTCCGAAACGCCCGTCGCCCGGTCTGCGGCACGGCTCGACGTAAGCGACGCTGACCGGCCGCCTTGTCAGCGAGCCGAAAAAGGTGGAAGGGTTGAAGGTACCGGCCCCTTTCTCCAGATCGTACGGCTGTATAATAGCGCAGCCCCGCCTGGCCCAGTACCGGTCGAAACACAGTATGATGTCCTGGAAATTCACCTTGCGCCTCCAGCGGGAAATTTTACCGCACGAATTCCAGCGTGTTAAGCCGCTGGTCAAGCTGTTCCGAAAAAAAGCGCTTGAGGATATCGTCGAGATGGCCCAGGGCCCGCGCCTCCGGTTCCAGCGCGCGCACCTCGGTCCAGGTACCGGCATGCAGCGCGTCCCAGAGCCGCGCGTCCAGACCGACCGAAGTATGCCTGAAGCCGAACCCCGCCGTCTCCAAAGCGCGCAGGGTGAACGCACGGCGCGTCCAGGCGTTTAGTCCTGAGTCCTCGCCCCGTTCCGGGGACCGAGCGCTGAGGGACGCGCTCTGGCTCTCCGGCTTCTGGAGGCAGCCTCTGTTCTCCAGATGCTCCAGCGCGCCCAGCAGAAGCTCATACTTTTCCGGGCTGGGCTGATGGAGCGGCGTGATCTTATTTATCACCTCGCAGAAATAGAACGCGGTAAACAGCAGGTCGGAGGACAGGCGGATGCGGGGGAAAACTGAAAGCGTCTGTCCGCCGGTGCAGATCGGAAGGCTGCGGTCATTCTTCATGAAAAGGCGGTAGTCGCCTCTGCTGACGGATTCCGAAAGCGCCCGCAATTTTCCCTTCGCGAGCCGCACACTTTTGAAGGCGACCTCCAGCTTGCCGCGTTCCCTGGTGAAGATCGTCACTATGCGGTCGTTCTCCCTGAGCGGCCGGCTGCGCAGAACGATGCCGTGATCACAGAATATCATGCACGGATATTTTAGCATTATCCCGGATTCATGAACACGCGCGGGACAGGCGCTGAAATGAATTCAGTATACTGTTCCCGATATTTTTAATATAATTATGACACTATGCTACCTACATACCGACCGAACGTAAGAAGAAGGAAGAAAACCCTCGGCTTTCGCGCAAAGATGAAAACCGCGGGGGGAAGAAAAACTCTGGCGAGACGGCGCGCGAAAGGGAGATGGCACCTCATCCCCGACTAGAGGAAGATGAGGATGTTTTCTTTTTCCAGGAGCGCGCGCCTGCACCGCCGCAGGATTTTTGATTTTGTCTTCAGCGAGGGAAGCAGGCACGCCACGCGGGACCTTGTGATGTGGG
>CAZPMW010000141.1:0-2441 GCA_964587805.1 uncultured Elusimicrobiaceae bacterium
CGTGCCGTTCGCTGCGGCTGTCACAGGCATGTTTGCCGACAATATGTTCAACGTGTCCCTGCATTTCGCAGTGCCGGCCATGCTCTTCTGGTGGCTGGTAGGCGCATTCTCCATGAAGCTTTCAGGCGCGCGCGGCGCGGCCACCTCCGGATGGAAGCGCCCGGCCGCAGCGACGGCCGCGGCGAGCCTGCTGATGCTTATGTGCGCTGCGGGAGCGTGGTACTGGTCCGCGCAGTTCAGCCGTGAAATGCATTACTTCCGCGGCTTCAAGGATATGCGCCGGAATAATTTCGCGGGGGCGGTGAAGGAGCTTAAGCTGGCTTACGACAGCCACAGGCGGGAGGTTAACAATAATTACGAACTGGCCAACGCCTATGCGCGCGTAGACGACATACCCTCCGCGAAATGGGCGTATGGAGAGGCTTTGAAGTCCAACGCCGGGTACGACGAGATATACTTCAACATGGCCATAGTGCAGAGACGCCTTCAGGATACGGCGGCCGCGCTGGACGGTCTTAAGGTTTCCGCGTTCATTAACCCGCTCAACCGCGCCGTGTACAGCGCGCTGTCCGAGATCTATCTTAAGGACGGGCCGCGTTACGCCAAAGAGGGAGCGGAGGTCTTCAGCACAGCGGCGAAGGTGTTTGCGAATGACCCCGTTATACTGAACACGCTCGGATACTTTTATACTTTGACGAAGAACTACCCCGCGGCCAGGAATGTGTACGCTTCCGGCGTCCGCGCCAGCCCCGGCAACGCAGCGCTGGAACAGAACCTGGCCGGAGCCGCCGCCCAGCTTGGCGCGAAGAACGACCCAGACATGCTGTGGCTCGGCAAATTCCGGGCGGTGCAGCGGCGCCTGGCCGCCGGAGATGTCTCACGCGCCTCGCTTGCCGCTGCCGATGAGCTGGTCGGGCTCGAGCCGGAAAACACGAATTCCCTGGCCCTGCGGGCGAGGCTGAATTTCAGGGCGGGCAACATCGAGCAGGCCAGGCGGGACCTTATTAAGGCCCTGCAAGCCAGGCCGGAAGATAATGACTCACGCTATGGCCTGGCGGTGATCTACGAGCAGGAGGGGGACTTGCGGTCCGCCAGGCGCGAATGGGACACCCTGTTGCAAAATGAGCCAGGGAATACGGCAGTGGCCGAACGCCTTAGAAATATGACCGGGCAGGCCCGGGCGCTGAAATAAGTGCGAAACATTCCCGTAATATATGGGCAAATATAAACATGTTAAATATCAAGCGCCGTATTTGCGGCATGCGCTCCCTGGACGGCAGGTCAGCTGAGCCCGGGAATCCTACAGATTAATTCAGCCGGGCAGCATTATGAAAAAAAACTCTGGATCACGGACAGAAGCGGCGTCAGCGACGGGGCGGATTTTCTGCCAGGCGGTATTTTTTGCCGCTCTTCTGCTGGCGGCGGGAAGCTTTTCAGCGCTTAACAGCCAGACGTCCGCGCGCGGCGCCGGGCTGAGCCGCTCCATGGAGCAGGCTATACGGCTTTACCATGAGGGGGAAGACAACGAAGCGATGGACCGCTTTATGACTATCCTGGTGCAGGGAACGCCGTCCGAAAAAGCCCTGGCCAACGAATATATTTCCAGGATCACGAACCGGATAAACACCGGCGTCAACACGCTTAAAACACAGGCCGCCTACGACGGGGTGCCGGAAGACGTTTCAGCGGTGAGAAGCGCTCCTGTTGCCGGGCGTGGAGGGGCTGGCAGTGACCTGACGCCTTCGGAGGAGGAGGGCGCCGCGCAGAACGACCCACAGTCTCAGAAAGACCTGATAGCGGCCAGGATCAGCCAGAAGATAGCGGAGATGCGCCGCGATCGTCTTCTGGAATTAAATAAACTGGACGCCGTCAAAATATATATGGGGGATACGCTTCCGATAGCCGTCACCCTCGACCCAAAGTTCTTTTTCGCGAATGACACAGTTTTTAAGGCCGCCGCCGGGCCCGCCCTCGCGGATCTGGCGGGGCTGTTGTTCACCCTCGGCAAGGCCTCGGTGCTGATACTGCCGGAGGGTACAGCGGGCGAAGATGTGAAGATCAGGAGCATCCGGCAGGCTATCGCGCTCAACTCCTATCTGGTTGCCAGGGGGCTCTCTCAAGCACGCATAGACTTGAATCTGACCGGGACTGATATCAAGTTCCCCAGAGAGCTGACCAGCATAAGCGGGCTGGTCATCCTGCTGGATTATGACAAGGGGCCCAGGCTCACGGAGCCTGATGATGTGCGGTCAGACGCGCCTAAAATTTCTCTCGGCATATATCCCACCACGCTGTCCGTTCAGGAGAATGACGGCGCCATTGTGGAGTTCTCGGTGTTCAAGTCTCCGGCCGGTCAGATCTCCTGGAAATACGAGATATTCTCAGTGCTGGCCGACAACACTCTTCTTCTACTGCAGAAGGTGGAGGATGTCGGGCCGCTG
>CAZPMW010000141.1:2451-5287 GCA_964587805.1 uncultured Elusimicrobiaceae bacterium
GCTGTGCCGGCAGAGCTATTGGAACGGGCGCAAGAACTTTTTCGGCGTTCCGTACCCGCCAGGCAAATACATGTTCGCTATCACAGCGACGGATGTGCACGGGAGGGTGTCGCCACTGCGCAGATTCCTTGTGATCAAGCCGGGTCCCGGAGAAGGCAAGCCTGCGCCAGCGGCGAAGGCCGCCGTCAGGCCGGCGGTGGCGTCCAAGATCATCGCCAAATCCGTTCCCGCCAAGGCGGCGGCAGGTAAGAAATCCGCCGTTAAAAAAGGCGCAGCAGGGACGGCAGCGAAAAAAGCCGCTAAGGCCTCCCTCGCGGCCGCAGCCGCTAAAAGAGCCGCCAAGGCGGCGCTCGCAAAAGAGCCCGCCATTAAGGACGCCGCGGAAGAGGAAGCGGCTGACGCCGCAGGCGACCAGACGGAATTCAGCGGTCAGGTGAGCTATAAAATATTTTTCCAGGACGAAACGGCCGTGATCACCCAGAACAGCGAGAAAAAGCTGGCTCAGGTGGCTGACACCATGAACTATTATCCAATGGCGCAGGTGAAGCTTATCGGCTATGCCTACTCAGGCGAAGCCAATCCCCAGGCCATGGCCCAGGACCGGGTGGATTACGTTGCAACGCGCCTGAGCGGAAAGTATAACATCGGGAGCGACAGAATGGAATCCTCTACCCAGATCTCCAAATCTCCGAAGAGCATGATAGTGGAGATTAAAATGCAGGGGAAAGAGTGACCGCTTTGACGGGACCGTTCCAGGCGCCGCGCCGGATGCCCCTGCTTTAAGGTGTTTGATGCGATATATATTATATAGTGAACCAGCGGCTTTTTATGGCTAACAGCTCAGCGACCAAAAACCCTATCGGCATCTACATCTCCCCTAAGGAGATATGCCTGACCCAGACCCGGATAACCGGGAGCGGCGGCCTTGAGCCCGAGCATCTTGTGCACATCCCCACGGAGTTCAATGCGAAAGAGGGCGTTTTGCGCCCCCTAGCGATGAACAACGATTTCTTCAATGAAAAGTCCGTCTGGGTCGACAAGCTGCAGGCCTCCATCAGAAAAGTGGGCTGGAACGCCTCAAACGCGGTCGTGGCCCTGTCAAGCCATTTCGCCATCCTACGCTATTTTGTTATGCCGGCCGTAGACAGGAAATTCTGGAGCAAATCCATTCCGATAGAATCCAGGAAATATATTCCGGTGTCCTTCGATGAGGTGGTGTATGATTTCAACACCTGCGCCCTGGACGGTGGGAAAAAGCTTGGCGTGCTGTTCGGCCTTACCCAGCGCAAGAGCGTGGAATTTATACTCAACACTCTCAAGGCGGCCGCGATTGAGATGTCGGCGGTAGAGATAAGCCCCTGCTCCGCGGAACGTCTGTTCTCTTTTCTCGATCCGCAGGACCACACCGCAAAAGGGTATATTCATTTCTCCGGCGGCACCAGCCATATGCTTTTCGCGAACTCCGGCTTTCCCGTGCTTTACCGTGAGACGGACTACGCCGTCGCCAGCACCCTGTCGGAGTCCAGGCGCCTCGACGTGAAAGGCGCGGTGCAGTACGTAGACCGCTATATCGGCGGCTCCGGATATAAGCAGCTGATGCTCAGCGGAGACGGCGTGGACGCCTGGAAGCCGATCGCCATGCAGGAATCCCCGATGCCGGTGACGATCTGGAACCCGTCCCTGGCGGCCTCTCTGAAGGATAATTCCGCGACATCTTTCTTTTCCATGGGCGCCTCCCTGCGCGGCCGGGTCAAAGAAAAGCTGACCCTTGACGTCTCCGGTATCGGCGCCTCGACCCGCCTTGAGAAACAGGTGCAGAAGTACGCCTGGACCATAACGGCCGCCATCAGCGGCTTTCTGCTGCTGCTGTCGCTGGTGGCGCTGCTGCGCAGCTCGATAATAAGTGCGAATATATCCAGCCTCAGTATGAGGTTTTCCGGCGCTTCGGAGCTTCAGAATGAGCCGAGCGAAACGATCGTGGCTAAAATCGAGAAAATGCAGGCCGACGCAAATCTTCTTTATAGTCTGACCTCCGACATCGATTTTCTGTCGGTCAAGCTGCACGCCATCGCTGACAATATCCCTGGCGAGCTCTGGCTGAAGCAGATCTCCTACTCCGCTCCACTGGCGGTTTCGGATATCCAGAGCATGTCAGTAGAGCTGAAGCTGACCGGGACAACAAATCTCAGGGGCGAAAGGCAGGCGCTGGGGGCGGACAGCTTTAAAAAAGCTCTTAAAAGCTCCCCCGGGTTCAAATCCTTTTCGGGCCCTAACAGCTCCATGGAATACAGCATCGAGGACGCGTCGCTGTCCCAGCGCTCCAGATCTTACGGGGCCGGAGCGGCCGAGATCAATTTGCCGGTTTTTACGATACAGTGCTCACGCGGGAGGAAGAACTGATGTCTGCGATCACGGCCCTGATGGCCCGGGCGGCGGCCTTTCTGAAAGACATGGCGGATAACACCGCCATGATCTACGCTGAAAAGGGAATGACGCCGTTTACAAAACCTCTGCTTATCTCCCTGGTTATCATCCTGGGCGTTAATTCTTTTGCCTACTCCCCGCTGCGCTCCAGGGTAGCGGCGCTGTCGGCCGAACTGGATAAATGGCGGCTTATAGAGAGCAACTATTCCCAATACGAGAGCGCCCGTAACCGGCTGCTCTCTTACCAGGGCCGCCTGCCGGAACAGAAAGACAAAGACGGATGGCTGAACCTGATCCTGAACTCCACGGCCAAAGCTAACGGCATAGTCTTCAACAGTTTTACCGCCCAGACCGAGGTGAAAGCCGGTGATTTCCTGGTGGTGTCCATCGATGTTTCCATGACCACTACTTA
>CAZPMW010000142.1:0-5275 GCA_964587805.1 uncultured Elusimicrobiaceae bacterium
CCGGAACAATTCCAGGGAGGGCTGCTGACCCAGACGCTCAGCCAGCGCGGCACGAACCTGATCTCCTTTGACTACGGAAATAAACAGGACAAATGGGCCTACCGTTTCGGAGGAGGCAGGGAGAGGGTGAACACCTTCGGTCAGGCCGGAGAGCTCTCTTCCAGAAACGGAAAAGCCAATTTTTTCGCCGCATATAGCCCGGACTCCGATCGCGAATTGAAGTTTTCCGGCGGATACACCGAAATGAACACACTGCAGGGCGCGCCGGAGGCCACCGGAGATTTCGTAAATCACGGCCGCAGCGGCTTTCTCGACGCCGGCTATAAGAACGGCGCGACACAGTTCCGCGCCCACTGGACGCATTACGGCGCTACCCTGTTAGAGTATCCGGCAGCGGGAGATATCCCGGTGGCGGCGGAATCGTTTTACGGTGAAGTCCAGCGCACTTTAACGCTGCCCTTCAGCAACGAACTTGTTATGGGCGCCAGTCTCAAGACAGACTACACACACGCGGGCATAATAGATGAACGCATACGCCGCAACACGGAGGCGCTGACTATAGAAGACCGCTGGACTCCTTTGGAGAAATTAGTGCTTCACGGCAGCGCCCGCATGGACCGCAACTCATATCTGCATGACACATGGTCCTCGCGCGGGAGCGTGGTTTTTTCACCCTCAGCGGAACACACCCTGCGTTTTTCGGCCGGCACTGCCTTCAAGGCCCCGACACTGTTGGAGAACTTTACACACACTACAGTCCGCGTACCTAACCCATCCGGCTCAGCTCTTGCGGGCATAGGGGTCACCGACCTGTTCATAAACACCTACGGCAACAAGAAACTGACCCCGGAGCGGGTCAAGACCACGGAACTGTCCTATTCCGTGAACGCCGGAGATGTGAACATAGCCGTTACCGGTTTTCACAATGTAATATCCCGCCTTGTCTATCCCACAGAAATGGAACTGGTCGGGAATCCCACTCCGCCGACAGCGGAAATGCAGGCCACTTTCCACAACGCCGGTTCCATGTACATCTCCGGAGGGGAACTCGTCCTGAATGCGCGTCTTCTCCCCGCTCTGGCCTCCTATGCGAATTACTCCTACCAGAAACTGACCGACCACCCGGGGAAGCAGATCGTCTCACGCCAATCCCCTCTGAATAAGGTCAACGCCGGGCTGCGCTACAAGCGCTCCGGCTGGACACTTAACACTGATATGAACTGGGTAGACGCTACGTCCTGGCTCAGCACGGCCAGGCAGCCCTACACACCGGCGGACTTGCGCACGGTGCCCGCGTATTTCATAGTTAACTCTCACGCGGGATACGTTTTCGCGGGAAAGCTGAACGGGCTCGAGGCCGGGCTCTCCGTTTTCAACCTGTTCAACCGCGCTCATTATGAGACGCTTCGGCCTATTACAGCGGAACGCCCCGGCCAGGCCGGAGCGATTGTCAGGGCGAGCGTAACCGGGACGGTGTCTTACAGGTTTTGACGCATCATGAGCGCTTTTGTTTAAGATAAGGTGCCATAATGTACTTCTTGAATAAAAAATTCAACCATATGCTGCGGGCGCGCAATTTCAGCCTGACTCCGGCAGCGCTGGCGCTGATGATTTTGGCCGCCCCGGTCGCGGCGCAGGACCTGTTCCGCGACGCTGCCATCAACAACTCTGGCGCTCAGCCAGTTATAGCCGTACTTGGCTCCGATATGGCACCTTACCGAGAAGCCCTGGCGGGGCTCCGTAAGGAGATGGGTTCCGACATTCCGGCTTATATCATCACTAACCAGCAACCGATCCTGACAACAGAGACCAAGGTGGTGGTGGCTTTTGGCATCAAGGCCCTGCAGCCTGGCTATCCGCCTTCAGTCGCTGTGATAAGCGGACTTGCGCCGGGCGCCACCGCCGCGAACCGTCAAGGCGGAGAGGGGATTTTTCTCCATATTTCAATGACACCGGCGGCCGGTGTGATTATTTCTAAAATTAAAGATATGCAGCCCGGCTTGCATCGGCTGGGCGTCCTTTGGACAAGGGGTTCCATGGATTTCAGCGTCCAGGAGTTCCGGACCGAGGCGGAAAAGAACGGCATATCGCTGCTCTCCTTCCGCGCCACGACCCCGGACGACCTCCCCTCCGTCCTCCGCTCCATCAACGGGCAGGTGGAGGCGCTCTGGCTGCCGCTGGACCCGGCACTGCTGACGAAGCAGAATTTCGAAATGATTAAGGAATACTCGCTGGGTAATTCCCTGCCGCTCTACACCCCTTCTGATAAGCTTGCTGAAGCCGGCTCCACGGCTTCCATTTTCTGCAGCTTCGAGGAAGTGGGACGCACTGCCGCGCAGGCGGCTAAAAAGATTCTTTCGCGTGAAGCGGTGACAGAGACTCTCACGCCGATGCGCTCAAACACTGCGCTCAACCTTGGCTCCGCTAAGCGCGTAGGCCTCGCATTCACAGAGAGGACTATAACCGAAGCCGCACAGGTTATACGTTGATAATAATCAGAACGGACGCCATAAAACAAGGGAACATAGAGTAAATGAGTAAGTATGAAGTTAATTAATATATTAACATTCGGAACACTGGCCGTGCTGGCGGCGCAGACTGTTCACGCCAAAGGCGGGGATATCTTCGAATTCCTGAAAGAGGAAACAGTTTATTCTGCCTCTAAACGCGTGCAGAAGGTCTCCGACGCCCCGGCCTCGGCGTATATCGTGACCGCAAATGAGATTGAGAACTACGGCTACCGTTCCATAGCCGAGGCGCTGCAGGGTGTGCCGGGGTTTTATTATACCAACGACCAGAATTATTCTTATATCTGGGTGCGCGGTTTCGGCCGACCCAGCGACTACAACACCAGGGTACTGCTGATGGTCAACGGACACCGTCTGAACGATAATGTCTACGGTTCAGCCCTTTTCGGCAATGAAGAGGTGATCGATATCAGATCGGTGGAGCGCCTGGAAATAGTGCGCGGCCCCGGCTCAGCGCTGTATGGCGATAACTCCTTTTTTGCGACCGTAAATATCGTAACCAAAAAACCGGCGGAAGGCGCAGCGGGAACGATCAATATAGAAGGCGCAAGCTTCGGCTCCGATAAGCAGTTTGCGGACATCTCTCTGGAGCGGAAAGACGGTTCCACACTCTATGCTGCAGCTTCGCGCAAATATAAGCGCGGGCAGAGCTTTACCTACGGAGAGTTCGGGGATAACAACGGAGGACGGGCTGAAGGGATGGATAGGGACAAAGCCTTCACGGGTTTCCTTGCCCTGAGTAAAGCCGGATGGACAGTACAGGGCGGCGCGTCCAGCCGCAACAAGCAGATACCGACAGCGGCTTTCAGAACCTTGTTTAATAACAAGGTCGATTACTCCGAAGATAGCCGGAGATTTCTTGAGGCCGAGAAGAAGCTGTCGCTGGGGGATAACGTCGATCTGAGCGCCCGCCTGTTCTACGACTGGTACACTTTCGACGGAACTTTCCTGTATGACTACGGCACAGCCCCGTTATCCGACCTGGTGCGAAACAGAGATTTTGCCAATTCCATCTCGCACGGCTGGGAAACGCGCGCCGCCTTCACTTTCTGGGGGGAAGAAAACCAACTGATGTTGGGACATGAATACGAGAACCAAACAAGACGGCATCAGAGCAATTACGATATCAATCCGCCAGAGCTGGCTGATTACATGGTGAACTATATCAATAAAAATGAGCCGCTCTATCGTTGGGCGTTATACGCCCAGCAGGAGGCCGAGCCGCTAGATGGACTTAGCCTCACACTGGGGCTGCGCTACGACTGGTATCAGTCTTTCGGCTATGCGCTAAACCCTCGCGCAGGGGTTGTCTATAAATTAACCGATCTCGACACCGCCAAACTGCTTTATGGCTCCGCGTTCAGGGCGCCAAACACCTATGAAATGGACTATACTGGCCCCAGCAACATAGGCAATAAAAACCTGAAACCTGAAAACGTGCGCACCTACGAAGCCGTATACGAGCGCTCTCTGTCCGGGAAAGGGTTCGTAAGCCTGAGCTATTTCCAGAACAGGACAAATAAACTCATATCACAGATCACTGAGCCTGGCGGAAAGCTGCAGTTCATCAACCAGGAAAAGCTGCGGACCCAGGGGATAGAGGCCAGCTCCAAATTCTCTCTGGCCGACAACTACTCCGGGCATCTTGGTTATACACTGCAGGACACCCGCGAGGCCCGGCATGAGCACCTGACCAACTCACCGGTGAATGTGCTGACCGCCGGACTTTCGCGCCGCTTCCCCGGCTGGCGAACCTCGCTCACCGCGGAAACTCTCTACCTAAGCGACAGGCGCACCACAAAGGACACCACTCTGGACGGAACCGGCCAGTTCTCTCTGCATGTCAGAACACAACCCTGGACCCGCGGCCCAGAGCTGTACGCCGGGGTATACAATCTGGCTAATACGCCTTATTACGCTTCCGGTTCCGGAGAGCACACACAGTCCGCTCTGCGGCAGGACGGCCGTAACTATATTTTAGGCGTTGACTACCGGTTCTAAACCCGGCGTGCCTGCGCGGACCAAAGACCTGGCCTGTGCCGGACGAAACTCCCGCTGCAGGACAGGTTGCTGATATTCATGAAACTACTGCTTAAACTTGTCATTTTCCTGGTGTTCCTGGTCTCCTTCTCCACGGCGACAACTATTATCATGTCACGCGGAGCGGTACGCACTACGCTGAGACAGCAGGCTATACATACTGCGCGCACCCAGGCCGTTGAGATGGCCGGCTCCTTCGCGCCGGCTATCTCTTCACGAAGCGAGAAATTACTGTTCCCGCTGCTCCAGCAGCTGCGCCTCAGGACCGGGGCCAAGAATGCGCAGGTGATAGACACATCCGGCCTGATTCTGTCTAACACCAACGTGGCGCTGACCGGGAGAATGGCGGTCTCTCCTTTCTTGCTGCGCGCAGCGGCCGCTCCGGAACCCCTGTCCGAGATTTCCGAAGCCGAGGCCGATACGACAGCGCATATTTCCATTCCCATTTTTCATAAACCTGAAAATGAAGCGGCCGACCTGCTTGCTGCCACCGGGCTGACCGAAGAAAAACGCCTGGGCACGCTCGAATTATTAATACCACTGGATGAAGTGATCCGGATAGAGCGGGAGCTCGGCAACAGTCTGTTGCGCATCAGCCTGCTGGTCGCTTTGCTGATATTAACTTTCAGCATTTTCTTCTTCCGCCGCTTTGTCCGCCAGATAGCTCTGCTGAGCGCCGGCACAATGAAGATCCGGGCGCGGGACTA
>CAZPMW010000143.1:0-5235 GCA_964587805.1 uncultured Elusimicrobiaceae bacterium
CAGCTGCCGCCGATAAATGGGAATTTCAATCTGATGCGCTCGCCGGAGATCGTGCTGACGGAGATCCACCGGCAGGCCAGGGATAACCCCATAATCACGATCTCGGAGCACGCCAGACGCACGGGCCTGGTTCCTCCGAAGCGATACGGCCCCGGCGCCGTGAAATATCTGCGGCACGACGAAGATTCCCAGGAGCGGAGCGGCGAACTGCTTGAGGCTTATTGCGCCGACACAATGATCCTGTGCGGCTACAACTCAACACGGAATAAGATCAACAGCTTTATCAGGGCCTCTTTGGGTTACGATAGCCCGGAGCCCGGAAACGGCGACCGGGTGATCTGCCTGCGCAACAACCACAAAAAAGCCATCTACAACGGAATGCTCGGGACCATCGCGCACATCGAGCGGTCCTACAAGGACTGGTACAACGCAGAGATCGACATGGACGACGCCTCCAAGCCCTATTCGGGCCTGATCTACGCCCCGCAGTTCGGCGCCGGAGCCGGCGTCAACTTCACGAAAGACAGGCGGCTCGCGGCCCGCGGCGATCTTTTTGATTTCGGCTACGCGCTCACCGTGCATAAAGCGCAGGGCAGCCAGGCGAAGAGGGTGGTGATGTTCGAGGAACGCTTTCCGAAAATGGACGACGAGATGTGGCGCCGCTGGCTTTACACCGGCGTAACCCGCGCCGAAGAGGAGCTGTACCTGTTCGGCTAGATGTTTATTTTCCGCCGGTGGAACCGGCCGATCCGAGGGTGTCTACTGCGCCGCCGATAAGGACCTGCAGTTTCGCGAACAGCTGAGGGATATAGTTCTTCAGAGCCGCGCCGGCCACTAAAACCACGCCCGTGGTGACGGCCAGCATAAGCAGATATTCCACCGTATTCTGGCCTTTCCTGTATTTAAAGATTCTGTTCATTTTAAAGAGCCGGACCCAGACTTTTCTACGCATTTCATTATAGCACAATACCGCATACAGCTATCGCGCAGCCGGCTGGCCGCGGGGGGGTTGCGGGAGTTGAAACGCCGGCGCTATTTTAAGTATATTCTATATTAGCTATGAACCCATTAAGCCTGATACGACAGTTCATCAAAGGCCTGACCTCCGATACCGACCCGGTCCAGATCGGCTGGGGGATAGCCCTGGGCTTTTTTATCGGCCTCCTGCCAAAGGCCACGCTTACCGCGCAGGCCCTTCTGATATTACTGATGGCGCTTCGCGTAAATATACCGATGGCCATGATAGCCATGTTCGCAATGATGTTCGTTAACCCGCTGCTGGATAAACTCACGGACCCGGTTGGCTACTATCTGCTCTCCAGCCCCGCGCTTTATCCGCTGTGGACGAAGCTCTATAACGCCCCCGTCGTACCGTGGACCGGCTTCAACAACACTGTAGTGCCCGGCGGCCTCATTGTCGGACTCATCCTGCTGGCGCCAGTTTATATGGGCGGCAAAAGATTCGGAGTCTATTACAACGGAAAATTAAAAGATAAGGTTACCGGTTCCAAATTCATCAAAGGTCTTAAGGCCTCCTGGCTTTTCGACTGGTATTTCAAGGTAAACTGACGATATGCGCCTGTCATATATACTGCCCCGCTTCATCTTACTGGCCCTAATCTGGGCTTTCTTCTTTTTCGCCTTCGACCCCATACTGAAATGGGGCATACGCAAAGGCATGGAAAAGGCGGCGGGGGCCAAAGTGGAGATAGCCGGGTTGGACACTTCTTTCCGCCATCCCTCGTTCCGCATGGCCGGCGTCACCGTCGGAAGCTCAGATGAGGAATACACTAATGCCCTGGAATTTTCCGAGCTCAGCTTCCGCATCGCCGGCGCGCCGCTGCTTGAGAAGAAATTCATAGTGGACGAGGCAGTTCTGAGCGGGCTTAAATTCGGTACGCCGCGCAAAACCTCCGCCAAGCTGCCGCTGCGCGTAAAAGAAGGGCCCGGTGAGCCTTCTAAGTTCTCCAAAGAGCTCGAAGAATTAAAAGCGGGCTCGCAGAGTTTTGCCGCTGAGCGGGCGGGAGATCTAAAAGCTGAGGCGGCCGCGGACTACCAGGTCACGCCCGATTCCCTCGGCTCGGTAAAGGTTTACGAGGAGCTTCAGGCGAAATACGAGGCCCAGTACGCAGAGCTCAGCCGGAAGGCCGGTTCCGCAGAATATCAGACCAGGCTGGACGCCATAAAAGCCCAATATGAAGAGGCCGGTAAAGAATCCGATTTCATGAAGAAGGCCAAGAAGCTTGCGCCGCTGCAAAAAGATATTAAAAAGCTGAGCGAAGATTTCAAGAACGACCGCAAGCTTATAGAGGACACCGCCTCAGCCCTCACAGAAGGCTTGAAGGCGGCCGACGAAGCCCGGAAAAAGGACATCGAGGCCCTGATGGGCAAGATGAAGATGCCAGCCCTGGACACGCAGTCCCTGGCCAAAATGCTGGTCGGCCCCGCTATCGCCGGTAAAACCCAGACCGCGCTCAGATGGCTGGCGGTGCTCCGCAAACATATGCCGGATAATTCGCAGAAGAAGGTGCTGAAAGCCGAGGCCGGCCGCGGACGCGTATTATCCTTCCCTAAGGAAAAGACATATCCGTCCTTCCTTATTAAGAGAATGGGCGTGACAGGCGAACTGGGGCTGGACGTACCTTTGGATTTCGCGGGGACGATAGAGGGCGTCACCACCCAGCCGCAGCTCTACGGCAAGCCTCTGACCGCCGTTATCAAAGGCTCGAAAGCCGGCCGGGCGCTGGACTTTAAAGCCCTTATCGATAACACTGGAACGGCTATGAGAGCGAATCTCAGCCTTAAATATTCCGGCATGGCGGTAGGAGTTATGGCGCTCGGCAAGCCGGATTCCATAGGCGCGTCCGTCGCTGACGGAACCGGGCGGTTCGACGGCGCTCTGGCCATGGAAGGCGAAAGCCTCAAGGGCGACGCCATATTCAAAATAGAAGGCGCAAAGGTAACGCCGCAGGCCGACAGCATAAAATTGGCCCCGCTAAAAACCGCCGTCATCAATTCCATGTCCGGCCTGTCATCGGTCGCGATGGGCGTAAAAATTGGCGGCACTATAGATTCGCCCTCTCTCGCACTTACCACGGACCTGGCGGAGAAGCTCTCCAACGCCTTCAAAGGCGCTTTCGGAGCCGAGCTGGCGAAAGCCAGGGCGCAGGCGCAGGAAAAAGTGGACGCCGCTCTCAAACCCTACAAATCCAAATTGGAAGCCCTTACCAAGTCCAGGCAGAAAGAGATCCAGGATAAACTGGACGCCTCACAGAAGAACGTCACCGGCTCCGGCGACGCCATGCTGAACGGCATGAAAGAAAAAGCCGCCCCCGCCGGCGTCCCCGCGCTGGGCAAAGTAAAACTCCCCAAATTCAAGTTCTGATTTAAATTCCTACTAAACAAACGGACAGAGACCTGTCCGTTTGTTTTATTTTATATACCTGGAGCGGGCGCCGTCATTTGCCCGGCAGCCCCTTGAGGGGCTTAAGCCAGGCAGTTGAAGCGGATCCCACTGGGACGGCGAGGATGTTTGAGTATAAAAGCATTGCTTTTATACGAGTTCCGGAGCCGGCGTAGACTGCCTGGCTTCTTCTGATTAAGCCCTGGTCTTGGGCAGCCGGGCAAATGGTGGCGACTGCGAACCCCTCCCGGTCTCGGGACGGCGGCCCTTCCCTGCCGCCCGCGAACCCTCTACTCTGCCTGCTGGGGCACCAGTTCGGGATGTATCGCGTAACAGTAGTTTTCAAGAAGGAGCTTCGCGGTATCGGGCGTAATGCGCCCGCTGCCGCAGACATCGGACTGCGGGGGGCATAGCTGAGCCAGCGGGCCGCCGCTTTGCGCGTAGACGTCGCAGGAGGCGCAGATGCTCTTCAGCACTTCGAACACCTGCTTCTGCTTCCGGTCCTGCAGCACGCCGATAAGCTTCGAAGCGTCTTTTTTCATCCTGCCGGCAAAAGTGCGCGTAGGATAAACCATGCTGATCTTGGGATAACAGAGCTTGGCCCAGGAACCCGCCGGGGCTCCCGCCCCGCGGTATATCAATTCCGTCTTTGCCAGTATGCGCTTGCGCAGTCGGCCCGGAGCGGGAATATCCGGGGAATATTTACTATGGGAAGTAAATCCCCCGAATACATCGTACAGGGAGCTGCAGGACTCCGCCTCCGGGTAAAACGCTTCCCTGTCAGTGCCGGTCATCAGCCCGCCGCTGGCGTCGCCTTCTCCTATAAAAAAGAATCCGAGAACCGCCGACTGCATCAGCGTCTCGCGCAGCGAGTCAGCCGGGAGGTCGTTATAAGTGTAGACCCTGGCGTAAGGGTAGAGGTCCGAGAGTCCGGCGGCTAGCACCGAGTTAACTCCGGCGCACGCTTTCGCGGAGATGGAATCTTTGTAGGGGGACTCGTCCGGCAGATAGCAGTTGCCGGTAAAAATGAGGAATCTGCCGGTGGCGCAGAAATCCATGCCGCCGCTGGCCGGGGCCGCCTTCTGCTCCCGATAAGCCGGGGTTGTCTGTGCGGCCGCGGAGGCAGCGAGCAGCAGAGAGGCCGCCGTGGCAGAGATAAAGCGCATAATGTTCCGTTGTCCTTGCAGGCGATGCTCCCTGCCCTCTTCCTTCAGCGCGCGGCCGTCAGTTCCGTTACGGCTTTTGCCGCGGCCGAGGCCAGGGCTCTGGCCGCCGGCGAATCCTTGTCAGTGTCCAGAAATAGCCGCCCGTTATCGCCCGCCGCCAGCAGGCCGGGATCGAACGGAACCCGGCCCAGAAAGTTTACGCCCAGGGCCGCTGCCGCCCTCTCTCCTCCGCCAGACTTGAAAAGGTCCACGCTCTTGCCGCAATGGGGGCAGGGAAAATCCGTCATGTTCTCGAGAATGCCCAGCACCCGCACGCCCAGGCGCTTAAGAAAATTCACGGCTTTCCTGGAATCGAGCAGCGCAACTTCCTGCCCGGTGGTTACCACAACTCCGCCGGCCAGTCCCGGAAGCAGCTGGCAGATGGAAAGCGGCTCGTCCCCGGTGCCTGGCGGAGCGTCCACTATCAGGTAATCCAGCTCGCCCCAGCGCACATCGGCCAAAAATTGCTTCAGAACATTAAGTTTCATCGGGCCGCGCCAGATAACCGGCGCGTCGTCCCTGGTCACAAGGGAGCCCACCGACATCATCACCAGATTCTTCCTGACCGGCACCGGCTCCAGCGCTTTGCCGTCCGTAACCGGCAGAACGCCCTCTTTGCCCGTCATC
>CAZPMW010000144.1:0-5225 GCA_964587805.1 uncultured Elusimicrobiaceae bacterium
AGCCGCAGCTTCCCCCCAGAGACCCGCCTATAAGGTTCCGCAAAACGGTGCCGGTTTCCTGGGTGCGGATCGAGCTGAAGGAAGGCCGCAACCGGCAGGTGCGCAGGATGCTTGCCGCCGTGGGGTTCCCGGTCCTGAGGCTGGTGCGCGCGGCCATAGGCCCGCTGACTCTTGAGGGGCTCGCGCCCGGACAGTGGCGCGCGCTTACAACGAAAGAGGTTTTAAAACTCCGGACCGGAACATAGCGATTAGCAATTCCCAGCCGCCCCGGCAGGCGTAGCCTTTAAGATAACCGCAGCGCTGCCAGGGAACAATAACAGGAGGTCATACTTATGAGCATGCCGCCGAGAATAGGATTTATAGGACTGGGCAGCATGGGACGGGCGATGGCGGAAAACCTCGTAAAAGCCGGGTTTAACGTCTCCGTCTACAACCGCGACCGCATAAAAACAGCCCCGTTCGCGGAGAAGGGCTGCGACATCGCCTCTACCCCCGGCGCACTGGCTAAAACATGCAATATACTAATTACGATGGTGTCGGACCCGGCTGCTATGGACGCAGTGCTGGAGGGTCCGGCGGGAGTGTTCGCGGCCGGCTTCGACGGCAATCTGCTGATCAACATGGGGACTGTCTCTGTGGAGTACACCGGCAAACTAAAGGCCCGCTGTTTCATGGAACGGGTGAAATTTATCGACTGCCCCGTCTCAGGCTCAAAACCGCTGGCCGACAGCGGCACGCTTATTCTGCTGGCCGGCGGAGAGCCGGAAACAGTTGAAGCGGCCAGGCCGGTCCTGCTGGCCATGGGCAAGTCCGTTATCTACGCGGGCCCAGCGCCCGCCGGCACGGCCCTCAAGCTCTGTATGAACCTTATAGTGGCGGGCGTCACCTCCGCTCTGGCGGAGAGCGCCGCCCTGGCCGGCAAGCTGGAGATAGACCCCAAACTGATCTTTTCCGTACTGGCCGAAAGCCCGGCCCTGAACTGCGGCTATTTCAAAATGAAAGAGCGCAACATTCTGGAAGCCGATTTCCCCCCGGCCTTCGCGCTTAAGCATATGCTTAAGGACATCCGCTTCATGCTCAGTGAAGCCGGGGAGCGAGGACAGAAGCTGCCGGTAACAGAGGCCATAGAAAAACTAATGAGCTCTGCCTTTAGGGACGGAGACGGAGAAAAAGACCTGACCGTAATACTGAAGACGCTGTCCGGACCGGCGTGAAGCACCTCCGTGGACCGGCCGCCTGAGCGTACGCATTATCTTGTATAATTAGCCTGAATCCAGCGGCTGTTTCAGCGATCAGCACAGCTATGTCCACTTTACTTAAACAAGTCCTGATGCACGAGGTGAACCCCGCCATGGGCTGCACCGAGCCGGTCGCGGTGGCGTTCTGCGCCGCGTCGGCGGCAGAGTTGCTGGGAAAAAGCTCTGTCGTGAAAGCGGAGATCCTGACCGATCCGGGCACCTACAAGAACGGGCTGGCCGTAGCCATCCCAAACACAAAAGGTAAAAAAGGCAATCTACTGGCCGCCGCGCTGGGCCTGATCCTGCGCAAACCGGCCCTCAAAACCGGGATATTCCTGAATGTTCCTCCCCGCGCTCTGACAGCCGCCTCCCGCCTTATACAAGCAGGCCGCATAAAGCTGCGCGTCGACCACGGGCGCCGCGGTATTTACATTGAAACCCGCGTTAAAACGGCGCGGCACTCGGCAGTCTGCGTGGTAGCTGGCGGCCACGGCAATGTCACGCTTCTGAAAAAAGACGGGAAGACGATCTTCAGGGCGAGCCGGCAGCGCTCCCCCAGCAGCCGGGCCGCTTACAAAGACCTGCTGAAAAAAGCTGATTTCAGCCGGCTGTTCAGGGAAGCTGAGAGAGCCGACGAAGGAGATCTGGCTTATATTAAACAGGGGATTGAGCTGAATCTGAAAGCTTCAGCCGAGGGCCTTAAGCTGAAGAAAGTAGGTTATTATATACATGATCTGATAGACAGGGGCTACCTTAAAAAAGACATCCTTTCGACAGCAAAGATCACAACCGCTTCCGCTACGGACGCCAGAATGGCCGGAGCCGCAGTGAAAGTGATGTCCAGCGGCGAATCCGGGAATCAGGGCGTAGTGGCTATTCTGGTGCCCTATCTGGTCGGCAGGACCTTCAGGGTCCCTGAACGGAGGATACTGATAAGCATAGCCCTTTCCCACCTGGTCAACTCCTATATAAAAGTTTTTACCGGCGAGCTGTCCCCGATCTGCGGCTGCGCCGTGGCAGCCGGCGTCGGCGCCTCGGTGGCCGTAGTCTACCAGCAAAAAGGGGCGGATGTAAAAGCGGCGGCTCTGGCTGTCAACACGGTTATAAGCGATATCGGCGGCATGCTGTGCGACGGCGCCAAAAGCGGCTGCGCGCTTAAAGTCGCCTCCTCGGCCGATTCAGCCATCAGGGCGGCGTATATGGCCATTAACGGAGAGGGCATAACTGAAATGGAAGGCTTTATCGGAGCGACCGCGGAAGAGACGATAAAGAATATCGCGCGGATCTCGAAATCAGGGATGGGCAAGGTCGACAGGGTGATTCTAGACATTATGTCGGCCAAGAGCATGTAATGACCGAGCTGTACTGCGTCATCCATAAAAGCCCGGGCTGGCCGCGTGAAAAGACGGCGGCTTTCCTCGCCCAGGAGCTTTGTGTTACCCTGCCTGAGGCTGAAGCAATTACCGGCAAAAGCCCGGGGTTCCTGCTGCAGGACGCCTCCCTCGCAAAAGCCTCGGCCTTCAACCTGCGGGCCTCGGCTTGCGGGTTTGA
Source organism: uncultured Elusimicrobiaceae bacterium (assembly GCA_964587805.1). GTDB lineage: Bacteria > Elusimicrobiota > Elusimicrobia > Elusimicrobiales > UBA9959 > YA12-FULL-51-18. The sequence goes on from CAZPMW010000144.1 coordinate 2,790, forward strand.
AACCCTGCTTCTTTCTCAGCTGGACCTCAGGCCACCGCCGGCGGCGATGCCGGTTTCAAAAGTGGAGCTGCAGGCCGCGGGCTTTTATTACACTGCCGGACCCGTTAAAGAGTATATTCCCTTCGAAGACGTAATGGCGGAAGCGGCGGGAGCTTTCTCGGTGGAAGTCCCGCCAGCGGACCCCGGCGCCTCGCTGAACGATTCGCTCTCCGCTTTCGCGGCCTCGCTGCGCGCCCGCTATTTACCTTTTCTTTCACTCCCCGGAGACACGCGCACAAAGCACGACGGCCGCCAATCCGCCCCCCCCGCCAAAGAAACCGTCTTTTCAGCGGATATACTTGCCGCCGGGCGGCATTTGAGCCTGGTCTACGACGAGCAGGATTATACCGGCCTCGGGCCCGGCAAAAGCCTGTCCAGCTTTGAAAATTTCCGCACGCTGCTGACACAGCTGGCGGCGTGCACACCCAAAGCCGGCAGAAACGGCTTTCTGGACGCTTTTGTGAAGAAGGAATCCCTCAGCCGGCTGAAACATCCGTCGCCGGCGGCCTATGAAAAAGAGCTCATCTGGCTGTCGACGATAACCGGGAATAAGGTTAAGGATTAAGAATCAGGGACGAGATAAGAACAAAACGGCCAACAACATATGCAAAAAGCACCTAAAGGTAAAAAATATCTGGCGATCCACGCTCATTTTTATCAGCCGCCGCGTGAAAACCCGTGGACCGGGACTATTCCCCGGCAGGAGTCGGCGAGCCCATATTCAGACTGGAACGAGCGCATCGCCCGCGAGTGCTATATTCCGAACGCTTACGCCCGCATAAATGATTCCAGTGGCCGCGTAGTGGAGATGGTAAATAACTATGAGTACCTGAATTTTAATTTCGGTCCGACCCTGCTCACCTGGCTTGAAAAACGGTATCCGGCCTATTACGCAAAGATAATAGCCGCTGCCGCCGCGACGAGGGCCGCGTGCGGCCATTCCAACGCTATCGCCCAGGCGTATAACCATACTATTTTACCGCTGGCCGCATTCGACGACCGTATTACCCAGATACTGTGGGGCCTGGCGGATTTTGAACACCGCTTCGCAGTTAACACGGAAGCCGTCTCGCGGCCGGAACGTGCCGCCGACGTAGATAGCTTACGCGTGCTCATACACCAGGGGCTGCGTTACGCCGTTCTCTCCCCATACCAGGCCGAAAAGATAAAGGCACCGGACTCGGAGAAATGGACCGACGTCTCCGGCGGCACATTCGACACCAGACGCCCCTATACCTGGGTCGACCGCGCCTCGGACGGGACACCCATCAGCGGCCGCCGGATCACGCTTTTCTTCTACGACGGGCCCCTTTCAAAAGCAGTGGCTTTCGATGGAGCCATTAAAAACTCCGAGAATTTCGCCGCCTCACTGGCGTCAGCTTTCGACCCGCATCCGGAACACGACCAGCTGCTGACCGTGGCGATAGACGGAGAAACTTTCGGCCATCATCATAAATTCGCGGACATGACCCTGGCTCACGCGTTCCGGCACGAGATAAAAAAGCACGGGATAGAAACCATCAATCTCTCCTCTTACCTCGACGCCCACCCGGCCGTATACGAGGCCGAGATTAAGGCGGGGCCTGACGGGGACGGCACAGCCTGGAGCTGTTCGCACGGCGTACGACGCTGGAAGGGCGGCTGCGACTGCGGTGCGGAGAACGGCGGCCAGACCAAATGGCGGCCGGCCCTCAGGGCCGCCCTGAACCTGCTGCGGGACGCGGCCGCGGGAATTTACCGGGAACAGGCAGGAGAGTTGCTGAAAGACGCATGGAAAACCAGGAACGATTATGTCGGCCTTTTCACTCAGCCGTCGAACGCGGCCGCAGAGGCCTTCCTTGACGAGCACGCCACCAGACTGCTTTCATCCGCCGAAAAACACAGGATACTCAAGTTCCTCGAGCTTCAGAAGGATGTCAGTTTTATGTTCACCAGCTGCGGCTGGTTTTTTTCCGATATCTCCAGGATAGAACCGGTGCAGAATTTAAAATACGCAGCGAAAGCGGCCGTAGCGCTCCGGGACCTGGGCCTCGAAAACATAGAAAAAGACTTTATGGCCGTTCTTGAACTGGCCCCCTCGAACAACAATGACTTTTTAACCGGCCGCAGGATCTACGAAAATCTGGTCCGCGCCGAGGCTCAAACCCCGGAAAGACTCGCGGCCCTCCGGCTTATCGAAAGCATGCTGCGAAGCGGAGCGTCCGGCAGAACAGCGCACACTGCTGACGGCCCGGGCCCGATAAAATACAGCCTGTTAGATATAAAAGAGGTCACCGCCGGGAAACTGGAGATGGCGACAGGCGTACTTATGACTGAGAGCCCGCTGAATCTGGAAAACAGGAAGTTTTCATTTCTCTACGCACGGCAGGATTCAGGCCTTCCGGTTGTTTGGCTTTC
>CAZPMW010000145.1:0-5221 GCA_964587805.1 uncultured Elusimicrobiaceae bacterium
TCCGGACGGAAAGCTTATAATAGTGTAGAACATGACCGCGACAGCGTACTGTCGCGGTCATGTTTTGCGATTGAAGAGTTTAAAACCGGTGCGCCGCGCTACCGGTCGAAGTAGGGATGCCTGAGATAGGGCCGTTTTTCAGGTTTATTCTCGGTCTTTTTAACTTCCATCTCCTGCACCAGGATTGATGGCGCTACTATCGTGCCGGGCGGGTTCCAGGACGGGTAATACACGTACAGTTCTTTTGAGGCGGCCGCTATGTCGCGCAGTGCGCGAAGACTGGTGCCGGTGAATTCAATTCCGTGAACAGGTTCCTCACGGCCGTCTTTTGTGAACACCTTGTAAGCGGTAAAGGGGTCCGACATATTGTCCAGCTCCCTTACCATCAGGCAGTAGTCCAGCTCCTGTTCGCGGCAGAGCGCTATCAGCCTGGCTTTGATCGCGGCTTCAGATACTGTCTTCTGGGAACTTTCCTCCGGCCTGATGAAGATATTGGAAGGAGAGCCGGAGGGGTATTCTCCGGGGCCGGCGCGTCCGTGCCCGTTTGACCGTCTGAAATCGCGCGTGGCCGAGCGGGACATGAAATAGGTCAGGAGTTTGCCTTTCTCCACCAGCTTCAGCTGCCTGGCAGGTACGCCCTCGTCGTCCACCTCGTAGCCGCCGATAAGCGGTTTGCCTCCGTAGTAGCGCGCGAACGGATCGTCCAGTACGGAGAGAAAGGGCGACAGTACGCGCATGCCCAGCCGATCGACAAGGCTGCCTGCTCGTCTGTATACAGCCTCGGCGGACCACCTGTCCGGAGCCGCCCAGATCTCGCGGGTGTTGGAAATGTTCATCGCCAGCAAATGAGAGAAGAACAGGCCGGACGCTTCCTTCTCGAACAGCACCGGCCCTATATACGCCTTCAGCGTAGCGGACTTGCCCATTCCTGAAAGTCGTTCGCCTGTTTCCTCCGCTTTCGCGAGAAGCGCGGCCAGCGCGGGAGCGTCGCCCGCCAGGCAGAACTCTTCGCTTCCTCCTCCTGAAATGATAAATCCATCGGTGGCGTAGGTCTCGGCTTCAATGGTTACGCGGGCGCTGCAGTCGGGCTTTTTGTACGCGGAGCCTTCGCTGTTAAGAAAACGGTCCGAGCCGGAGTTAAAGGAGAGCGAAACCCGGGAGTAGCTGACGGCGGGATATTTGAGAAAGACCGCTGACACCTTGCGGAGATTCTCCTTCCATAAGTCCTCGTCGAGGGTTTCTGTTTTGGCTGCCAGAAACGCTTCATGGCGCGGCTCCGGGGTGCGGTCGTAGAATACCTCCGAGATGCTTTTGGAGTCCTTATACGCTTTTTTTCTGGAATAGGTTTCCAGGGCTTGTTTATAGGCTTTGTCGGTGGCGGCCCATATGGAGTAGCGCAGGCTGTCGTAGCTGTCACCTTCGAACGACATATTCCAGTCGTTCTCGGGGCGGTAGCCGCTCCATCTGTCGGAAGTGTAATTTGTGTTATCGAACGCAGGCGACCCGATACGCAGATCCACTTTCAGGCGCCGGTACGGAGCGGAATACAGCGATTCCACGGCGCCGAAGCTGGCGGAGATGTTCAGCGAGCGGCCCTCCTGAACCAGATACGAGACGGCGTAAGGCTTCTGCAGGGAATCCATCCGGAGCCTCGTCATTGTTCTGGCCATCTCGTCCTTCATGGCTTTGAACACGAGATCTTCCTGCGGCAGCGCGGCACGCGCGTAAGGCGCTGACGCCGGGGAGAAAAGGATTAGCAGTGCAATTGCGCTCTTATGCTTTTTCATCTTGATGGCCCCCCGGTGGCTTGTTTGTCGTGCAGCGGCGGGGCCAGCACCGGCGGCTTTTCCTGGGACTTATCAGATTTCTCCACCTCCATCTCCGAGATCAGCAGGCTCGGCGAGACGGCGGAGACCGGCACCCAGCCGGATTCTGCCCCGCAGGTGCCGTTAAAAATGCCGGGATCGTCCGCGGCCGCGGTTATCTTGCTCAGGCTGGCTATGGGCGTGCCTACGATATCCACGCCCCTGACCGGCTCATCCGGCCTTCCGTCGGTATAGACGCGGTAGACCAGCAACGGCAGAACTTTGAACGCCTGCGGCCCGCCGCGGTCGGTATTGGTGAAGCCGCCGGAAATATCGTCAAAGACCAGCCCGAACGGCTTATTCTGTTTTTTGCATTCCTCAATAAGCAGGTTCCGAAGCTCCGCGTAAGGGACGGTAGTTGATGCCTCGACAATTGTGTTCCCCATTCTGGAGACTATAGCGTGCCCGGGTGAGCGTCTGCCGTGGCCGTTGGAGGATGAGAACCCCCGCACCGGAGAGCGGCTCATGAGAAAGCCTGTCAGAACCCCCTTCTCTATAAGGGCGGAGCGGCCGGCTTTGACTCCTTCGTCGTCGTATTTATAGTGTCCGCGCAGCGGCTGCCCGCGGAAATCTTTCAGGCCGGGGGCGTCATAGACCGAGATGATGGAGGAGGTAACTTTCTGGCCGATCATTTTAGTGAAAGTCTGCCCTCCCTCCTCCATCTTCTGGCGATGCCCTTCCAGGCGGTGGCCGATGATCTCGTGGAAATAAACGCCAGCGGCGCGGGCGTTCAGGATGGCCGGGCCGTTGTAGGGCTCGACCAAGGGGGCCTCTCTGAGGGCTTTCAGTTCAGAAACGGACCTGTCGATGTCGGTCATCACCGTCTTCTCGGACGGGAGTTCCGTGTAAGACTCCGCGCTGTACTGTTTCATTCGCCTCAGGTCCATCCCGTCGGTAGTGCGGGAAGTCAGCTCGTATGAGAGCGTTATATAGTTGTTCCCGGTTTTTATGCGGGCCCCGCCGCTGTTGACGATATACCGGTTTTTTGTCTCGGCGCGAAGGCTGACGCCGGAATCGTAGATGAAGGGGCAGGCGGCGAATCTGGCCGAAAATCTGTTCAATTTTTCGCGCCAGACCTTTTTATCCATTGCCGGAAGCGTGACGGTCTCGTAAAAACGTTCAGCCTTTGCCGGAGAGAAATCAGGGGAGGGGTCCTCTTCCTGCGCGGTCACTGCCTTGTTCATGCCTACTTTGGTGAAATCTTCCTGGGCCTTTTTGTAAGCCTTGTCCGTGTACTCCCAGATGCGCGCCCGGAGCGCGGCCTCGTTATCGTCTACGGATAGGGGAAGGCTGCGGGCCTGGGAGTACGAGCCCCAGGCGGACTCGCCTTTTACCTGATGGGTGTTATCCATCTCCGGCGTGTTAACGCGCACGTCAATGTCCAGTTCGCGCTTGTAGTAACCGGAGTCGAGGTCCAGGAACCCCATTTTTGAGCCGAGGTAATAACTGCTTGACTCCGTAACTTCGTAACCCAGAAAATACAGTGGCGCCTTATCCGCGCTCTTCAGCCCTTTGAAAGATCTGTCCAGCTCTTTGACCAGGGCGGTCATAACCGCGTCGGGTTTTGCTTCGGCCGCAAAAGCAGCCGGCTGCGACATAAGGAAAATTAAACACAATGTCTTAAGCATGCCGCCTCCGTGCATATCTCCCCCGCGCCCCGGGTGCCGGGTCAGGGGCATTGCGCCCCCCCTGAAGCTTGTATCAAGGAACAGTTTACATTTAACAGAGCGGAGCGGACAACACCCGGTTCTGCAATTCAATCTGGCTGTTTGTCCCGTAGGCTCTATTTTGCTAATATATATTCAGGGTCAGTCCTTTAAGGAACGGCATCCGCCGGACCGGGCCGGCCCCGCCTCCCTGCGCGGGGGGCTATCTTACATCGCAGGAGCCAAGCCATTATGTCAAGATCGGCCACTATGAAGAAAGCTAAGAAAGCCGTTAAGTCCGTTAAAATGTCCAGGATGGTGTACTTTTTCGGCGGAGGCAAAGCCGAAGGCAACGGGTCAATGAAAAATTTGCTCGGCGGCAAAGGCGCGAACCTGGCCGAGATGGCTGGTCACCCCGATCTGAAGCTCCCGGTTCCCCCCGGCTTTACTCTCACCACCGACATCTGCACTTACTACTGGGCGAATAAGCGGACCTACCCCAAACCTCTGAAGGATGATGTCGCCAGGAGCCTTGCGAGGGTAGAAGCGATAGTGGGTAAAAAATTCGGCGACCCGGTAAATCCTCTTCTGGTTTCCGTGCGTTCAGGCGCCCGCAGCTCCATGCCGGGAATGATGGAGACCATCCTTAATTGCGGCCTCACTGAAAACACCATCCCCGGGCTGATAAAGCTTACCAATAACCCCCGCTTCGTCTACGATTCCTACCGCCGCCTTATCATGATGTACTCCGACGTGGTTATGGAAAAGGCCGCCGGCATAGAGCCCCAGGACGATAAGGGCATACGCAAGCAGCTCGAGCGCCTTATGCACGACATGAAACAAAAGAGGGGCGCCAAGTCAGACACCGACCTCTCCGCAGAAGACCTGAAGGTTCTGTCCGTCCAGTTCAAGGCCAAGGTGAAGGAAGTTCTGGGCAAGGATTTCCCCGATGATCCGATGGAACAGCTGTGGGGCTCCATAGGCGCCGTGTTCGCGTCATGGATGGGCAAGCGCGCCATTTCCTATCGCCGCATAGAGGGCATTCCCGCGGAATGGGGCACGGCCGTCAACGTTCAGGCCATGGTGTTCGGCAATATGGGCGACGGATCCTCCACAGGGGTGGGCTTTACCCGCAACCCAGGCACCGGCGAGAACGCTTTCTTCGGCGAGTTCCTGGAGAACGCGCAGGGCGAGGACGTTGTGGCCGGTATCCGCACGCCGCACCCGATCAACGAGTCCAGCCGCAACGAGCAGTCTAAGAACCTCAAGTCGCTGGAGCAGCTGATGCCCGCGGCCTACAAAGAGCTGGCCGCCATCCGCGCCAAGCTGGAGAAGCATTTCCACGATATGCTCGACATCGAGTTCACCATCGAGAAAGGCAAGCTCTACATGCTGCAGTGCCGCGTGGGAAAGCGCAACGGCCTGGCCGCAGTGCGCATGGCGCTGGATATGCAGAAGGAAAAGCTCGCGACCAGGGAAGAAGCGATAATGCGCGTTTCCCCCGAGCAGCTGGATGAGCTGCTGCACCCCATCCTCGATCCCAAGATAGAGCTCGCAACCAAGCCAATCGGAAAAGGCCTTCCCGCCGGCCCCGGCGGCGCCGTGGGTATGATTGTTTTTACGGCTGAAGAAGCCGTTAAATGGAGAAAAGAAGGCAAGAACGTCATCCTGGTCCGGGAAGAGACCAACCCCGAAGATGTGGAGGGGATG
>CAZPMW010000146.1:0-5118 GCA_964587805.1 uncultured Elusimicrobiaceae bacterium
CCCCCGTAGCGGAGGGGAGGCTCCATCCGCTGCGGATGGAGGGGGACCACGGGAGAGTGGACTTAGCTTTCAGAGGTTTGCTAAGGACACTGTGCCCGTCCCCTCACTGGGTCGAGGGGCGGAGTGGTAATCTGCCCTCACCCGCGAACCCCCTATATCCCGTATCTGGCTATTATCTCTTCCTTCGTTTTACCAAGTATCTCGTACTTCTTACCGACCTTGACAAAAGCCGCCAGGGCCTTATCCAGGTGGCTCGTCTCATGCGCGGCCGAAATCTGGGTGCGGATACGGGCCTGCCCCTTCGCCACGACAGGGAAAAAGAAACCGATCGCGTAGACCCCCTCGGCGAAAAGGTCACGCGACATATCCTGCGCGAGCTTAGCGTTGAACAGCATGACCGGCACTATCGGAGTATCCCCGTCTTTGAGGACAAATCCGGCCTCGCTCAGACCCTTGCGCCAGTAGGCGGCGTTGCGTTCAAGCTTGTCGCGGCGCTCCGTATTGCCGGACAGCAGATCAAGAACCTTCAGCACCCCGGCGACCACCACCGGCGCCATCGTGTTGGAAAAAAGATAGGGGCGGGCCTTTTGCCTGCACATCTCGACCAGCTCCTTTCGGCCAGAAACGCAGCCTCCGGAGGCGCCGCCGAGCGCCTTCCCAAAGGTGGTAGTAATGATATCCACCCTGCCGGACACGCCGTATTTTTCATGCGTGCCGCGGCCCGTCCTGCCGATAAACCCGGTAGCATGGGAATCGTCCACAAAAAGCAGCGCGCCGTACTTCTCACACAGGTCCGCCATCCGGTCAAGCGGGGCGGTATCGCCGTCCATAGAGAAAACCCCGTCCGTAATTACAATTTTCAGGCGCTTATCGGCATGTGACCGCAGTTTTTCCTCCAAGTCCGCCATATCAGAGTGCATGAAGATGTCCCGCGCGGCCTTACAGAGCCTGATGCCGTCTATAATGGAGGCGTGCACCAGGCGGTCGGAGATCATTACGTCGGCTTCGTTCAGTATGGCTTCAAAGACCCCTGTGTTGGCGTCCATGCAGGACGGGAATAAAATAGTGTCCTCGGTACCGAGAAATTCGGTGATGCGTCGTTCCAGCTGTTTGTGGATATCCTGCGTACCGCAGATAAAGCGTACCGACGACATGCCGTAGCCGCGCGCGTCCAGGCCGGCATGCGCCGCCTTCACCACCTCCGGGTGGCTGGAAAAACCCAGGTAGTTATTGGCGCACATGTTGATGACGTTCCTGGGAGAGGATCCCTCGGGGAATTCGACCATGATATCGACCGCCTGCGCGGAATGGATAAAGCGTTCAGCCTTGAAGATCCCGGCGCTTTTCAGCCCCTCAAGATCTCTTTTATAAATATCACGGACAGCTTCGGTAAACGCCATATCAGTTCTTCAACCTCAGGAATTCCTGCACGAGCAAAGCAATGATACACAATTAGCCAATATGGGGGCAAGAACCCTGGCCGCAAAGGACCGCGCCGCGCCGCGTTTGTTACGGCAGCTGGTTTTGTGTTAGACTTTACTGGCAGCGCCGGGCAACCGGCCTTGTGTTAAAATTCAGCCGTGGCAAGGGGAGGTTCCAAATGTTCGCAGGCATGATGCCGCTCATAATAATAGCGGTTGTTCTGATTTTCACAAGCATCAAAGTGCTGAACGAGTACGAGCGTGGCGTGATACTGACCTTCGGCCGTTTCACCGGAGTAAAAGGCCCCGGTCTTATTTTCGTCATTCCGGGCGTGCAGCAGATATTCCGGATGAGCACCCGGGTGGTAGTGCTGGACGTCCCCCCTCAGGACGTCATAACCCGGGACAACATCTCGGTGAAGGTCAACGCCGTCATCTACTTCAGGGTAGTCAATCCTCAGGCGGCGGTGCTGAACGTGGAGAATTTCATGTACGCCACCAGCCAGCTCGCGCAGACCACGCTCAGGAGCGTGCTGGGCCAGCAGGAACTGGACGATCTGCTCGCTAACCGAGATAAAATAAACAAAAACCTCCAGGAGATCCTGGACGTACACACAGAACCGTGGGGCATAAAGATCTCCAGCGTAGAAGTGAAGAACGTGGACCTGCCCCAGGAGATGCAGCGGGCCATAGCTAAACAGGCGGAGGCCGAGCGAGAACGCCGCGCCAAGGTCATCCACGCGGAAGGCGAATTCCAGGCGGCACAGAAGCTCTCAGACGCCGCGCAGATAATGGCCATCAACCCGGCCGCTATCCAGCTCAGGTACCTCCAGACCCTGACCGAGATAGCGACGGACAACAACTCCACCATTATCTTCCCCGTGCCCATGGACCTGATACAGATGTTCTTGAAAAAGAGCCAGAACTAGTCAGACGAAGGATTAAGGACCAAGGATTAAGGATTAAGGCTGAGGGGACAAAGAGGAAAGCGGTCCTCCATTTGTCCTTAGTCCTTTGTCCCTGATCCTTTTTCCTTTCCCCCTATGCCCGGCCTTTATATCCACATCCCATTCTGCCGGCGCAAATGCCGCTACTGTGATTTCGCTTCTGTCGCAGACAGAAGCGAACTAACAGCTCCATATTTGGAGGCGCTGAAAGCGGACGCGAAACGCGCGTTGCCCGACTTTGCGCAGCCCGATACGCTTTATATCGGAGGCGGGACCCCCAGCCTGCTTGAGCCGGAACAGCTGGCCTCTCTTTTCTCCATAATCAGGTCTTACTTCGGCCCGGTTAAGGATTTCAAAGAGTCCACCTTTGAGGCTAACCCGGAAAGCCTCACTCCCGAAAAGGCCGCTATGCTGAAAGCCGCAGGCGTCAGCCGCATCAGCCTTGGCCTCCAGGCGTCCCAGAACAACCTCTTAAACCGCCTGGGCCGCCTGGCGTCATTTCAGGACTTCCTCGGCGCTTTAACATCCCTGCGACAAGCCGGCTTCGACAATATCAACATCGACCTTATGACCGGCTTGCCTGGCCAGAGCCTGGATAACTTCCGTGAAACTTTACAGGCTGTTCTTGCCCTTAAGCCGGAGCATATCTCTTTCTACGCCCTGGAGGTTCACGCGGGCACGGCCTTCGCCGAGGAGTGCGTCCCGGAAGCGCCGGACGCGGCCGCAGACATGTTCTACCTGGCTCTTCCCATACTGGAAGCGGCGGGCTTCCGGCATTACGAGATCTCAAATTTCGCCAGGCCCGGAAGGGAAGCCCTCCACAATCTGAATTACTGGGACCAGGGCGATTACCTGGGCCTGGGCGCGGCCGCCGCTTCGCACAAAGGCGGCAGGCGCTGGCACAGCGCCGGAGATGTTGAACGCTACATCGCAACGGCGGCCTCCCCGGAAGGTCCGGCGCTGGAATATTCGGAGGATCTTTCCTCTGCGGCCCGCCGCTCGGAACGGATCATGCTGGGCCTGCGCAAAACCGACGGAATTGAACTGCCGGAAGATATATTTGTAGAATTCAGTGAACGGATAGCCGCATTGTCCGCTAAGGGCCTGCTGGAAGTTTCTGGCCGCCGGCTGAGAATAAAGCGGGAAGCCCTGTACATCGCCAACGCAGTTTTCCGCGAATTCGTCTGACCCCCCGCGCATAGGAGTTACCGCTGATGCTCCCCAAAATTTATGACCCCAGCCCGGTAGAGGCCAAATGGTCCGAGGTGTGGCAGAAAGAGAAACTTTTTGTTTCGGCCGTAGATAAAACAAAAAAAGCATTTGTGATAGTCATCCCCCCGCCCAACATAACCGGGGCTCTCCACATGGGCCATGCGCTGAACAATTCCTTACAGGACTCACTTGTGCGCTACGAGCGCATGACGGGGCAGGAAGCCTATTGGGTGCCTGGCACCGATCATGGCGGCATAGCCACCCAGAACGTGATGGAGAAAATGCTGAAGGCAGAGGGCAAGACCAAGGAAGGCCTTGGCCGCGATGAATTTCTGAAGCGCATGTGGGCCTGGTACGGAGAATGCGGCGGCACTATCCTGAACCAGCTTCGCAAGCTGGGCTGCGCTCTGGATACTGGCGGGGAGAACGTGCGCTTCACCATGGACGAGAAGCGCGCCGCGGCGGTTTTCGAAGCTTTCAGGGCTCTCTGGGAAAAAGGCCTGCTTTATCGCGATGAGCGCATGATCAACTGGTGTCCCCGCTGCGCCACTGCGCTTTCTGATATCGAAGTGGATCACGAAGATGAAAAATCCAGGCTCTGGCATATACATTACCCGCTTGAAGACGGCTCAAGGGGCCTGACCGTCGCCACGACCAGGCCGGAAACCATGGTCGGCGACACGGCCGTAGCCGTCAACCCGGAGGACGCGCGTTACCGGGGCCTTGTCGGCAAAAAGCTCAGATTGCCGCTCACGGACCGCACGATAACCGTAATAGCGGATGAAGAAGTGGACAGGGAATTCGGCACCGGCGCCGTAAAGGTCACGCCCGCCCACGACCCGGCTGACTTCGCCATAGGCCAGCGCCACGCCCTGGAGACGCTGCGCGTGATAGATTTCAGCGGAAAGATGATAAATTGCCCCGGCAAATACGCCGGCAAAAGCGTACAGGCCGCCAGGAAAGAAATTGCCGAGGACCTCAAAGCCGGGGGCTTCCTGGAAAAAGAAGAACATTACAAGCACTCCGTGGGCAAATGCTACCGCTGCAATCAGCATATAGAACCGCTGGTCTCGGAGCAGTGGTTCCTAAAGATGAAAGATCTGGCCGCGCCGGCCATAGCGGCCGCCGAAAAAGAAGAGGTAAAATTTTACCCGGCCTCCTGGAAGAAACCTTTTATTGATTGGCTCGGGAATATACAGGATTGGTGCGTTTCCCGCCAGATCTGGTGGGGGCACCGTATACCGGTATGGTACTGCCTTGACTGCGACAAGGACGCCCTTCCCTATACAGCCGGAGCGGACGCGGCGGCAGGAGATGGCGGCGTGCTGCTGCCAGGCTCCAGGAAAGGGTCCCACCCGCTGCTCAGCGCGAGCAGGCCGGAGAAATGCCCGAAGTGCGGGGGATGCCGTCTTATTCAGGACCCCGACGTGCTGGACACCTGGTTCTCCTCGGCTCTCTGGCCGTTCTCCGTGTTCGGCTGGCCGTCCAAAACCGAAGAGCTGGGATACTATTATCCGACCGCCGTGCTGGTCACCGGC
>CAZPMW010000147.1:0-5074 GCA_964587805.1 uncultured Elusimicrobiaceae bacterium
TCACCCCCGGCTCTCCTTTATCAGCTCGCGGGCATGTTGAAGCCCCAGGTCGGTGGATCTGGTTTTACCCCCGAGCAGGCGCGCTATCTCAGCGACAAGGTCAGCGCCCTCCAGCCTTGTGACTTTTATGGACGAGACTCCCTTGCGGACGCTTTTCTCCACATAATAGTGCGCCGCGGCGAAGGCGGCAATCTGCGGCATATGGGTAATACAGAAAAGCTGTCTGGAGGCGGCCAGGCCGGAAAGTTTTTTACCCAGCAGGCGCGCGACGGTGCTGCCGACGCCGGTATCAACCTCATCGAAGACCAGGACCGGCATGTCGTCTCCGCCGGCCAGCACGGTTTTCAGGGCCAGCATCACGCGGGACATCTCGCCGCCGGACGCTGTCAGCTTCAGCGGTTTCAGCGGGTGGCCCGGGTTAGCGGAGAACATGAATTCCACGGCGTCCATGCCGGAGGCGGAGAAGCCCCGTTCCTCTGTTTCCACCGCGACCGAGAACCTGACGCCGCCCCCGCCGCCCTCTGACGAGGGCCCGCGGCCGAATCCCAGAAAGGCGAGCTCCGCCAGCACGGCCGCCGATATCTTTTTAGCCGCCGCGACTCTGCCCGCGTGCAGCTCCTCTCCCAGATCTGTCAGCAGATTTTCGGACTTTTCCAGCTCGGCCTCCAGCTCCCGCCTGTCTAAGGTGATATTTTCAAGGCCGTTCAGCGTCTCCCGCAACTCGTCCGCTTTCTTCAGCAACCCTGGCACTTCCGCGCCGTATTTTTTTTTCAGGACCGCGATCGTGTCCAGGCGGGACAGGCAGGCGTCCAGCCCGGCGGGGTCGGTATCGAGGTCCCTTGAATAGCGATAAAGGTTCTCTTCCGCGTCTTTCAACGTTATGAGAGCCTGGGACAGGTCGACTTTGGCCTGCGACGCAGTTGCGTCCAGTTCAGCGAGGCTCTCCAGCGCCTTAAGGGCCTTTTCTACCCCGGCCAGAGCCGGAGATTCTCCGCCGGAAAGCTCCGCATGCGCCTGATTGGCAAGGGTAAAAAGTTTCTGAGCGTTCTTAAGACGCGGATACAGGGCCTGAAGCGCTTCCTCCTCGCCCTCCTTCAGGCCAGCCGACTCAATTTCCCTGAGCTGAAACCGGTACAGGTCTATAAGGCGGGCCCGCTCCTCCTCTGAAAGCGCCCGGGCGGTCTTCCGGTCAAGCAGGCGGCGGCGACGCTCGAATTCCGCGCCGTAGGCCGCGGTTTTTTTTTCAAGCCGGCCGTATCGGTCCAGCAGCGCCAGCTGAACTTCCTGCTTCATAAGGCTCTGGTGCTCATTCTGGCCGTGGAAATCCACGAGAGCGTCTCCCAGGCCGGACAAAAAAGCCGCGGCCACCGGCCGGCCCTCGAAGAAGCCCCTGGTCTTTCCTCCGGAATCAAGCTGCCTGCGCACTGAGAATTCCCCGCCCTTCACGCCGTGTAGCGCAGGGAGTCTGTCCGGCAGAGAGCCGCAGCTGAATACGCCGGACACCTCCGCGTGCGGTGAGCCGGTCCTGACCAGCTCAGCGCTGGCGCGCTCGCCGAGCAGGAATCCTATAGCTTCCACTATTATGGATTTTCCCGCTCCGGTTTCCCCGGTAAACACATTGAGGCCCGGCCCGAACTCAAGGCTGAGCCGGTCAATGATGGCGAAATTATTTATTTCAAGTTTTTTCAGCACCTGACTACCTTTTGCCCCATCTTAATTTTCTGCGCAGAATGTCAAAATAGGAAAACCCCGGCGGCATCAGCATCTCCAGCCGCTTCGGATATCTGCGGATCTTTATTTTATCCGAGGCCTCCAGAATAAAACTTTCCTGCCCGTCAAGGGACAGCGAGATGCCGCAGGCGCTGCCGGAGCGCCCACCCGTCACTATCGTTATGTCTTCCAGAGAGGACAGCACTATCGGGCGATGGGTTAAAGTATGGGGGCAAACGGGCGACAGAAGAAAGACCTCAAGCTCCGGCAGCACTATTGGCCCGAGGGCCGCCAGACTATAGGCGGTGGAGCCGCTCGGCGTGGAAATGATAAGCCCGTCGCCGAAATATTCGCTCAGGAACTGCCGTCCGAAAAAAGCGCGCAGGGTAAAGGCGCGGGCCTCGGCGCTGCGGATCACGCAATCGTTCAGGGCGGGAAAAGGGCCGAATACTTTTTTCCCGCCGCGCAGGACTTCCACCGACAGCAGCTGCCTTTTGATCGTTCTGAAGCCGCTGTTCAGGAAAGTATCCAGGTATTTTTTGAAATCCGACCGCTCTATGCCGCTCAGAAATCCCAGCCCCCCCGCGTTTATGCCCAGAACCGGGATGCCGCTCTTTATAACATGGCGGGCTGCGTACAGTACGGTACCGTCCCCGCCTACGGTGATGGCGGCGTCAGCCCTGTCAAAAACGCATTCCCGGTCGTTTACGCAGACCTTTGAGACCCTGACGCCGCGGCTTTTCATGGCGCGCTCAAGGCCCGCGGCGAAAATTATGGCTTTTTTCCTCTTGGAATTGTAGAACAACACCACGCTTCTGATGCGTTTCATATTATCAATATGATACAAAAATCAGGCCCTCACATTACCATTTCCGAGGCCTTTCCCGGGCGGTTGTCCAGCACGCGCGTCCGCCCCGAAGCGCTGCCGGCGACCGACACGCGTGAGCCGCCGTCCAGCACCAGCACTTCAAAACCTGACGCCCTCACCGCCCAATCCAGGCCTTCCAGGCGGCCGTCTCCGGAGTATCCGTCGGGTCCAGGCCGCGCTGCTCCGGCGGCGGACCGGCGCGGCCTAACCTCCAGCCCGCAGAGAAAAAGCGTGTCTCCGGGCCAGGCCCGCTCAATGGTCGTTCCGCCGGCTGCCATTTTTTGCAGCGCTTCAGCCAGTTCCGGCGGACGCGCGCCGTAAGGCACGACCACTCTTTTAATTTTAATAAGTTTGGAGAGCTCATCCAGCCCGCGCCAGTCCCTGCGGGACAGCGTGGAAACAAAAGCCGCCTCTACTTCCCGTGAGCCATAAAACAGGGCCGCATTCGCGAGCTTGCTCCCGCTTATGCCCGGATTAAAAAGAAAAAGCCCGTTTCCTCCGTAGCGGAGAATAACGGACCGGGTATCCTGTCCGGAAAACGCGGAAACCAGGTTTTTTCGCGGCATCAGCCACGCTGCCGACACTGCCAGCAGCGGGACAGCGGCGAACGCATACAGGCGGGCTCTCCTGAAGCCAAGCAGGGGAGCGTGCAGCAGCACCAGAACCAAAGCCAAAAAGGCCGCGAGCATCAGGCCGGAGGGCGGACTTACCAATACCGAGGAGTATTTAAAGGCCGCGAACATTTTCAGCAGCCATATAAAGACCTCCAGGGCGAACTCCGTCAGGATCCTTACGGCCGCGAACATGGCCGGCTGCCAGGACACCAGCAGCGCGGAGAAGCCAAGCCCCATTATAATTCCGGAGAGGGGAACCAGCAGGACATTGGACAAGATGGAAACAAGGGATATCTTGTGGAAGTAGAGCGCCATCAGCGGATAGAGGCCGGCCTGTGCGAAAAAACTGACCAGCAGCAGACGGGACACGTAAAGGGCCGGGCCTCTCAGCGGCATAAGTCCGTCCCAGAGCGTCATCCCGACCGTAATGCCGAAGGAGGCTATAAACGACATCTGAAAACTTGCGTCAAAAAGAGCGGCCGGGTCCAAAATAAGAATGGCAAAGCAGGCGATTACCAGGCCCTGAAAAACACCGGAATCCCTGTCAAGCAGATAGCCGGCCAGCAGCGCAGAGAACATCAGATACCCGCGTACCAGCGGCGCTTCAAGTCCGGCAGCAAGCACATAAAACCCCGCGCACGCCATGGCCGCCGGGCCGGAATATTTTTTCCTTATCCCGAGCCTGGTGCAGAAAAAAAAGACCAGGAAGGTTACAAAACCGACATTGGAACCGGAAGCCACCAGAAGGTGCATGGCGCCGGAGTCCTGAAATGCGGCCCTGAGCTCGTCTGAAACGCTTTTCTTTTCCCCCAGGACCATGCCCGCGAGCACGGAAGACTGCTCCGGATTGAAGTTCTTCTCGAAAATCTCCAGCGTCCTGGCACGGACGCGTGACGCGACCCCCAGAGGGAACGGGGCTTTTTTCACTATCTCAAGGCGGTCCCCCCTGGCCTCGGCGTATATTCCGCGTTCAGCGAGGTAACCCCGCCAGTCCAGGTTGCCGGGGACGGCGTAATTGAACGGCTCGCCAAGCCCGGCGGTAAAAGCGACCCTGTCGCCGTAGGAGGCGCCGCCCAGGTCACTCGCGTAAGCCATAACCGCGGTCCCGGCGCCGGGGGATGAAAGTTTGTCCAGCACGAAGCGCCAGCGCCCGCCGCTGAGTACCGGATACTGCGCCACCCGGCCTTCAACCCTGACGGGGAACGGCGGGAACGGCCCGGAGCGGCGCGCATCCTCCGGCCGCATGTACCTGAGCGCGACGATCCCCGCCGCCCAGCAAACCAGCAGCAGAAACAGCGGCCTTCTGTAATGTGAGAAGCGCATAAAACCGGCTCCCAAATAGGTTCGCGGGTCCTGTCGGGGGACTGGAACGCAAAACCGGCGTCGTCCACACCGTGGCCGCGCCTCCGTTCCTCGGCCTCCGCGCTCCGTATGCTCGGCCTCCGGACGGTTTTGCTAACCCAGCCCCCCCCGCCACCCGCTCCAACTGCACAAAAGCATGATGACAATGCAAAAAGTAATACTGTCCGCGATCTGACCCGTTTAAATTGGAGCGGGTGACGGCGGGTTTCCTGGCCACGCCATTGAGGGTTTTAAGCGCATGGTCTGGAGCGAATCCCTCCGGGGCGGCGAGGAATGTTTGAGCGCAAAAGCATTGCTTTTGCGTGAGTTCCGCAGCCGGCGGAAGACCATGCGCTTCTTCCCTAAAAACCCGGTCCCGGCGTGGGCAGGGAATCGCCGGCAGGACCCGCGAACCCTCCCGCATAATTTTATATTTAAATCTTGGTGCGGCCTTTCAGGGCGTGGCCGAGGGTGACCTCGTCCATATAATTTATATCCCCCCCCAGGGGAACGCCGCAGGCGATACGGGTGATGCCGGGAA
>CAZPMW010000148.1:0-5030 GCA_964587805.1 uncultured Elusimicrobiaceae bacterium
CCCCCCACAGCTGGCAAAGCGACATAGAAAACGGACCCCTGCCCCTCTTTGGACTCAGCCCTGATGGCGCCGCCGTTCATCTCTGCCATGCGTTTCGCCATGGTCAGGCCTATGCCCTCTCCACCGTCATGCTGTTTCTTATGGCTGTAAAAAAGTTCCCAGATTTTATCCATGGCCTCGGCAGGTATGCCGCAGCCGTTATCGGCTACCGCATAAACCGACTCGCCGCCTTTCACTTCCCCGCTTACTACGATCATCGCGGCGCGCTCGATATGCCGGTATTTTACCGCGTTACACAGCAGATTGGAGAAAATATGTCTTACCGCATCCCGGTCAGCCCTGCACTGTGGCAGCGGGCCCAGCGTTATCCTCCCGCCTGAGTCCTGCAGCTGGTAGCGCATGGAGGTTTTAATTTCCTGCAGGAGTTCAGCCACAGCCACAGTCTCCGGCTTCATTTCCACCTGGCCCAGCCTGGAGACTTTAAGCAGGGCGTTGATGAGGGTGTCCATATTATGCGAGCTGTCCAGCACGAAACGAAGCGCCCTGGGGAGGCTTTCACCGGTCAATTTGTCAAGCGCAGTACGGGTCTCCGGCTGCAGCGCCGCATTAGCCAGGGCCACCCGCAGTTTCTCTGTATCTTTCATCAGGCTCATACCGAAACCCTGAATATTAACAAGCGGGCTGCGCAGGTCGTGAGTGGTGATATAGAGGAATTTTTCCATCTCCTGCTTCTTGGCGATAAGGTCTTTATTAAGTTTCTCCTGTTCAAGCTCCGCCAGTTTGCGCGCGGATATATCCTGCACAATAGCCAGCAGATACTCCGGTTCGCTGTTTACCCCACGTACCAGCGCCAGGGAAACTTCGCCCCAAACAATTGCGCCGTTTTTACAGACATAGCGCTTCTGCACTTTAGAGCCGTTTATTTTGCCGGCCAGCATGGCTGGCACATCGGACAGCCCCAATCCGGCGTCTTCAGGCCAAGTAACGTCGGTAACGCGTTTTGTTTTCAGCTCTTCCTCGCTGTACCCAAGATAATCAGTGAATGACTTATTACAGCTAAGGAACCGCCCGTCCAGCCCTACCGTAACCACACCGACCGGGGCTTTATCAATGGTCAGATGAAGCCTGGCCGCGCTGTCCAGAAGGGCCGCCTCCGCCGATTTGCGCTCGGTGGTATCGCGCACACTGGCCAGCATCATAGTAGTCCCGGCTATCTTCAGCCTGTTCAGCGTCACTTCCGAGTAGAAATCTTCACCGTTAAGCCTCTTATGGGTCCATTCGAAACGCCGGAAGCCTTCCTGCATGGCCGTCGCGATCATCTCAACGGCTTTCTCTTTGGAGTCGCGACCGTCCGCCTGTCGCTCCGGCGACACCCGCCAAGGCTCGATAGCAATAAGCTGCGACTTGTCTTTCGCCTGGAACATCTCCAACATGGCATTATTGCACGAGATGAATTTCCCGTCCACCGGATCCATGAGCGCAAGCGCATCGCGTGAGGACTCGAAAATGGCGCGGAGTTTAACCTCGCTCTGTTCCTTGGCGGCCTTAAGCCTTTCTTTTTCACGCTCATTCTCGATTTGGATGGTGACATCCATCACGTTCGATTGATAGCCGACATTGTTTCCGGCGGCATCATATATTGCAGTCGCCACGGCACTGGCAATAAAGGTTGAACCGTCAGCCTTAAGGCCGGTAAAATTGCCCGACCAGCGCCCTGTTGTATCCAGCGCTGAGATTATTGCCGCCGCCTCATCGCTGTCTGACAGGAAGCGGCTGATAGGCCTGCCGATGACCGCCGCTATGTCCTGAAAGCCCCAGGTAGCCAAAAAACTCGGATTCGCCTGCCGTATTATCCCGGACTTATCCGCGACGCTTATCGCCGCCGCTGATGTTTGAAAGAGCTGTTCTTTCAGATGCAGCTCCTGACTGCGATGCCTGCGCTCTGTGACATCCACAAAGAAGCCGGACAATATGCGTTGATGTTGGTCGCATCTCCCGATTACCTGCACAGAACGCTTGTTGCCTTTGGCGGTAGTCATCTCCAGCTCAAGATCAAAAGACGCTCCGGTCTCTATGGAGCCCTTAACAGCCAGGGCCATAATAGACCGGGACTCCGGCGTATACAAGCTGTCCCATTTCTCGACGTTTATGTTGTAGCCGACAGGCAATTCGTGGATGCGGTAGGCCTCTTCAGTCCATACCTGCTGTAGTGTGTCTATATTAAGTTCCCAACTGCCGACCTTAGCTATTCTCTCGGTCTCAGCCCGAAAACGCAAGTTTCTCTCTATAGCGGATTCGCCGGCAAGCCGCATAGACCGGAGGTGCGCAGCCAGCAGCATGTAAAGCAGGCCAGACACTGACAGGATAAGGGCCAGCATCAGACGTTCCCTGTTCTTAATCGGCCCGAGTATGGCAGTCTGGTCTACCTTAGTTACGATTGCCCAGTTCAGACCGGAGACAGCGCCTAGGACCCCGAACACTCTTGCCCCGCCGGAATCGGTGCCGGTTAAGGAAATACTATGCCCCTTGGAGGCGGCTGAAGCGAACAGGGCGGAGTATGAAAGCGTGGTGTCGAATTTCAAGGTCAAGAGCTTAAGATATCCCAGTTCGTTAAGGTAAAGAACATTTTTCCCGTCATTTATGACAAGCATCGTCTGTGCGGTATAAAATAAGTCCGGGGAGGATTTCATTATGGACAACAAATCATTTACAGGGTCTATCTTTATGAACAGCACGCAAATGAGTTTGCCGCCGCGCCCCCCGGAAAAGATAGGGCTGAACATCGCTATGCGCGAATGCCCGCGGTCATCAGTGTACATATCCGTCACGAGAGGCATGCCTTGCTCCGCCGCCCGCGTGAAAGCCTGTTTTAAAACATTTTCAGTCCAGGTTTTATAACCAGGGTTAGCCGCGATCACAGCGCCCTTGGCGGAGAGCAAAGCCATCTCGGAGTACCCCTTCAGTTTAATGTGGTCATGAAGCCAGGCTCCCAACTGGACGCGCCTTGAGCCCGGGGCCGCAATTTCTTCCGCAACAATGGCGCCCAGGAATGGGTGACGGCTTAGCCTCTCGGCCTCCAGGGCATGAATCTTCGCCCAGGCGGAAATTTGTGTGGATTTGTAAAAATTATTTAATTCCAGGGCTTGATTCGCATGAGCAAGCTCATCCCGACTATAATCAGCGGCCTCAAAAAGCCAGAGCCCCAGCGCCGCCGACAGAGTAAGCAGCAAATAGCCGGCCTCTTTGCCGGTAAATATACCGCCAAAAGAAGACAGCGCAGCAGTCCTTGCTGCTGGAAACCATTTTTTTATAAACGTAGCTATCCCCCAACCCACTTCTACTATAGCCATTTTAAATGGCGGCCGTCAACCATTCGGCTAAAACAAAGAAGACCTAACGAAAAGGATCGGGCCCGGCTGCCAGCTCGCCTCATGCGACTTTGATCCTCGGTATGTTTCGCTTCAACCGCCAGGTCTTACCCCCGGTTATATTATAGTGCCAATGGTTGATGTTTGAAACGACTTGAAAGCGCTTTTAATAGACAAAATTCGCCTTACTTTCACTTGAATCGCAGTCACTTCCATGCCAAAAGGCGAAATTTGTCCATCAAAGGCTCCTTCTGGCCATTGAAGATCTTTGCCCCGGGGGCTACAATATAACAGGGGAATGAAGCTGGTGGCTGAAGCGAAGTAAGCGGAAGACCAGAGTCCCCAATCAGGCGGGCCAAGAGGCCCGCCTCCTTATTTCACAGCGGCCAGGCTGCTCGCCTAAGCCTTCGCCTTGTCGGCAGGGCCGTCCAGAACCTCGCGCAGTTTGATGGCGAGCGCCTCAACTGAAAATGGTTTATAAATGAACGCTATTCCAGGCTCGAGAACGCCGTGCGTCGTGATAGCATCGTCCGTATAACCCGACATATAAAGCGTCCTGTGCGCCAGCTTTCTTCGCGCCAACTCCGTACCAAGTTCCCTGCCGCTCATTCCGGGCATAACTAAATCCGTCACAAGGAGGTCCACGGGTTTGCCGCGTTCCTCCATAAGCTTAAGCGCAGTTCTGCCGTCAGCGGCAATGATGACTTTATAACCGCTCGCAAGCAAAACCCGCTCACCTAAGCGGCGCAGGCAATCCTCGTCTTCTACGAGCAAGACAGTCTCGCTGCACTGTGAGATAGTATCCTTGTCCTTCTCTTTGTCTTTTTTCTTGTCCTGCGGCGAAGCTTCTGATAACGGAAAATATACTTTAAAAACAGAACCTTTGCCCAATTCGCTTTCGACCTCTATTCCGCCGATGCTCTGCTTTACTATGCCGAAAACCATAGGAAGTCCGAGCCCGGTGCCTTTACCCTGCGCCTTTGTCGTGTAGAACGGCTCAAACAGGTGTTTTTGCTCCGCAGGGCTCATCCCGCAGCCGCTGTCCCGTACCTTAATGCATACCATCGGTCCGCGCGGCAAATCAGGCCACGTCGCGGAGAATTTATCGGAAGGGAGGAGGCTTTCCGTCTCTATCGTTATCTCCCCGCCTTTTGAAACTGCGTCGCGGGCATTCAGCGCCAGGTTCATTATGATCTGCTCTACCTGCCCCGGATCAACGTTGGCAAAACACGGTGAGGGGTGTAATTTTATCGATAATTTAATTTCTTCACCTATAATGCGCCTGAGCATATTCACAACATCGCTGAGTATCTTATTCAGGTCCACAACTTTAGGGGACAGTATCTGCTTCCGGCTGAAGGCCAGGAGTTGCCGCGTAAGCGTTGAGGCGCGCTCAGCGGCGGTCATTATCTCGCCCATATCAGCGCGGTTCGTATCTTCCGGCCTGAGAGTATTGGTAACGAGCGTGCAGTAGCCCTTTATCCCCGTAAGAATATTATTAAAGTCATGCGCGATCCCGCCCGCCAGCATCCCGATGGATTCCATTTTCTGGGACTGTTGTAGCTGTAGTTGCGTCTCCATCTGCTTTTTTTCGGCCTGCCTGCGTTCGGTTATCTCGCGGCAGACAGAAACGATCCTGGTCTCCTTCCCCGTTCCCTCAAC
>CAZPMW010000149.1:0-4988 GCA_964587805.1 uncultured Elusimicrobiaceae bacterium
TATCTTATACATGTTGGGAATCATCAGCAGGAGTCCCTGTGAGCAGGTAAAAGTGGTTGTCAGGGCACCTGCGGTGAGAGCGCCGTGGACCGCGCCGGAAGCGCCGCCCTCGGACTGCATCTCAATCACCGTGGGGACCGTGCCCCAGATATTCTTCTCATTTTTCGAAGATTTTATATCCGAGAGCTCGCCCATAACGGAAGAGGGCGTGATCGGGTAAATGGCTATAACTTCATTGGTGGCGTGGGCCACGTGAGCTGCTGCGGTGTTTCCGTCCATTGCAACCATGTTTTTCGGCATTGTATCGGTCTCCTGTTGTGTTCGGGGCGGGCCCTGCTGCGGTCCGGTTCCGGTATTGTTGTCTCCAACTGGCGCTTACTGCGGATAGGTTGAGTATACCATTTTATGGCACAGGGTGTCCTACCGCAGGATCTGCCGCGGACCGGTATCGTTGACACCGGGGCTGCATAAGTTGCAGAATTAGATGTCGGTAAGCGGCGCATCCGCACCGCGATCTTATAGTCTTATAATGAGGAATAAATGAAAAAACTGATACTAGCCGCTGTAGCAGCGGTCACACTCGGATCGGTCGCTTCCGCGGCTAACTATGGCGCGGCAGGCTGCGGCCTCGGAAGCCTGGTGTTCAAAGACAACAACGAGACCCAGATACTTGCCGCCACCACGAACGGCACGTCAGCCAATCAGACCTTCGGCATGACTTCAGGCACATCCAACTGCAACAACAAGGGCCTGATAAAGCTGTCCATGGTCCGCGAAAGCTTCATCGAAGCCAATTACAAGGACCTCTCCCGCGACGCCGCCGCCGGCAAGGGCGAGTTCGTTGCCAATCTGGCCACGCTTTACGGCTATGGTCAGGAAAACACGACCAAGTTCGCCGAGCTGCTGCAGAAAAATCACGGCACAATCTTCGCGTCCAACAACGCAGCGACCGCCGTCACCGAGATCAACAAGCTGGTTTCGGCCAACAGCTAAGAGCCGCAATCCCGTGCTTTTTCCCGCGGGTAGCGGCAGAAGCGCGGAATAAAGAATGAAAAGATCACGGGCCGGATGGATCAAACTTCCGGCCCGTGTTTTTTTATTTTTAGCGTTGTTCCAGATAGTTCCTGCCGGCGCGGCCGATGATTTACGACAGGCCGCACAGGCCGCTTCTTCCTCCGGGCTCTGGAAGGACCCCTATTGGCGCCAGCTGCTTTACTATGAGCGCAACCTGTTGGGCGGCTGGTCCAGTCCCTGTATAACAAAAGATTTTTTTCTGTCGCCGAAAGGCGGAAGCAGTCCGCGCGCCGAACTGGAGGCGGCTATAGACGGCTTCGCCTGGTCAGGCCCGGATGATGACAGCCCGGAATGCCGCTTCCCGGAGCGCTACCGCTGGCTCCGGGAGAAGCTGAGCATCTCTTCCGCCGCTTTTCCGGTCAGACCGTGCGGCTCTTTCGCGGAATGGAAGGCCGCGCTGGATCCGGAGTCGGTCAGCCTGCTTTTCGCCGCCGGCTACCTTAATAACCCGTCCACTCTTTACGGGCACACCTTCCTGCGTCTTCATAGGAAAGGCGCAGGAGGGGCCGACCTGCTGGATTACACCATAAACTATGCCGCGGCCACCGACCAGGGCCTTAGCGTCTTATTCGCGGTCAAGGGCCTTGTCGGCGCTTACCCCGGCCGCTTCTCCACCATCCCGTATTACCTGAAAATACAGGAATACCACAATATGGAAAACCGCGACCTGTGGGAGTTCCCCCTGGGCCTGTCCCCGGAGCAGATCGACCGCCTGCTGAGGCACTCCTGGGAGCTGGGCAAGGCCGCCTTCCCTTACCGGTTTTTCACCAGAAATTGTTCCTGGCAGCTTATGCCGCTTCTGGATATCGTGAGGCCCGGCTCGGACCTTGCCTCCGGGTTTTTTTTCTGGGCGATCCCGTCCGATACTGCGCGTAAAGCGCTGAGGAGCGCCCCTCCGGTCCGGCCCGCGTGGCGGCCGGCCCTTTGGAGGATAGTGGAATGGAAAAGATCGCAGCTTTCAGATGACGAGAGACACTCGGTGCTGGAATTGGCCCGGGGAGATCAGGCGGCGGCACTGGCCGGGCTGGGCGCGCTGCCCCCGGAGCGGCGGGCCGCCGTGCTTGAAACTGCCGCGGATTACCTTGGCTGGCGCATGTATGTGCACCGCATAAAGAAAGCCGAGCTTGACGAACGCACCGACCCGCTGCTGGCTGCCAGGGCTGACCTGGGCAGCAGGCTCACTTTCACAGGCTCGCCTACCAGACCGCCGTCCATTCTGGACGCTCACGAGAGTTTGCGCCTTGGCGCCGGCGCGGTCTCGCTGAAGAACGGACCAGCCTACGATATGCACATCCGCTTTGCCCTGCAGGACCCGCTGGACGATCCTAAGGGATACATGCCGGACGCGGTGCTTGAAATGGGCGGGCTGCGCCTGCGTTACGAGCCGCGCTATAAGCGTCTATATGTAAAGGAAGGGATCCTCACGCATGTGGTAAGCCTGAATCCCTGGGACGACTGGGTAAGGGACAGGTCATGGGAAATAAAAGCCGGCGTAGAGCAGGCCGATGAGACCGGGCGGCAGAGCGGGACGTCCTTGATATGGGACATGAACGCCGGCAGCGGACTGGCGGCGGAAGTGCGCTGGCCGATGCGCCAGGTTTACTATGCGCTGGCCGTGGCAGATACCGGCTTCGGATCGGCGCTGAGGGCATCCTGGCGCGCCGGCGCCGGAGTTAAGGCCGGAGCGCTGACGGAGCTGGGAATATTCCGCGGCTCGCTGGAGGCGCGGTATATAAGTTATGCCCTGGGGGATTCGCGTCCGCTTTGGGCCGGCGCCGCCGGGATCTCGGCGCGGCTGGGGCGGGAGAGTTCGGCGCGCGCCGAATACTCCTGGCGCGGCAGCGTGAAAGAGGCCGGCGTCTATTACCACCATTTCGTTTCCCCGCCGTAAAGCGCGGAGGAACGCCTGCCGGGTGGCAGCCGCCGTACCTGCCGGCACGGCTCAAAATCCATAATTTATTTTATCCCTTGTGACTGGCCGGAGCTCAGAACATAGCCGCGCTCCGCCCAGATCTTTTCCATTGAATCGCGGGAGGAGGGACCGGTCCGGTCAAGCCGGGCCGCTATGGCCGTAAGCAATTCTACCAGCGCGTGAAAATCGGAGGTCGAAATATATTCCGGCGCCACGCGCGCTTTTTTTCCGCCGGCAGCCACCCCGTCTATGTCGGCCATATTATGATAGTTCCCGAGAGGCAGACAGAGACAGGTGGAGCTGATCCCGTAGCTGGAGAAAGCCGTGGCCTCGCAGGCTCCGCCCGGCATCAGCTTTCGCTGGAAGCGGAAGGCGGGGTCTGCCTTTTGCATCTCCGCCGCTATATTAGCCGCCGCATTGGTAAGCCAGGGCGTAAACACGCTCAGCCGGTCCCCTACGCGCACTATCGGGCCCGCGCCAATCGGCGAATCGTGCGGGAAGCTGCGGGAGCATTCCAGACAGAGCAGGCGCGCGCCTTTCGGTATGGTTCCGCCGCGGGCGGCGCCTATCGCCCCCACAAAACCGACTTCTTCAGCCCGCGTAAAGAGAAGCGCCACATGCGCCAGCGCCCGGCTGCGTGAGATGGCGCCGAACGCCAAAAGGGCGGCCGCTACGCCTCCCAGATCGTCGCAGGCGTGCGAGCGCAATATACCCCCCGCAATAGCGGCCCCCGGAAGTTTCCAGCGCCCCAGGCAGCCGGGTTTGATATGGGCGGCCGCCGAGGGCCTGGCCAGGCGCGCCAGGACTGTCTTAAAGGGTTTGGCCGATCCGCGCAGCTCCGTAACGCGCGCGGAAAAAGAGCGCCGCAGGTCCCTGTCAAAGATCTCTATGGCCGCACCTTTAAAGTAGGCGTCCTGCACGCCGCCGCGGAATTCCAATTCAACCATGGCGGAACCGGGTGAGGAGAGGACCACGAAAGCGGGGTGGTCCAGATGGGCGGTAATAAATAGGGGCGCTTTTTTTGCGCAGGCTTTTTTAAAGCCGCGCCGCGCTAAGATAAGGTTCCCGGAGCGGTCCCTTGTAAGAACCAGCCTGTCGCCGCGCCTTTTTGCCCAGCGCTCCACGAAGGACACAACTGCCTCTTCATGTCCAGCCGCGGTAGGCAGAGACGTTATTTCCATCAGAAGCCGCGCTCTGGCCTTCATTTCAGCCGGCTTCAGTCTTTCAGGCGGTTTAACAAGCTGTGTTGTTGTCATTTTATTTTGCCCATTCCTGTACCAGGTTCAGCAGCACCGTCATGGATTTCTGCATGCCGTCCAGCGAGACCCACTCGCTGCGGCCGTGGAAGTTGCAGCCGCCGGTGAATACATTCGGAGTCGGCAGGCCCATGAAAGAAAGCCGTGCCCCGTCCGTGCCGCCACGCACTGGTTTTATGCGCGGCGTCAGCCCGGCTTTTTTGACAGCCGCGATAAGATTCGCCATCACCTTCGGATGCCTGGCGATCACCGGGCCCATATTCCGGTATTGCTCCGTGAACTCAAGCCTGATCCCGGCAAGCGGGTACTTCAGCCGCTTCTCGCTTATGATGGCGGATAAATGCTTTTCCATCTCCGCCAGTTTGCGCAGGTCGTGGTCCCGGACTATCCCGGTGATTTCCGCGCTTTCTATGCCGCCCTTGAGGTCGGTGAACATGATGAATCCCTCACGCTTTTCCGTGGTTTCAGGCAGGAGGCTCTCCGGCCAGGACGAGACGATATCCGCCGCTATGCGCACGGCGTTGGCCAGCGCGTTTTTTGCCGTTCCGGGGTGAGTGCTTTTTCCCCTGACGTGTATTTTGACCCCGTCGGCGTTGAAGGTCTCCTCCTCGATGACGCCCGCTATGTCTCCGTCAAAAGTATAGGCGGCGGCCGCGCCGAATTTCTTAACGTTGAAATACTTAACGCCCTGTCCCACCTCTTCGTCAGGGGTAAACCCGATCTTTATTTTCCCGTGCTTGATCTCC
>CAZPMW010000150.1:0-4943 GCA_964587805.1 uncultured Elusimicrobiaceae bacterium
CGGCGCCGGACTCCTGCGCTCGGGCGGTTGGCGGGGCGCAGACGCACATGCAGGTCAGGTACAGGGAAAAGAAGATGATATTTGTTTTCATGGTTTTTTGCCGTCTCCGTCCTGTCTTATTACCGTGATCTCGATCCGGCGGTTTTTCGCCCGCCCTTCTTCAGTATCGTTGGGAGCTATCGGGCGATATTCTCCGTAGCCGTAGGCGCTTAGCTTCCCGGCGGGAAAGCCGCAGCGCTTAATCAGGTGCTCGATCACCGAAAAAGACCTAAGCAGGGACAATTCCCGGTTGGACCGGAATTTTCTGCCAAGGATCCGCGCGGCGTCAGTATGCCCTTCCACCAGCACCGGGCTGTCCATTTTTTTCAGGTTGTCCGCCACGCTTTGCAGAAGAACTTTGGCGCCGTCCTTGAGGTCAGCCGAGCCGGAATCGAAGAGCACCGGGGCTGCGAAAGTAAGCTTTATCCTGCTGGTCGTGACCTCAACGCCGAGGTCGCCGGCCGAGATCTGCTTCTTCAGGTCCTCCTCCAATTTCCTGGCGAGCTCGATATCTTTGATCCTTTTATCCGCGCCCTCTACGCCCAGCTCCTTCTGCAGCGTGGCGATGGCCTTAGCGTATTCGGACTTCATATTGTAGGAGAACGCGTAAAGGGCGAGAAAGAGTATGACCAGCGTGGACATGAGGTCCGCGAAAGGTACGAGCCAGAGCTGGGTGTTAAGTTTTCTTTCTGACACCGCTTTTCCCTTGTTTCCCTGCTTCTTTCCGTCTCTATTTCACTGTTTCACTAATCCCCTGCTTCCTGGTCACCAGTATCTCTATCCTTCTGTTCTTCGCCCGGCCCGCGGCCGTGTCATTTGAGGCAACCGGATGGTACTCCCCGTATGCGGCGGACACGATCCTCTCCTGCGGGATGCCGAAATCCGAGGCGAGATAGTCCGCTACGGCGTTGGCCCTTGCGGCGGACAGCGCCCAGTTGGTGCGGTATTCCCCGCTTTTCACCGGGACGCTGTCGGTGTGCCCCTCTATCATAATGTCGTTGTTCTTGAGTTTCTGTAGAAGGCGGCCCATTAAGCCGAGCACCGGCAGAGTGCCGGAGTCAAGTGCAGCGCCGCCGGATTTGAACAGTATCGGGGCGGAGATGTTAACGCGGATGAGCTTGTCGGTGACCTGGACCTCGGCGAGGTCCTTCAGGCCGGCTTTTTCAAGTTCGGCCCGGAGTGGGTCGGCAGTATCCTTCTCCGTGAATTTCTGCAGCACGTCCTCCGCTTTCTTTTCTTTCCCGTCGTCAGTCACGTGCTTATCGAAGCCGTCCAGGAAGTTGGTGTGGGCCTCTGTTTCCGGGCGCAGGCTGAAAACGTAGAGTATAAGGAAGAACAGCATCAGGTTGGTCATGATGTCGGACAGCACGATCAGCCAGAGCGGATTTTCCTCCGTTTTGTGCCTGGAATAGCGGTCTATGAAAAATTTCACAAGCCTTATTTTTTCCTGGCTTTCTTCCGCAGCGCGAGGGACAGATAGCCCTCCAGCTTTTTTGAGACCAGCCAGGGTACGTCGCCGGCGTGCAGGGAGGCGATGCCCTTGGCGATGATCTCCCTCATCAGTATATCCTCGTCGGAATAATAGCCGAGCTTGCTGGCGATCGGCAGGAAGAGGAAATTGGCCGAGAAGATGCCGTAGAACGACGCGGTCATGGCTATGGCCATGGAGGAGCCCATCATCTGCGGGTTCTGTATATTGCGCAGCACCTGCACGACGCCTATCAGCGTTCCCAGCAGGCCGAAGATGGGGGCGAAGGTTCCTGCCGAGTTGAAAATATTGGTCTGCTGCTGGTGGCGCAGGCGGGTAGTATTGATATCGTGCTCCATGCGCTCGTGGAGGATGTGCTCATCCACGCCGTCGATTATCATCTGGCAGGCGTCTGAAAGGAACGGATGTGGAAGGCGGGGTATCTCCGGAGCTATCGCTTCCAGCCCGTTTTTTTTGGAGATGTCCGCCAGGTTTACTATGACCCTTATGATCTCGGTTATGGGTGGGCGTTTGGGCGGGAAGATCACGATTCGTATGGAGGTTGACACCCACTTTAGCGCGGCCCAGGGATAGGAAATCATAACCGAGCCCAGAGTGCCGCCGAAGATCAGGATGATGGCCTCCCAGTTCAGCAGGAACCGGAGCATGCCGCCAACGGAGAGCACGAAAACAATAACGCCTATGCCTATTAAAGCGCCCAAAACAGTCATCAGGTCCATGGAGACTCCTTATATCCTTGAATATCGTTCAGGCCGCTTTTTCAGCGGGCGGCGGCGCGGCCGGCGCTCTTGGCGCTTCGGTTTCAGGCGCGGCCGGCTTGGCGGCGGCTCCGTGGGGGAGCGGGGCTTTTGCCGGGAGTATAAATCCCTCTTTGATCAGCTTTTTCAGCTCGCGCGCCACGCGCGACCGCTCAGCGCGCTGCGTTTCGGGGGTCGGGTTGCGCGTCAGGTCCAATTCCTGGCGGAACCTTTCCTGCATGCCGCCCGACAGCTTTTCCAGAAACGGCTGCGCCAGATCCGAGTTCTTAAGAGCCAGGGCCAGGTTGCGCATGGGAAGCCTGCGCGTCAGCATCTGGGCGTGCACGGCCTCCAGATTCCTTAAGTCGCTGAATCGCACTATGCCGGCGGAAAGCTTGCGCGAGAAGACGGGGTTATGGGACGAGAAGGACGCGAGGGCGGCGCTCTGCATGGCGTCCGGCAGCTGCTCCACTATGCCCGTCGTCTTGTCCTCGCTGCCGACCACGTAATCAAGCGCGGAGAAGAGCTCCGCCTCAAGGCCCTTTATCCTGGCCTCAGGCATAAGGGTCACTTTCGAAAGATTGGCAAGCGCCTCAATGCTTTTCGGGTAGAGCGCCTCTATAAGGGCGGCTGCCGCTGCTTCGGGAGCGTAGCTCAGGACTATGGTAATATCCTCTACCGGCCTCGTCTTCAGGATAAAAGCCAGGTTTCCGGTGCTTTCCTGGGTTATAAACCAGAAGGGGGGCTTCCGGTCCGGATCAGAGGCCCGTGCGTCTTTCACTTCGGCCGCTGGCGCAGCCGCGAGGGCCTGTTCAGCGGAGGCCGAAGCAAGCCTGTCGGGCCCGCCGAGGCCCTGGGAATCATTCGCTTTGGCCGCCAGCACTCCTACCAGCTCCCGCGTGCTGTGCGCGAAGGGTTTGAAGAAGGAGAATACCGTGAAAGCGCCGAGAATGGCCGCGAGCAGCGTCCAGATAAGATTCCAGAGGTTCGGCGGCAGAAGAAGATCTTCGACGGCGAAGGGCTTCGTTTTGCGGAAATCCATTTTTTCCACGGTTACGAGGTCCTCCCGTTCCTGGGGCAGGCCGAGCAGGCCGGACGCGAGCTTCTTCGCCAGCCTGGAATCGGAGTCTGGGATGTTCCTGTCCAGGATGAGGGTGGCGGAGATCTTTTTTATCATCGTTAGCGAGCTTGAGAGAGAAATCTCACCGACTTTTTCTTTTTCCGGTATCCCGGGAAGGAAGTCGAAAGCCTGCTTCTTGCTTTCTTCCTGAAGTTCTGCCGAGATTATAACTATGATATCGTTTGTTCCCAGGGCTTCGGAAAGGACCAGCTGCACCCTTTTTTCAAGCGAGCTTTCCAGCGCCAGCCTGGCCTCAATGGAGGAGCGGGAGGCTGCTTCAGCCGCCCACCCGGCGGAAACGTAAAAGCACAGTGTCAGCGCTAACGCAATCGGTAGTTTTCTCATATTTTAGCCCCTGTTTATGCCGCGCCAGCCGCGTTGCCGGCGGCTGTTACAGATAATATAGAATAATTGGCCTTGCAAACACAAACAGCCGGCCGCTTATGCCGCATGACGATTAAAACGTAACAATTCCGACATTGATTCGTTCCGGCATTGGTGTATACTATTTAATAAGTAATCACAGGGCGCCCGCAGCGGGTGCGCCCGGACGTATTTGGTTTTATGACGATCGGAACAGTAAAAACCGTGTTATTGCGGCGCTGCGCTTTGGCGGCCGCAGTTTTCTGCTTTCCCGGCGGACCGCTGCTCTTTGGCGGATCCGGGGCGGGCACTACTGCCGCCAACTTCCTGAAGATACCGGTGGCTGTCATCCCGACCGCGCTCGGCGAATCGTACACGGCTCTTAGCGGGCCGGACTCCATCCTTTATAATCCCGCCGGCCTGGGGCTGATGAGCTACTCAGCTTTTTCCGGCACGCACAACCGCTACCTGGAAGAGATAAATCAGGAGTACGCGGCCTTCGCCTACCGCTCAAAATACGGGACCGTCGGCGCGGCGTTTTCCATGGTCACCAGCGGCAAGATAACGGCCTACGACATTAACGATATGGTCATCGGAGAGACCAGCACCAGCCACCAGCTCTGGATACTCTCCTTCGCGCAGAGCTGGCCCCGCTTCAGGCGCGATATCGGCAAGCTCGACCCCATGCTGATAACGCCAAGCTGGTCCAGGATCCCGGTGGAGCCGGATTACCGGCCTAAAATCTACCGCGTGGCGGCCTGGGCCAGCGTGAAAAAAATAATAGAAAAGCTGGACAATGTCAGCGGGAGCGTTTATACTTTTGACGCCGGGGCCGTGCTCGTTCTGCCCGGCCATCTTCAATTGGGGGCTTCGGCCCTTAATATCACCGGCAAGCAGCGATTTATCTACGAGGAGTACGCGCTGCCGCAGACCCTGAGGGTGGGCGCGGCCAGCGACTTTCACACCATCAACGACATGATCATTTTTACTGTCGCCACAGATATGGTCAAATATTCCGACGCGCAGTCTTTTAACACCATGGGAGTTGAGGCCGATTTCATGAGGCTGTTCCAGCTCCGGGCGGGTTACAGGACCAGGCGGGATATCGGATCGCGCCTTTCAGCGGGGTTCGGCCTTAACTTCGATAAATTTACCGAGAGGGGCGGTTTTATAAACGGCGCGCGGGTAGATTACT
>CAZPMW010000151.1:0-305 GCA_964587805.1 uncultured Elusimicrobiaceae bacterium
TCTCCAGCAGGGACAGCCCGTCCAGCCCTGGCATTCGCACATCCATTATGACAAGGTCTATCTCATTGGGTCTCTTAAGCACCTTCAGCGCCTCATTGCCGTCAGACGCCTGAACGAATCCATAGCCGCAGAAGCACTCCACGAACTCTTCGCGGAAGGTCTTATCATCATCCACGAGCAGTATCTGCTCCCGCCTGAGTACACCTTGCTCCCCTGTGATGCTTTTCATAAACACCTTTCTGCGACGGCCATATAGTTACACTATGTCGACATGCATTTGTGGTTGTCAAAGGCAATGATTGTGC
>CAZPMW010000151.1:315-1646 GCA_964587805.1 uncultured Elusimicrobiaceae bacterium
ATACATAATGCGCGGTATCATGCCGGAGGAACCTGGGTTTCCGGCGCCTCTTGGCATGGCGTCAACGTCAGGTATTTCTCTATCTTTTCAAGAAGCTCACTGGTCTCATAAGGCTTCTGTATATAATCCGCTATTTCCGTATGCAGCTGCCGGCGCTGTATTTCAAATACGTCCATGGCGGTGAAGGCAATTATGGGCGTTTTGGCAGCTGAAGGCAGCTTTCTGATCTCCTTAATAATCTGCTCCGGCTCCATATCCGGCAGTACCATGTCCAGTAGTATCAGATCCGGTTTCCCTTTCTCCGCCGCGGCTATCCCGTCCGCCCCTGTCTGTGCCGCCTCTACCGTGAGCCCTTTGAGCTCCAGGCGGATCTTTACCAGCAGGATATGCTGAGCCTCGTCTTCTATGA
This sequence comes from uncultured Elusimicrobiaceae bacterium, assembly GCA_964587805.1. Taxonomy (GTDB): domain Bacteria; phylum Elusimicrobiota; class Elusimicrobia; order Elusimicrobiales; family UBA9959; genus YA12-FULL-51-18. Next base: position 725 of record CAZPMW010000151.1, read on the forward strand.
TCAGAACCTTACACATGTATTTTCTCCCGCGCCGCCAACGCCATTTTTGTTATAAATGAGTCTTTGTCTGCGAAATCCTCCGGATATGACAGAAGGGATGTCAGCGCCCCTTCGCCGCTGCTCTCGGCTACGCCAAGTTGGGCCATACTCCTTTCGATGAATGAACATACCTTGCACCCGCGAGTGGCGTCCGTGTCCGGGATCAGCAGGGTGAAATTCCCCTCCTCATTCTTAAGCAGGATGCGGGCGCTGCGAATATGCGTTTTAAGGAAGGCCTCGGCTTTTGCAACCGTTTCAGCCCACCCTTTATGCGTTCTCTTGGGCAGATGCAACGTTACCGCGCTGAAATGGCGCTTACCACCTCCGGAACGCTGTATTTCGCGCCTTACCATTTCACCAGCGGCCGCGCTGAAATCCAGGAACGGAAGCCGCACATAGAATCTGCATCCCTTTTCCGGCTGGCTTTCTGCCCAGATGCTCCCCTTGTGCATCTCTACTATCCCCTTGCTTATCGCCAACCCCAGGCCGGTGCCCTTAACCACCGAAGGCAACTTGCAGCCCAGACGCGCAAATTTATTAAAAAGCTTCGGCATGTCATCAGGGTCGATGCCCGGCCCGGAGTTTTCGACGCAAAGAACAGCGTCTCCTTCCAGAGCCTTGATAGAAAGAACTATCTGCCCGTCGGCTGGCGTGAACTTTAGAGCGTTGGACACCAGGTTGACCAGCACCCCTCTGATCTTTTCCAGGTCGCAGTAAGTCCGTATAGGGGCCCCGGGCCGGCTATTCGTCAGCGTTATCTTCTTTCCCGCGGCCACTAAAGAGTATTCTTTAGCGGTTTCCTCCAGTATGGTCCCCAGGTCCACCGGACTAATATCCATCGGCGTAACGCCGGCCTCCATCTTAGTGATATCCAGCAGGGCTT
>CAZPMW010000151.1:1656-4920 GCA_964587805.1 uncultured Elusimicrobiaceae bacterium
GTTGAGGCGCGCGGCGTTATCCAGGCCGATCTTAATTATCTCCTTTTGCTTCTCGGTCACACTCCCCACGACTTCGTCATAAAAGATCTGCATGGACTCTTTTACCACAGTAAGCGGAGAGCGAAGCTCATGTGAGATCATGGAAATAAATTCGTCACGGTTGCGCTCCAGCGCACGTATGGGGTTCAGATCGCGCAGGATCACCAGCCGGCAGACACCCACGTCCCAGTGTATCTCGACCGCACGTATTTCAAGTAATATTCTGCTGCCGTCCGGGCGAAGGATCTCTGTCTCAAGGGTCCTTTCAGTATCGGCCTCCAGCGAGAACGCCTGTTTAAGCATGGTCTCGCGGCTCTGGCCGAAGATCAGTTCGGCCCCCTGATTAACGAACATCACGCAGCCGTCCTGGCGCACCACCATATAGCCGTCCGGGCTTTTTTCCAGAATGGCCCTCAGCCTGTTTTCGCGCATGACAAGCTTGTGCTCTATCTTTGCGCGCTCTATGGAGTATTTTATCGAATAGGCCAGCCAGTCACCGGTGATCTTCCCCTTGACCAGGTAGTCCTGCGCTCCTTTTTTTATGAGTTCAATCCCCAGGTGTTCCTCGTAAAAGCCTGTCATTACGATGACAGGAGTCTTCCGGAAAAGCGCCAACGCGCTGGTGAGAGTCGCGGGGCCGTAGGCATCCGGCAAGTTCAGGTCGAGCAGTATTATATCCGTGCTTGACTCGTCATACGCCGCCGCTTTTTCCAGTGTTTCGGCTATGGTGAGCGTGAACCCGTAACTCTTTATGTCGCGGAAGAGTTCGGTTATTATTTTTACGTCATACGGATTATCCTCCACTACGAGGACCCGTACTGACGTTGTCGTTTCATTCATTAGGAGCACCTCGCACCGGCCTGACGCGGCGGACGGCCTTCACCTTCAGCGGCGGCGTCTCAACCAGCGCCACCCCGACATTATCCAGGCACATCGCCAGGCGGATAAATTGTCCCAGGTCCGGCGGCTTTACCATGAAGGAGGCGGCCTTCAGGTTATAGCTGAAGCTCACATCCTCAATGGAAGAGGAAGTGGTAAGAATAATGACAGGCAGGCCGGAAAGCGCAGGGTCTTTGCGTATTTCCTCCAGCACTTTTCTGCCGTCTTTGCCCGGCATATTCAGGTCCAGCAGCACCAGGTCAGGCCTGACCACACCCGAATATTCTCCCTCGCCGCGCAGATAGCGCAGGGCCGAGTCCCCGTCCTGTATGGCGGTGATCCGGTTGGCCAGCCGGCCCTCCTTGAAGATTTCGCTCATATAGCGGATATCGGCCGGGTTATCCTCTACCGCAAGTATTTCCAGCAGCCGCGAGTTTTTATGTTTTTTGTACATTAGTCCGCCTTTTTGGCAAGTTCAGAGCCCGGGGAAACGCTGACAGCGGTTTCCGCCTCATGATGTCTGGGGAATTCAACAAAGAACGTGCTTCCGGCGCCGGGGCTGGATTCCACCCATATCCGTCCGCCGTGGTTTTCGGCTATTTTCTTGCACAGCGCGAGCCCGATGCCGGCGCCGGGGTATTTCTCCTGCGAATGCAGGCGCTGGAATACCAGGAAGATGCGTTCATAATGTTCGTGAGATATCCCGATGCCGTTGTCGGAAAAACGCAGCGTCCAGGCCTCTGCTGTCTCGGTGAAGCTGACCCGTATTTCAGGCTCCGGCGCGTTATTAAACTTCAGCGAGTTGGAGATAAGGTTCTGGAAAAGCTGTATCAGCTGGAACTCGTTCACCTTCAAAGGCGGCAGCCCGTCGCAGCTTATACGGGCTTTTTTTTCCTCGATCGAAATTTTAAGATTGAACATGGCCTTCTGCAGAGCCGTCATGGCGGGAACGATGGTTAAATCCCGGGTGGCGCAGGTTACCTTTGAGTAACTGAAAAGAGCCTCTATCAGCTCAGTGGAGCGCTTGGCCCCCTCTGAAATATAGCGGATAAAATCGGCGGCGTCGGAATCGAGGCTTGCAGCGTACCTTTTAGAAAGAAGGGCGCTAAAGCTCGAGACTATCCGCAGGGGCTCCTTCAAATCATGCGAGGCTATATAGGCGAACTGCTCCAGCTCTTTGTTGGAGCGCTCCAGCTTTTCGCCGGTGGTCTTGAGCGCCTTCTTTTCTATCTGAAGTTCGCCCCGCGTTTCCTCCAGGTCCTCCACCAGCGCCATGACCTTTTTCCTGGTAAGCTCAAGCGTGCTATTCTGAATCTTGATCCTGGCCTGCCTGACGGCGGCTTCCTGCTCGAGGCGCATCAATGCTGTCCTTGCTGTCTCCAGGTCCGCCAGGAGTGAGTCCACCCCGGCGCATATCGCCTCAGTTTCCGGCGCCGGCAATCTTTGATCAGGGGCGCCAGTGTGGCGCCGGAGCTTATTGGAGAGCGCCGAAAGTCCCTGAAAAAGAGGTTTGCAGATAAAACAATTATCCGCCAACTCAAGCAGCAGCAACAGGCAGAAAAGGCCAAAATACGTCAGCCCGGTTTTAACCAGCAGCAGGTTGCTCTCCTCTGCGTTCCATCGCGCGGCTTCCAGGGACAGGCGGGCTATGCGCGCCACCGCCTTATTGAATGCCGATTCGGCTGCCGCGCACCCGGCCCCGGAGGGGCGGCAGCGCAGAAGGTCTTCCGCCAGCGGGAGCAGCCCGTAGTATTCCGGATTCACCGCTTCTACGAAAGTTCTGGCGGCGGGGAATGCCGGCGGGCTCTCGCTTATGGCCATACCCAGCGCGTAGTATTCACTGCGAAATTTATCGTGCAGGCTTCGGTAATCGCGCGGCTGAAAATGCGTTTTTCCAGGCAGCTTCGCGACCGCCGCCGCACTTTGCCCTACCGTAAGCATCATAACCCTGTCGGATGAAAGCATGCTGAAAAGGGAGTAGGCCGCATAAACGCCGCAGAGCCCCAGCGTTAAAGCCAGATATTTGACGACCTTTAGCAGCCTGACTATCGTAGAGAATGTCATAGACTAGTCTGCATCCCCGCTGCTGATCTCTTTTCTCAGGTCGTTTATCTCCTTCTTCAGTTCGGAGATATTGGTTTCCCTTTTAAGCAGGTATTTATTAAGCTTATCCAGCTCCAGGTTCTGGTATTTAAGCTCGGTTTCCTCTTCACGTAATTTATCTGTTTCGCTCTGTAGCTGGTGCCCGTGCTCGGCGCTCTGCTTTATGAGCGCTCCGGCCTCGGTAAGGGCGCTCTGTATGAGCTCCGTTTCAGTGCGGCCGCCCGCCGCTTCCGCGCCCGGCGC
>CAZPMW010000152.1:0-453 GCA_964587805.1 uncultured Elusimicrobiaceae bacterium
CAGCCAATGACGAGCAGCTGAGCGCGGTTTTCGCGGCGCACGGCGCGGTCACAAGCGCTAAAGTCATAACCGATAAGTTCAGCGGTCAGTCCCGGGGCTTCGGCTTCGTGGAAATGGCCAATGACACCGAAGCGGTGGCAGCCATCGAGAAACTGAACGGATCCGACATGGAAGGCCGCAAGCTGACCGTGAACGAAGCCCGGCCGATGGAAGCGCGCGACGGCGGAAGCAGGGGCGGCGGCGGCGGTAGCCGCGGCGGCTTCGGCGGCGGACGCGGCGGCGGACGCGACAGCGGCGGCGGCGGCAATCGCTGGTAAGCGTTCTTAAAAATTTCCTAGTGAAGTTTTGCCCGGCCCCCTTTAAAAGGGGCCGGGTTTTTTCATGCCCGCCCTAGACCGGGGTTCGCGTATGACGGGGAATTACCTCTCCGCCCCTCGACCCTTGTTGGGGGAC
>CAZPMW010000152.1:463-4717 GCA_964587805.1 uncultured Elusimicrobiaceae bacterium
CTGCGCGACGGCCTTGCTTGCCCGATCCCCTGCCACCCGCTCCACCCGTTCCATTCTTGTACGGGTCTTATTCGAATTACGTGTTGTTGCAGTGGGCTGCGACTATGGGGTATACTATAGGTACGGATTCCCCCGATAAATTTTGACGCGTTATCCGGAAGCAGCGGCGGCGCGCGGAAAAGCGGGAACCGGGAGGATACAACTAAAATGAGCAAGAGAATATATGTTGGCGGTCTGCCTTTTTCCACCACGGAAGAGCAGCTGAGCGAACTTTTCTCGGCGCACGGCGAGGTGACCAGCGCCAAAGTTATAGCGGATAAATTCAGCGGCCAGTCACGGGGCTTCGGCTTTGTGGAAATGTCCGATGACGCGGAGGCTACTACGGCCATAGATAAGCTGAATGGCTCCGAGCTGGAGAGCCGCAAGCTGACCGTGAACGAAGCGCGGCCCATGGAAGCGCGCGACGGCGGACGCGGCGGCAAAGCCGGCGGCGCCAAGGGCGGATTCGGGCGCTGGTAAAGAGCCAGGCTGCGAAACATTATGAGTGAAATCTTAACCGGCCTCCGCGGGGGGGCCGGTTTTTTAAAATTCCTGATTTTGGTCCTGCCGCTTTTTGTCAGTTCCGCCAGCGCCTACGAAGGCGATCCCATAACCAACGCGGTCAGGGACATCGGCTATCTTCAAGGCGCCCCCGCGCGGCTGAACGACCGGCCCGCCGCCTTTACGGCGGCCGGCCTGCTGGGCGCCGGAGCCCTTATCTACGCCTTTGACGGGCAGATCCGGCATATCGCCCATAAAAACGACACAGCTTCCATGGATGACCTTTCGGCGCAAGCCGAAAAGATAGGCAACGGCGGCTATGAGCTGGCTTTTATGGGAGCTTGCGCCGGCGCCGGCTGGATCTTTAAGAACCATAAGCTGAAGAGCACGGCGCTGGAGGCGGTAGAGGCTTTTCTGGCTGCGAATGCCGTGGGGATCGTGGTTAAATATTCTATAGGCAGGTCCAGACCCTACGCAGGGAATGGCAAGCGCGCGTTTCAGCCATTTTCCTTCAGGGCCTCCCGTTCTTCTTTTCCTTCGGGCCATACTACCGGCGCTTTCGCGCTGGCTTCGGTTTTCTCCTCGCGTTATGAATCCGTCTGGTTCAGCGCGGCCGCCTACGGCGCGGCGTCGGCCGCCGGTTTACAGCGCGTGTACGCCGATAAACACTGGTCGTCGGACGTCTTCTTCGGAGGGGTTCTGGGCGCTGCCACGGGCCTTGCGGTTGTCCGCCTTTCGTCCGGGCGCTCCGCCGGCGGCGCGCGCCTGCTGCCGGTTTACGGCCCAGGTTTTGCCGGCGCTACCGCCTCCCTGGCCTTTTAATCCTTATCCTTATATATGGCTCCTGATGTTCACCCGGCTCCGCTGTCAGCGGCTGGCCCGTGTTACTATATATGGTATCGTAAAGGCTTAAAAGATACTATATGTTGACATCTTGAGCAGGACAGGATATAATCTCACTTAGCTTAACACTGGCGAATCCAGGATCCTTGGCGGCGCGGTTATCGGTTCGGAATGCGAATAACATGAAAGGTATCCCGCTAACAGGCGCATTTAAATTTCTCCTTCTCTCTCTGTCAGCTCCGCTGTTCTTAGTCTCATCTCTAAGCGCCCAGCTTAAAGTTTCCGTAATCGACGTAGGACAGGGCGACGCTATTTATATAGAGCTGCCTTCCGGCCGGAACGCGCTTATAGACGGCGGGCCGCAAGCCGCGGTTCTGACTGATTTCCTGAACCGCAAGGGTGTAACCGCGCTGGACAACGTGGTGCTTACGCATCCGCACGCGGATCATTACAGCGGTCTGATCGGACTCCCTGGCGCGGTGAAAATAAAGAAGTTCTACGATACCAGGATGGATAATCTTAACGCAAGCGCGGATAACCAGCTCAGGAAGGATATCGCCTCGGACCGCGGCTGCGGGGTTTTTTACCCTAAGGCCGGGGAAATGCTTGACTGGGACCCGCAGGTGTCGGTGCAGGTGCTCCATGCCTGCTCTTCGAAGGTGGAAAGCGATCTCGGAATCGATATCAATAACTGCTCTATCGTTCTGCAGCTTCGCTACAACGGGAACAGCCTGCTTTTAATGGGGGACGCTCAGACTGAGGCCGAGGACGAGATAGTGAAGAGATTCGGGGCTGGTGTCCGGTCCAATATCATGAAGATCTCCCATCACGGGGCGGCGAATGCCAGCTCCCCGGGGTTCTTGGCTATGGTCAGACCCGAGTACGCTTATATTTCGGTCGGTCTTGATAACACTTTCGGCCATCCGTCTATAGATACTCTGGGCAATCTGCGGGCTGTCTCCGCTGCGATACTTATGACTACCGATGGGACGCAGTCGTTCACTATTCCGGCTCCGAGGGGGGTGCCGTATCCTGAACCCGGCCTTAATGCGGCTTCTATAGCTGTGCCGCCGGAATTTACGGGTATGGCGCTGACGGGAGCGGCTTCCGGTGAGGCCGGGACGGAGAGTCAGGCGCTGCGCCAGTTGGCCGCCGAGGCGTCGGCTGCGAAGTAAAAATCACTAAAAATGCATATGGTCCGCGGATCCTGTAGTGGATCCAGCGTCACTTTTGCCGGTGCCTGTGACATGAAAAAACCATTCCGGCGGGCCTTTATCGAAATAACAGACGCCTGCAATCTTTCCTGCGGGTTCTGCGCCCCGGCGCCGCCGGTCGGGGCGCGGGGGTGTTTTATGTCCGTAGGTGAGTTTGAGGCCGCCGCGAGGCAGGCAGCGCCGTTGGCCGCGGTGGTGTCGCTTCATGTGCTGGGTGAACCTTTCATGCATCCGCGCCTTCCGGAGATTCTGGCTATTTGTTCCCGCCTCGGGCTTAAGATAAACCTGGTGACCAACGGCACGCTGCTGGATAAGTTCGGTCCCGCAGTTTTTCGTGAAGGTTGCCTGTGCCAGGTGTCTTTTTCATTGCAGGCGCTTGCAGGTCTGCCGCTTGAGCGGCGGCGGGAAACGCTGAGCCGCCTTATAGAGTTCGCCCGGAATAAAAAAACAGGGCTGATGATAAGCTTCCGTTTGAGGGGGAAGGAGGGCGACCTTTTTGTGAGCGAAACGCGCGATCATCTTCTTGGGACCTTCCGGACGGAAGCCGGAACTGGTGGCGTAGCCGGCGTCGGGGTAACGCTGGGCGACGGTGTCTTCTTGAATTGCGGGGGCATATTTGAATGGCCGGGGCTTGATGCTGAACCCGGAGAGCGGCCAGCCAGGACCGGGGGATGTCTGGGCCTGCGTCATCATTTCGCTATTTTGTGTTCTGGGGAAGTAGTCCCGTGCTGCGCGGACTACGCGGGGAACCTTTCATTGGGGAATATAAAGGCCAGGCCGCTGGCGGAGATCTTATCCGCCCCGGCGGCCCTGGCGCTACGGGACAGCATAGCCGCTAAAACTCCCATGCCCGCCTATTGCTCCGCTTGCGGTTTTAAGTGAAAAGGTCCCCGCCGTCTTTTTTGTATAATCATATTGAAAGTGGTAAATAGCGGAGGAAGAACCTATGGCCAGCCCGGTTAAAACTAAAACTCAGGAGACGCGCTTAAATATGAAGAACGATTTTAAAGTAAAGGATCTCTCGCTGGCCGAGTGGGGCCGCAAGGAAATAGACATCGCGGAAAAGGAAATGCCGGGGCTTATGGCTATACGCGAGAAGTTCGCGGCCAAAAAGCCGCTTAAGGGCGCCCGCGTTATGGGCTCCCTGCATATGACCACCCAGACCGCAGTGCTTATCGAGACGCTGTCTGCGCTCGGGGCCGAGGTGCGGTGGTGTTCCTGCAATATTTTCTCCACACAGGATCAGGCCGCGGCCGCGATAGCCAAGACGGGGATACCGGTTTTCGCCTGGAAGGGCGAGACGCTGGCCGAGTACTGGTGGTGCACCGAGCGCGCCCTGGATTTTGGCGGCGGTAAAGGCCCGCACCTGATCGTGGACGACGGCGGAGACGCGACGATGATGCTGCACCGCGGCTGCGCGGCGGAGAAGGATCCGAAGATCCTGGACAGGAAGGCAGGCGGCGAGGACGAGCGGGAACTGAATAATTCCCTGCGCGCCGAGCTTAAGAAGAATCCCGGGCGCTGGCAGGTCGCGGTAAAAGACTGGAAGGGCGTTTCCGAAGAGACGACCACGGGCGTGCACCGCCTGTACCAGATGCACGAGACCGGTGAGCTGCTGGTGCCTGCTATCAATGTCAATGACTCGGTGACGAAATCC
>CAZPMW010000153.1:0-4574 GCA_964587805.1 uncultured Elusimicrobiaceae bacterium
AAGACCGAAGAAGAACTTAAAAACCTTCTGGATTCGATCCCGTAACACCAGTATGATCCCACCGCGATTGACCTACAAAGCCCCGGTCCTGAATATCCTGGACCAGAGGCTGCTGCCACATAAGATTGCTTACACAAAAGCGCGAAACGCCGCGCAGACGGCGCTCGCCATAAAGGATATGACCCTCCGCGGCGCCCCGCTCATCGGTTGCGCCGCCGCATGGGGTTTCCCGCTGGAACTTCGTTCACGCCGCGCGTCTTCGTGGAAAGAGACGCAGAAACTGATAAAAGACTCTGCCCGCATCATCAAAGCCGCCAGACCGACCGCGCTTGCCCTGTTCTACGCCGCCGACCGCATGGCGGAAAAGGCCGGCAATTTTATTTCCGCGCAAAGTACATTTACCCATGATAAATACGCCGCGCTTATCCGCATGATGGAAAGAGAGGCGGGGAAGATCACGGAGGAAGACCGGCTGGCCTGCGCCCGCATGGGTGAACTTGGCGCAGGACTTCTCCAAAAAAACACCATCGTGCTGACGCACTGCAACGCCGGCGCGCTGGCCACCATGGGCATAGGCACGGCGGTTGGCGTGATAACAGCGGCTCACGCCCTGGGCAAAATAAAACACGCTTATTCTTCCGAGACCAGACCTTACCTGCAGGGCGCCAGACTCACCATCTGGGAGCTCCAGCGGGGCGGCGTCCCGTCCGAACTCATCACCGACAACATGGCCGGGCACCTTATGAAAACCGCTGGCATCAACGCCGTAATAGTGGGCGCGGACCGGATAGCGGCCAACGGGGACACAGCCAACAAGATCGGAACATACGCGCTGGCCGTGCTGGCGGCGTATCACAAAATACCGTTCTACGTCATCGCCCCGACTCCGACCATAGACACCGCGCTCAGGGTCGGGGGGGAAATAACCATAGAGGAGCGCTCCTCCGAGGAAGTCACCTTCATTAACGGCCGCCTCGTGGCGCCAAGGGGCGTCAAAGCCAGGCATCCCGGCTTCGATGTAACGCCCGCCGGCCTTATAACCGCTATAGTAACTGAGCGTGGCGTTATCAAACCGGTCAACCGCGGCAATGTTTCAGCCAACCTGCGCGGGATCAAATCCGCAATCACTTTGTAACACACCTTTGCTATATTAGTAGCATGGTCCCATCTACATCGCGCTATTTCGCTTTTACCAAGCGGAGCATCAAAGGCCCCTTTTATCCTCAGGATATCGCCCAACTGCCTGGATTCGGACGCGCCACGCTTATCTGCCCGGAATCAGCTCTTGGCCAGTGGAAGGAAGCGCATCTCGAAGGTCCCTTCCAGCCGCTGCTTGAATTCCCGTCGCGGCCGCAGGTCAAACCGCAGCCGCCGCTCACTCACGAGGCCGCCGACAGCAGGGCCCTGCGGTCCCTGCTTGAAAAAGCCATTCTGAAGAATTCCCAGCTTGAGAACGAAGTCAAGGGACTGAAGCGCGACTATGCCCACCAGCAAAGGCGCGTTGAGGACGAGCTGAAAAAAAAGGACACCGAGATACGGACACTGACGGACAAACTGAAACACGCCGCCCAATCGGCGCAGGCGGAGCATCCTTCATGGGAGCAGCTATATAAAACGCTGAAGAAGCGCGCTGACGAAAAGCTTTTTGAAACCACCGAGGCCCTTTCCGAAAAGAGAGAGGAAGCCCAGAGGCTTAAGAACCAGATACAGAGCATGGTGGACACCTACGAAAATTCGAAGCACGATGTCAGGGAGAAGAAGTCCAGGGAGCGTGACGACGCTTCGAATGAACTGACGGCCCTGCGCTCAGCGCTTGAGGAAAAGGAGATGGCAGTAAAAACCATGGCCGACAGTCTTCAGTCCGTGCTGCGCAAGAACGAGGAATTCCAGCATATCATGCTGGACGAAAGAAAAGATTATGACGCGCAGAACATCCGGTTCTGCGAAGAGATCGGCGCGCTCAAGGGCGAGCTGAAGCGCAAGCAGCAGGAGCTGGACCAGTTCAACACCGAGCTCCGTGAGGCCAGGAGCAAGCTGATAGAATTTGAGTCTACCAACCACCTTAAAAACCACGAGCAGGATGAGCTCTACGGAGTAATTCACGCCAAAGTTAAAATACTCGCAGGCTACTTTGACAATCTGGAATCGCGCCTGAAATACGCCCTCAAAAAAGCATAGCCCGGCCTTTCCCGCCATGAATCGGAGCCGTACGGAAGCACGCCTACGGCCCTCTCCCGTCCATTTTTTATAAATTGCTATAATAAGTTAACCTGCGCAGGCAGGCTGTTCGCGTAAGCGCTTTGGCCGGAGATACTATCATGAATATAACTTTCAAGCAGCTTATCGTCGCTGGCGGGCCCGTACTTTTCCTTCTGGCGGCGCTTTCCATTTATTCTATCGCCCTTATCTGGGAACGCTGGTCAGCGTACGGAGCGACCTTCAAAGGCATGGACGATCTTCTGCGCAGGGTCCACCCGCTGATTAAAAGCGGGGAGACGCGGCAGATAGCCGAACTTTGCTCCAAAGTCAAAAGCCCGGCGGCGGACATCATCCACAAGGTGCTCATCCATTACGGCAGTCCGCTTGAAAAGCGGGAGCTGGCTGAAAAGGCCATAGATTGGCACACTTCCCGCCTTAATAAAAGCCTTACCTCCATAGCGACAATAGCCAGCATCAGTCCGTTCATAGGGCTGTTCGGCACCGTAATAGGGGTTATAAGAGCGTTCCGGGATCTTTCAATGTACGCCGGAGCCGGGCCGTCCGTAGTGGCTATGGGCATAGCCGAGGCACTGGTAAACACGGCCGCCGGGCTTTTCGTGGCCGTCCCGGCCATCGTAGCCTATAACTATTTCGTTCACAGGTCCAACGATTTCTCAACCGAAATGAACTGGATGACTGAGCAGCTTATTGACAAGACCGCCGCGAGAGAGTTTACCGGGGTGATTTAGGCCTGCTATGCGCGTACACAACCTGAAAAAAGGCGTCATCGCCGACATCAATATGATACCGCTCATTGATGTGTCGCTGATCCTGCTCATCATATTCATGGTTATCACTCCTTTCCTGGTCCAGTCCCAGATACAGGTCAATCTCCCAAAAGCTTCGGAAGCCGCAAAGGGGACTGACGAAAACGTCATTACCATACAGCTCGCCGCCAACGGCGACATGACGGTGGAAGGCAAAACCATAAAGTTCGAAAAGCTGGCGCGGGAACTTACGCTGAGACTTTCCAAGTCCCGCATGAAAACCGTTTTGGTGCAGGCCGACAGGAAAGTCAGCATCGAGCGCGTGGTGACCGCCCTGGACACGGCAAAGAAACTGGGCGCCAGCAAAGTCGGAATCGGAGTCAATCCCCTGGACTAGTGACGCCGCCGCTTACTTATGCGGAATTACCTTATATTTTCTTCCTCGGCCCATTTTCTCCTGCTGGCCGTTTTTTTCTTTCTGGCGCGCAACTCTTTGACGATGAAAAAGAATCAGAGCTACTATATCGATTTTATAGGGCAGGGCAGAGTGGTCACAATGGCGGACGCCGCCTCAGCGCCTGAAGCCGGAAGCCGCGCGGCGGAGCCACTCAAAGCCGTGAAAACCAGGACGGAGAAGCCAAAAGACGATTTTTTCTCCAATGGCGGCGACTCTGAACCACTTCCTCCGCCCAGCGTCCTTAGCGGCCAGCAAAAGCTTATCGAGACCAGGGCCACGGAGATAAGCGGTGGGGGGGACGGCGCTCCGGTGCTGGCCGATTTTTCCAATTTCCCCTACCCGTGGTATATAACCCAGGTGCGTGAAGCGCTCTGGAACTCCTGGACGCAAAGGATGCCTTCCAGCGGAATGCTGAAATGCACGATCAGGTTCGACATCCAGCGCGGCGGAACGGTCGGATCAGTAAGCGTGGAGCGCTCCTCGGGCAACCGCCTGTTCGATTACGCAGCAGAGACCGCGGTTGAAAGCGCGGCGCCGTTGCCAGGGTTGCCTGATGATTTTTACGAAGACACGCTTACGGTCCACGTGGAATTTAAAACTACCGAGTAGAGAGGTTACTTTACATGATGCTTATTTTCAAGATCCTGCTGGTAGCGCTGTGTCATATTATACTTTTCGCCTGTTATCCGGACACAGGGCCGACCGGAAAGATATACATCGTCGTCTCCACGCTCGCCTGGAGCGGCTTCGCTATAGTTCTGAACTCCGGCCTCAGGTTTTTCAAGCTGATCAGCGGGCTGATCGGACTTATCTTTAACCTGGCTTTCTTCGCCCTGATGCTGGCGGCCATAGCCCTGACCATGCCGCAGCTGGATAAGACCCCGGTGCTTGAAAAAGCGCAGAAAAGACAGTTACCTGACATTCAATCCGCTAAAGCCGGCCTTCTGAAGCTCGGCGAATATTACAAAGACGCCAAAGACACCGACGTAAAATCCGAACTGGAAAAAGCCGCGGATAAAATCAAAAAATGAAAACAATCGCTATAACCGGCGGAACCGGATTCATCGGCGGCGCCCTGGTAAGGGCCCTTATCGCTAGAGGCGGATACAAAGTGCGAATTCTCACGCGCAGAATCCCGCCCGCGCAGCTTG
>CAZPMW010000154.1:0-4561 GCA_964587805.1 uncultured Elusimicrobiaceae bacterium
AGTTGAGGCCGATTTCATGAGGCTGTTCCAGCTCCGGGCGGGTTACAGGACCAGACGGGATATCGGAGCGCGCCTTTCAGCGGGGTTCGGCCTTAATTTCGATAAGTTTACCGAGAGGGGCGGTTTTATAAACGGCGCGCGGGTAGATTACTCTTACCTCGCGTACGGGGACCTGGGCAACACCCACCGGTTCGGTCTGCAGCTGATCTGGTAAAGCCAGGGGATGAAGACAGCGAAAAAGCGGCTGATAGGGGGGCTGAAGAGCGGAGAGACGGACGGAGTTCCTGAAATATTTTTTGTATAATTGTTCAGATGGATATCGAAAGATTTATAATCCGGCGCGCTGCCGCCATTGACGCGGACATGGCGCGGCGCATAAAGCGCATACCCGCCTGTCACCCCTGCCTCAGAGAGGCCATGCAGTATTCGCTCGCGGCCGGCGGCAAGCGCCTGCGCCCGGTCCTGCTGACAGCCGCCTATGAGCTGTTCACGGGGGAATGGCGCGGAGCGCTGCCAGCCGCCTGCGCGCTCGAGATGGTGCATACTTATTCGCTGATACATGACGACCTTCCGGCTATGGATGACGACGCCCTGCGCCGAGGCCGGCCTACCAGCCATATAGTTTTCGGAGAGGCTATGGCCATCCTGGCCGGAGACGCCCTGCTTACCAGCGCTTTTTCAGTTCTTCGCGACAACTCAGGGATATCCGGTATCACTCCTGCCCGCGTCCTGGCCGCGTCAGGCATACTGGCCAGCCGCGCCGGCGCGGGCGGCATGGTGTCCGGCCAGGCCGGGGACCTGGAGGCGGAAGGTTTTCTTAAAAAAAGAGGGCGGGGGGCGTCAACCGCGAAAGCGGCGCGCCTTCTGGCTTATATCCACCTCCATAAGACCGCGGACCTGATAATGGCTTCGGTGGAGATGGGCGCGGCCCTGGCCGGAGCCGGGCCACGGAGCACTAAGATACTTTCGGATTTTGCAGGGGCTATAGGCCTCTGTTTCCAGATCACGGACGATATTCTGGATGTGGTAGGAGATAAGAAAAAGTTAGGTAAAAGCGGCAGCGACGCGCGCAACGCCAAGCTGACCTATGTTTCGCTGTACGGAGTGGACGCCTCCAGGGCGAAGGCGGCGGCGCTTCTCGCGCTCGCCCGCAAAAAGCTCGCGTCCCTGCCATTTCCTGCCGCGCGCCTTGAAACACTGGCCGGCATCGCCGACTATGTGTGCGGAAGAGATAAGTAGGAATAAGGAAAAAATATGCAGTTGCTCAGGAAAATAAGAGGGGCGAACGATATCAGAAAGCTGGAGATCGGCCAGTTGCCGGCGCTTGCCTCCGAAGTCAGGGAAACGATACTGCAGCAGATCAGCAAGACCGGGGGGCACCTGGCCTCAAGCCTTGGGGCGGTGGATTTTATAACGGCTCTGCATTACACCTTCGACACCCCGGAGGACAAAATCGTTTTCGATACGGGCCACCAGACTTACGCCCATAAGATCCTGACCGGCCGGGCCGGTAAATTTTCAACGATCCGGCAGAAGGGCGGGCTTTCCGGCTTTCTGAAACGTTATGAATCGGAATACGACGCTTTCGGCGCGGGGCACGCCTCCACGGCGCTGTCCGCGGCCGCCGGCATGGCCGCCGCCCGGGATAACTTCGGCAGGAAGCATAAGGTCGTGGCTGTGGTCGCGGACGGCTGCATGACCGGCGGCATGGCCTGGGAAGCGATGCAGAATATCGGCCAGCTGCACACTGATATGCTGGTAATCCTCAACGATAACCAGATGTTCATCTCCCAGCGAGTAGGGCGCCTGGGTAAGATCCTCACGCATCTTCTCACTCTCGGCATGGTCAGGGACGCGGAGCGGCGGGCGGAACTTTTTCTCAATCGCTTCCAGTTCTGGGGCAAACAGATACTGAAGGTTGCGAAAAGGGCCAGGGTGCTGTTTTTTCCCGGCATGATCTTTGAGGAGATGGGCTTTACCTATTTCGGCCCGGTGGACGGGCATAATATCCCGGAGCTGGTTGAGGTGCTGGGCTATCTGAAGAACCTCCCGGGCCCGGTGCTGCTGCACCTGGTCACCAAAAAGGGCAAGGGCTACGAGCCGGCCGAAAGCGAGCCGACGGAATTCCACGGCACGCCTATGTTCGACGTAGAGACCGGTCTTTCCCGGAAAGATCCGGCTAAGATCCCGTCCTTTACCCGTGTCTTTTCCGATACTTTGATACGGCTGGCGGCCGAAGATCCCAGGATAACTGCGATCACAGCGGCCATGCCGGAGGGCACCGGCCTTGACGCTTTCAGGGATAAATTCCATGACCGCTATTACGATGTCGGAATTGCCGAGGAGCACGCCCTCACTTTCGCCGCGGGCCTGGCCGCGGAAGGCTCAAAGCCCGTGGTGGCCATCTATTCCTCTTTCATGCAGCGCTCGTTCGATCAGGTTATGCACGATATCTGTCTGCAGAAGCTGCCGGTGGTTATAGCCATGGACCGCGCCGGCCTGGTTGGGGAGGACGGCCCTACTCACCACGGAGTCTTCGATCTCGGCCTTTTCAGAATGCTGCCGGACATCGCGGTAATGGCTCCCGCCGACGAGGACGAGCTGCAGCACATGCTGCGCACCGCGCTGGACCTCAATATGCCGGCGGTGATACGGTATCCGCGCGGTAAAGGTTTCGGAGTTGAGATGGCCGGCGCGCCGGCCCGGCTGCCCCTGGGCAAAGGCCGCATCCTCTCACGCGGAAAGGATGTGAACATCCTGGCCATAGGCAACCGCGTGCACCCGGCGATTAAAACGGCCGAGCTGCTGAGGGCCTCCGGAATAGACGCCGGGGTGGCGGACATGCGCTTCGTTAAGCCTTTAGACGGGGAACTTATCAGGGAGCTGGCCGGCGCTTCGGGCCGGCTGGTGACAGCCGAGGATAACGCCCTTGAGACAGGGTTCGGGTCCTCCGTCCTTGAGTTCCTTAACACGAGCGGGCTCGATCCGGCCGTGCTGAGGCTGGGCATCCCGGACCGCTACATCGAGCAGGGCAGGATTGACGAACTCTATGAAGAGCTGGGCCTTACTTCCGGGAAGATGGCGGAGCGCATCAGCGAATGGATCAAAAAAAGATAAAGGAGACACTGTGCCGTTAAAAAAAAATCTTGTGAAACAGGCTCTTAGCCTTACCAAAAGCCACGCGTACCGTAAGGCCTATACGGACGCTACGTTTTTAAGCAGAAACGAGCTGCGCGCCGTCAGGCTGCAGCTGGAACTGTCTAAGACCGAAATGGCCCTGAGTGAACACGGGATCAAAACCACGGTAGTCGTTTTCGGGAGCGCCAGGATGGCCAGCCGGGAAGAATCGGCCCTGCACCTGAAGGATCTGGAACAGCAGGCTCGACGTAAACCTGGCGATCCGGCTGTTAAGACCGCCCTGGCAGCGGCAAAAAAGATGATGCGGTCCTCCAAATATTATGAAGAGGCCAGAAAGCTGGCAAAACTGGTATCGGAGCGTGGTCTGCTGGGCAACAACAGGCTGGTGATAGTTACCGGCGGAGGGCCGGGCATCATGGAAGCCGCTAACCGCGGCGCCTACGAAGCCGGGGCAAAGAGCGTGGGTCTCAATATCACGCTGCCGCAGGAGCAGGGTCCTAATCCTTATGTGTCTCCTGAGTTCTGTTTCCGGTTCCATTATTTCGCTATCAGGAAGATGCACTTCGTCATGCGGGCCAGGGCGCTGGTGGCTTTCCCCGGCGGATTCGGGACCATGGACGAGTTGTTCGAGGTTCTGACGCTGGTACAGACCGGCAAGAAGCGCCGCCTGCCCATCATCCTTTTCGGCAGGAAATACTGGAACGAAGTTGTAAACTTCCGGAATATGGCCAAATGGGGCTTTATCTCGTACGAGGACCTGGATCTCTTCAAATTCGCCGATACGGCAGAGGAGGCCTGGAAGATAATCGAGGACTTTTATCTTGATTTTCCGATGAACGGGGCCAAGGTCCATGAGCAGAGAGAATAAAGCGCGCCAATCAGCACTGGCGGTCTCAGCCGCCATGGCCGCGCTGAGCCTTTGCGCAGCGTTCCTGCTGGCGCGCTATCCGCCTCCCTTCACCTTCGCGCGGCTCATGCCGGCGGGCAACCCATGGGCCCGCGACGCCATGTTCTCGGCGCCGGTCTGCGGCGGGGTGCAGTGTAAATTGTGCCCGGTTAAGTGCTTCCTGCCAGAGGGCGCGCGCGGCCGCTGCAAGGTGAGGATAAACTACGGCGGAAAGCTGAAAACCCTGGTTTACTCCAAACCTGCTTCCGTGCATCTGGACCCGGTGGAAAAGAAACCGGTCTATCATCTTCTTCCCGGCAGCCTTATCTATTCCCTGTCCGCCCCCGGCTGCAACCTACGGTGTATGTCTTGCCAGAACTGGGAAATCTCCCAGATCTATCCGGAGCAGGCTCCTAAAACGGCGATGGTTCCTGAGCGGCTGGATATACGGACAGACGCCGCCACCGGGCAGGCGTACGGGGAGCTTCGCCGCAAGGAGGTGTCCGCGCTGCCGCCCTCCGACGTGGTCTCCTGCGC
>CAZPMW010000155.1:0-3631 GCA_964587805.1 uncultured Elusimicrobiaceae bacterium
ACCAGCGCGCCAATAGCCACCATAAATCCGAAAGAAGGGACCCTGAAATAAGCGAACTGCATAATTGTCGGGTGCATGGTTTAATATCTCCTTAATTAATAGGAATATAATTCCTTAAAAGCTGCGCGGTAAGCCGAGGAACGCGTCCCGAATGAAGCCGGAATAATTCAGGGCGGGCCCCCTGCCTTCATGAGACAAAGGTCAGATGCCGTAAATAAATACCTTCAGGGCCGCAAATTAAACAATACAAAAAGTTAAGTAACTGAGGCAAATATATGATGTGGCAGGGTGGCATAAACCGGATGGCTATACGGTCGAGAAACGAATAAAAATGCTGATCACTTTTTCTTACTTTAGAAACACATTTTGACCACCTCCATCAAACTTTCCTTCAGTTTTGCAAAAGGGGGGAAACTTTTTTCATAGGGGAAATGATGTTTTAATCAAATTGGGCCTTGACAACTATGCTTTGCTATGCTATACTATACTAGCGGAGGTAATATGACTACAACAAGCGAAACCGTAAACAAGCAGTTTAAGTTGTGGATGACAGTGACCCTGGGCCTGATCAAGGATGGCAAAATGGGCACCTCGCAAGCCAGAGCGGACCGCATAAAATCCGCGCTCACCTATACCAACGCAAGGAAAGTTCGGTCTCATTAATCCTGAAGAGGCTTCCACTTCAGGGGGTTCAGCGACGCGACCAAGCAAAGCGCAGGGAGCGAGCGCCGATGAACGGGGGACAGAGTCCCCCTTGGGAAGCACCGGGCCGGTTTCAGTTTAAGGCCCGGCGGTAATCGCCCCGAGCCGCAAAGCGAGGGGTGCGACAGAGAAGGAGGACAGGGATGATGAAACCTCGCTACCAGATAGTGATATCTCTTTCGGAAGAAGACAGCAAAAAACTGGCGGACCTCAGACAGGAGGGCTATCAGATAGTGGACATCTTCCGCCTCGGCATGGGGGAAGCCGAGGCGGAGGCGGCCCAGGAGCGAAAAAAGAAAAAGATTGATACAGAGAAAAAGGAAAAGCCCGGAGATACGCTGTTTTAGCACCACTCAAATAACTGGGCCATTCTATACTACGGCCGATGCTTATTTTAGTCAGAATATTTTTTTATCAGCGGACCGAAGTGCCCATAACCCACAGGTCTTTTGCCGGCGCCATGAGTATTGCGGCCTGGTAATTTTGCAGCGAAGCGATCGATACTGCCATTTTTTGAAAACCGGTTAAAAATCCTCATCAATGGAATACGACGACAACCATGGTTAGACCATGGTTTGAACGCCTGTTTTTATATAGGTCTTAAGACCCATATTGAGGTAGGCCCTTTGTCCTTGATTTTTATTCATTATGTTGTAGACTATCACAGTTGTTTGAGTCCGGGACGGAAAAAGCAAGCCGCCACTATAGAGATTGCAAGTTGAGTTGCTGGTGGATATGAGAAAACATAAGACATCCCTTCCCCTGATTTTATTATTCCTGTTTACCGCGGCAATCAGTAATGTCTCAGCCGGTCCGGCGTATGACCAGCTTAAAGACGCCACTCCGAATTTCGACGGCGGCACTACTCAAAAAGGCGACACCGCGCCGCTTCAGGCTGCCGCAGCCGGCGGCACGCAAGGCAACCCGGCGGCCATCTCGGCCCTTGCCGCAGATACCCGAGCGGTAGTCCCGCCGCCCCCGCCGCCGCCTCCTCCGCCGCCGCCACCGGCGCATCCTGTCCATGATTTTCTAAAGAAGAACAAAGACTCGATTTTTTTGGGCGCGCTTGGGGGCTATCTTGGCTTCATGATTTTGGGACCGATAGGCATACTACTGGGCGCCATATTCATGGTATCCGTGTATAAGTTGGCGCGCGCGTAACCCCGCACTGTGCCCCGCAACGGGCAAATGCGTGAAACACTTGATAAGCGAGTAATTATTCTTCGAAGGAATCCACCGTGTAAACATAAAGCGCGGTGGATTTTTCTTTCCATGCGTCGGCCGGAAGCCCGGCTTTTTCAAGACAGAGGGAAGTGAGGAATTTCTCCCTGGAAGAGAAATGCTTCCAAACCTGCGGCAGATAGGTTCCGCCAAGGCGCCCCTTTTGGACGTAAACCCCGTGCCGGCCTTCTTCCACGTCTTTCCAGCTGTCCACACGCCGTAAGGGCGAAAGGACGGATATCTCGATCCGGACCCCCGCCAGTTCAGCGAGGGAAAGCTGGGGGAAGCGCGAATCCTCAAAGGCGCTGGCCGCGGCGAAACGGGCCACGGCGTCGGATAGCAACTGCCCGGGCGTCATGGTACCTATGCACCCGCGCAGGGTTCCTTTCTTAGTCAACGTGACAAATACCGCCGCCGGCTGGTTAAGCTCAGGGCAGGGGCTTAAGGGTGGGGGAGGAAATTTTGTTTTATTTAGGCGGCTCTCGATACTGGTCCGGGCCAGGGCCAACAGTCCGGCCTTCTCTTTTTCACCGAGGACACGCTGCTCAGTCCGACCGACGGCAGTAAACAGGCCGGCACCGTAGCCAACAACGCCGCCAGCTTGCCCGGATATTTTTCCTGAGTGCGTGTATTTCACAAGCTGAAAATCGTTCGCCCCGGCTTCCAGACAGGCTGCGCCGCCTATAAACATTGCCGCGAAGCCGCAAGCGGCCGTATCCATGCAAGCGCTGGATTTTTCCAGCAGCAACTCGTTAGCCAGGCCGAAATATCCCATATCCCTGTTCCGCACTGCAGTCGCGAACGCCTCTAGGAGTGACAGGTCGGATATCTCGGCCACAGGGCCGGGAGGATAATGAGAGAGATCAGACGAAACGCAGATTACCGCTTTGCGCCCTTTTAGCTTCTCACCGATGACCCGGCCTATCTCTTCGAGTGTTTTAATATCATCGGTATTTGCCACGACCGGCACCATCTTGAACGGCTTGCCAAGTGTTTGCAGAAAAGGCAGCTCAACCTCTATAGAATGTTCTCTGGCATGCGCGGAAGGCCGGTTCTCAAAAAGCTTTGACGCGGCCAGCAAGTCGCCGGCAAGGATAGCGTCTATTCCCACACGGCCGAGCGGGGTTTCAAACGCTCCCTCCGTAATAATAGCCGCGCCTTTAACCGCTTCGGTGTGCCCAGTGCCGATAATCACGACTGTGTCAAAGTCGGCGTCTTTAAGGAACGAAAAAGCGGCCCCGGCCGTAGCGCCGGAATAGGCGTAGCCGGCGTGCGGCACCAGAACCCCAAACACGCGACTCTTCGCTGGCGTTGCGTCGCTCAGATAGGAATTAACCTCTTTACGCAGCTTATCCGCATCAGCTTCATAAAACTGCCCTGCCACCGCCGGTTTTCTTATGTACATAAAGCTTCTGCCGTCCTAACAGACACGCCTGCGATTGGGATCTCATCGCCCGTTGATATTATATCCTATTGCCATTAAAGTCATAAAATTTTAGAATAGTACACCGGTTTATCCTGACGGACGGGCCGGCCGCCACGTAGTATTCAGCGCATTCCGGTTTAACGGTGGTTGTAGCTCAGTGGTTAGAGCGCTCGGCTGTGGCCCGAGAGGTCGCGGGTTCAAATCCCGTCAGCCACCCATTTTTAGGTAGCATGTTTTTTCGAAATATCCGCAAGCCTTCGTACAACAGTTTAGGCACATTGG
>CAZPMW010000155.1:3641-4425 GCA_964587805.1 uncultured Elusimicrobiaceae bacterium
CGTCAGCCACCCCAAAATTTGGTTTGAGCAGTAACAGCCTCCATTTCCCCAATGGAACCGACAGGTTCTAACCGGGTTTGGAGGCTTTTTAATTGCGGAGCGACATCTTGGAAGAGGGCGAAGCGTTTCTCGACGGAGATTTGCAATTTTCGGTCCTTAAGGACGAGGTTCGAACCGAGACATGAGAGTATCTGCCTTTTATCGGCTAAAGTTCCGTTTTTGAAGCGCTTCTGGGCGGTCTCTGCGAAGGAGAATGTATCCTCCGCTATCTGCATCCACGTTTCCATGCGCCCCTGAGTGTCGGCAATCAGTCCTTCATACTTCTGTTTCTCTTTAAGCAACTCCTCTTTCTTGGCGGCATATTGTTCTACGCCGACCTCGTTGTTTAGCCGCATATTGAGAAGTGTATCCAGCCGCTGAGAAACAGCACGAAGGCTTAAACAGTAGGCGCGGGCGACTTCTTCGCGACTAACGACCTCTTGGGAGTGTTCTTCCTTTAGCTGCTTAATCGCCCATTCACTGAAGAGCGGGGGGATAGTGATTCTACTCAAGACTTCGGTTACCTGAGCCTCCAGCTCCGGCAAGGTGATGGGAAGCTGTGAGCAGTCGCGCTTTATCCTCTTCGTGCACCGGTAATAGGCATAATGGTGGGTGTTACCGTTTTTCTGGTGCTTTGTCTTTTCCTCTGCTGTGATTGCGGCCCCGCACTCGCCACACCGCATCATGCCAGTGTAATAGCCAGTTAAAGCTGCAATGCTGATTTGTGTAAAATTCTTCTAATTCG
>CAZPMW010000156.1:0-4420 GCA_964587805.1 uncultured Elusimicrobiaceae bacterium
CGGTGGGGGAGGCCGGCTGACCGCCGTGAGCCTGAATGAACTTCTGGCTGGTCTGGTGAAGAAGGCTCAGCCCCTTGTCGGGGACGGCATTGCTCTCGAGATTTCGTGCGCGCCGGACCTTAAGCCGGCGCAGGCGGAGGCGGGCCAGATTGAGCAGGCGCTTTTAAATCTGGTGCTGAACGCGCGTGATGCCATGCCGCAGGGCGGGCGGATACGGCTGACTGCCGGAAACGCGGACCTGGGCTCAGCCGAGCCTAAATGCCCGCGCAGTGCTGACTCCGGAACCGGCTTTGTCACAGTTTCAGTAGCCGACACCGGAACCGGCATGACACCGGAAACCATGGACCGGCTTTTTGAGCCCCTCTTCACCACTAAACCTAAAGGCAAAGGCACGGGGTTGGGCCTTTCCGCGGTTTATGGAATAATAACAAAGCATAACGGTTGGACTGAATTTACAAGCGAGCAGGGCAAGGGTTCGGTCTTTACGATCTATCTGCCCCAGGCCCAGGCAAGTGGCCCGGGTTGAAACGGAGAAAGGAAATTAGCGCCGGGATCCGCCCGGCCTGTCGCGGGGTTAAATCCTCCTGAGGTAAACACCATGGCTAAAATACTTATTATAGACGACGACGGAATAGTGCGTGACGCGCTTTCGGTCTTTCTCACGCGGGACGGGCATGAGGTTGTGTCCGTAGCGGACGGCCCCGGAGGGGTGCTGGCTTTTAAGAGCGCCTCTCCTGATGTCGTGATTCTTGACAGGGATCTGCCAGGAATGTCCGGCTCCGGGGTTTTTGCGGCCATACGTAACGTTTCCGCTGCGGTTCCGATACTTATACTATCCGGCTTTGACGCCCCGGAAGACGTAGACTCCTACATGCGAGGAGGCGCCAGCGCTTTTCTTTCAAAAGGCGGCGGCCTTTCCCCGGTCCTCGCGGAGATTGACAGGCTGCTTGGCGGCAGTGTTAAAGCTAAAGCCCCGCAGCCGCTGCCGGTCAGGCCGGCGGCTGATAATGCTGCCCGCAGGGCGTCCTGCCGGGGCGGAGGCCCGCTGCTGATCGCGGACGACGACGCCGCCACCCGCGCGATACTGCGCCGTTTTTTCACGCCGTTATTCCGGGAGATACTGGAGGCCGGAGACGGAGCCGAGGCGCTTGAGCTGGCGCGCTCGCGCAGGCCGGCCCTTGTCCTGCTCGACATCGACATGCCGCGCCAGAACGGCGTCCTGGTCCTGCGCGAGCTGGCACCTGAAATGCCTGAGACCGGGTTCATGATGATCACCGGCAATGAAGACGAAGAGGTGGCGCGGGAATGCCTGCGGTCTGGCGCCTTTGACTATGTTTCCAAGCCGATAAACCTGGAGACCCTGGGCACGGCTATAAAAGCCTGGCTCCTGCTGCAAAAATAGCCGGGCCGCGTCTGTGGCGGCGCCGTTTTATATCGAATCGGGGAACCATGAACAGGAAAAGCATCTTTATTGTTCCGAAGCTCCTTGCCGGCATAGCGGTCGTATTAGCCCTGGCTTTGAGCTGGGGAGGCTGGTTTATATACCATAATGAAGCAAGCCAGTTCCGGGCCGAAAAATATTCAGATCTTAAATCAATCTCAGAACTTAAAGCCGCCGGTCTGTCAGCTTGGGCCCGCGAAAGAACGAATAACGCCAAAGCTTTCTCGCTCAACCCTATAAATGAAACGCTGATCCGGCCCTTTCTTAATAACACCGCCCCGGCTCAGGCAGCCGGAGATATCAGGGCCTGGCTGGACTCTTTACTCAAAAGCTACGACTATGAAGACGTGGTTCTGGCGGACCTGGGCGGCCAGGTCCGGCTATCTGTCGGCGCCAGTGAACCAAAACTCGGCTCTTTCGCTCTTGCCAATATTAAAAATGTTCAGCGGTCCCTCAGCCCGTTCCTCAGCGACATACATCTCGCAAACAATGTCAGCTCTGCGCATTTGGACTTATACGTCCCGCTGTTGGGGCATTCAGCTCCGGGAGTGGCCAGGAAGTGTATAGGCGTGCTGATGTTCCGCATCGATCCTGCGCGGTTCCTCTATCCGTATATACAATCCTGGCCGACTCCGAGCCGGACTGCGGAAACTCTGCTGGTCAGCCGTGATGGTGATAATGTCGTGTTTCTTAACAAACTCCGGCACAGTTCCAGTCCGCCGCTGTCACTTCGCTCTCCTCTCACCAATACGAATCTTCCGGCCGTTCAGGCTGTGCTGGGAGCTGACGGCTTATTTGAAGGCAGGGATTACCGCGGCGCCCAGGTATTAGCGGATTTCCGGTCCGTCCCGGGCACGCCATGGTTTATTGGCTCCAAGATAGATTCGGATGAGATCTATTCAGAACTGTATTTTCGGGGATGGGTGATCCTGGCCTTTGTCGTTTTTGGCGTCCTCCTTGCAGGGGGGGTGATGACGCTCGCTTATAATATCCGGCAAAGGAAACTTTATCAGGATCTGGCTGCGGCAAATATGGCGGTTTTTGAGAGTGAGGCCAAGTACCGGACGCTCTTCGAGGCCTCTCAGGACGCGCTCATGACGCTTTTCCCTCCTGACTGGAGGTTTGTTTCCTGCAATCAGGCGACGATCGAATTATTCGCCGCAAAAAACGCTGCGGAATTTACTTCAGCAGGCCCTTGGGCGGTTTCCCCGGAATATCAGCCGGATGGTGAACTGTCTTCCGAAAAAGCCAGGCGGACGATCGAAGCTGCCATGGAGAAAGGGTCACAGTTATTTGAATGGACGCATAAAAAGATAGGCGGCGCTGATTTTCCGGCCACAGTGCTCCTGACCAGGGTTGAATTGAACGGCCAAAAGGGCCTTCAGGCTACGGTGAGGGACATCACCGAGCGCAAACAAGCAGAAAAAGCTGCAATAAAAGAGCAGGCCCTGACGAATGCCATTATCGAAAGTATACCCGGAACCTTCTACATGCTGGATGCGGGCGGGTGTTATGTGCGTTGGAATGCTTACCAGCGTGATGAAATAGTCGGAAAACCTGAAGATCAGGTTGCCGGTACTGCCGCAATAGACACTATTCATCCGGACGATAGAAAGATAATTCAATCGAAAATTGAAAGCGTATTAAGGGACGGCGCTGATGAGATCGTTGAGGGGCGGGTTCTTCTGCGGGGCGGACCGGCATTCAGATGGCTTCTGATGACGGGGCGCCGGATGGTTATTAACGGCCGGGCCTTTTTAGTGGGGACCGGTATTGACATCACAGAGCGTAAGCAGAATGAGCGCGAATTAATAGAATCCAAAGCTCTCATTGATTCTGTGGTGGAAAATGTTCCGCTTATGATTTTCCTCAAAGAGGCTAAAGATCTGCGTTTCGCACTGTTGAACCGTGCGGGTGAAGAGCTTTTAGGTTATGATCGAAAAGCATTGCTTGGAAAAAATGATCAGGACTTCTTTCCTCCGGAACAAGCTACCTTTTTCATATCTAAGGATCGCGAAATACTGAATGACAACCCCGGGTTTATGGATATACCCGAAGAGCCTGTATCGACCGGCAGGAGGGGACAGAGATGGCTTCATACAAGGAAAGTATGTATACGCGGAGCCGAAGGTGATCCTAAATATCTGTTAGGCATATCGGAAGATATTACCGAACGCAAGCGGGCGGAGAATATGAAGAGGGATATGCACTTGCAGCTTGAGCAGTCTCAAAAGATGGAGTCTGTGGGCCGGCTTGCCGGCGGAGTGGCTCATGATTTTAACAATCTGCTCACGGCTATTTCCGGCTATGCCGGATTTTTAATGAAGGCATTGCCTGACGAAGACCCAAAGCGGAATGATGTAAGAGAGATCCTGAACGCCACTGAGCGGGCTGCCGGGCTTACCAGGCAGCTTCTGGCGTTCAGCCGAAAGCAGGTGCTTAATCCCGCAATCATAGATCTTAACTCATCAGTGCGTGGTACGGTTGAGATGCTTGGGCGGCTGATAGGTGAGAATGTCAAGATTGAAGTCAAACTCGCAGCGCGGCCATGCCACGTTAAAGTTGATGCAGGGCAGATCGACCAGGTTATTGTTAACCTTGCGGTTAACGCGCGTGACGCTATGCCTAAAGGCGGAACATTAACTTTGCAGACTGAGCTTGTTATCCCCAAGGATGAATTCCTTGAGTTCCGCCCTGATCTGCTGCGCGGACCACTGGTGTGTTTAAGTGTGTCCGACACCGGCATCGGCATGACGGCAGAAATTAAAAAACATCTGTTCGAGCCATTCTTCACAAGTAAAGAAAAGGGTAAGGGCACTGGGTTGGGGCTTTCAACCGTTTTCGGCATAATTAAACAGAGCGGTGGCGAGATAGAGTGTGATAGCCAATCAAATGCCGGGACTACGTTTCGGATATATTTTCCGTATATTGAAGTTCCTGTTCAGGACAAGGACAAGGACAAGGACACCCTACTGTGTG
>CAZPMW010000157.1:0-3534 GCA_964587805.1 uncultured Elusimicrobiaceae bacterium
GAGACGCTTAGGCCGCACACCTGGGTGTTGCGCGGCGAGGCAGGTGATAATAATGAATCCGGCAGTTTAATGTATTGCGGCGGCTCTGTTGAAAAGGATTATATCGCCAGAACGGCTTTTACAGGGGAGTGCGCGCAGACCGCGCTTGGCAGGATATGGGTATGGCGTATCAACAGGATCAGGATGAGATATGGGGACAGGATAGACCTTTGCATGTTTCTTGTCCCCAAGATCGTGGCCAAACTGTTGGGACAGCGCGGATGTATTTGCCTGCCGCTTTGGGTTCAGGGAGAACTTGATCATTCGCTGTGCAATAATACTAGTCTGAGGAGAGATCTCAAGCGAATTAAGACGGACAATAATTATTCCTATGAGGTCACAACTGACAGGGCGCAATTGGTGTGTTTTTATCATGACATGTTCGTGCCTCATGTAAGTAAGCGCTATGGAAAAGAGGCGGTGGTAGAAGGCTTGGATGATATGATACGGGAGTCCAAAGGCATAGAAGTTCTTTGGGTGAAAAAAGACGGGGTGCGTGTCTCGGGCTGCGCGATATATTATGTCAAAGGCAAACCGGTGCTGAGGTGTTTCGGCGTATCTGGCGGAGACACGGAGTTGATTAAGGCCGGGGCGATACAGGCAGTGTATTATTTTACGTTCAAGCATTTGGAAAGCAAGGGTCTGACAACTATTGATATCGGCGGGTCCAGGCCTTTTTACAGCGACGGAGTGCTGAATTATAAGAAGAAATGGGGCCTAACGCTTACAAAGTGCAGACACGATATAATACGCGTATATCTTCTGCGGAATACAAACTGGCTACGGGCTTTTCTGGCTAACAATCCCTGGATAGCATTAGAGGGTGACGACCTCGTCGGTATGGCCTTTGCAAATAAAAACACACCATTGACCGATGAAGACCTCAGCGGGTATGCTCGCTATCTTTGCCCGGGTTTAAAACACGTGGTCCTGTACGTGCTCAACAGCGCGGACATGACTTGCCAGGCGCCTTGCGGACATGAGGGGGTTGTTGTGCGCCGAATCGAAGATTTATTCCCCTGACAGTGTTCCGCCGCGATTTGAAATGTTCAGCTGTCCCGAGGTGGTTATGAAAACAATAAAGCGCCTATATAAAAGAACTCCGCGCGTTATCCAGTTGATCTTGCTCCCTACCTTTTGGATGTATCACACCGTTCGGAATACTTATGCTGTGCTCCGGCCTTGCGTTTGGGTGCTTAAAAGCGTCCCCAGCCAAGATATAGGACCTGGCAGCCTGCTGTTTTGCGGCGAAGAGCGTGACAAAAATTACATTATCAGGATGACTTTTAACAGAGATTGCACCCAAACATCAATGGGGCGACAGTGGGTCTGGCAAATAATCAGCATGATGCGTAGCCGCGACTGCCGTCCGGACCTCCTGATGTACGACGTCCCGCTTGGTCTTTCCGGATTGCTGGGTTGTCGCCGGTGTTTCTGTCTGCCGTTATGGGCTCATGGAGATCTGGATACATCGTTGATAGATTTAAAATCCAGCAACCTGAAAAATGATATCAGAAGAATCCGGAATAAGTATGCCTACACCTTTGAGGTTACCACGGACCTGGCCGGTCTGAGGTTTTTTTACGACACGATGTATGTGCCGTACGCCAGAGCGCAATTCGGGGAGGAATTGCTGCTTGACGATTTTGAGGATCTTCTTGCTTCTAAGAACGCGGAAGTGCTCTGGATACTAAAAGACGGGGTCCGTGTAGCCGGGGCTTGCTTTTACTATAGGGGCGGAAAAGCGGTATTAAGATCCCTGGGCGTGCAGAACGGTGACAAAGAACTGGTTAAATCCGGGGCGATACAAGCGATATATTATTTCACAACAAACTACCTTAAGGAAAAGGGATGCAACCGGGCAGATGTCGCCGGGTCAAGACCCTTTTTCAGTGATGGTGTGCTGAACTATAAGAAAAAATGGGGGCTCTGCCTTACTCATTGCCAGACCAATGTAATGCGTGTATATCCTTTGCGTGATACCAGCTGGGTCAGGGCTTTTCTGGTTAACAATCCCTGCATAGCATTAGAGACAAATGAACTTGTCGGCATGGTCTTTTCAGATAAAAAAGGACCATTGACCGATGAAGACATCGGCGGGTGCTCCCGGTATCTCTGGCCGGGTTTAAAACGTGTGGTCCTGTACGTGTTTGACGACGCTGGCGCGGTCGCACGGACCATGCCTGCTCAATGTGCCGGGATGGTAGTGCGGCCTGCAGAAGAATTATTTCGCTGACGGTTTTGAATCGCTTTAGAATTACCGGCCTATAGTGTCTGAAAGTTTAACGGCATTTTTTCCATATGGCGGAGATAAACAAGGGCTTCAGGAAGCAATTTCCGGCTAACATGGTCACCAATGTGGCCTCCTTTCTGGTCAACCTGGCCGTGGGACTTTTCATAGTCCCGTATTATATTCGTCATCTCGGGGTCGCCTCCTACGGGCTTATCCCGCTCGCGACTTCCCTTACGGCCTATTTAAGCCTTATCACTCTGGCGCTGAACGGAGCCGTTTCCAGGTATCTGGTCATTGACATACACAAGGACGATGCGGCCTCAGCGAACCGCGTATTTAATACGGCTTTTTTCTCTATCACGGCCCTGGCGGCCGCCCTTGTCCCTGTCACAGCGCTTTTATCCTGGTATGCTCCGCATATTTTCAGCGTTCCGGCGGCTGTCGAAAGCGGCGCAAGATGGCTTTTCTTTTTTTCGATGTTAAGTTTTCTGGTCGGGATAATAGCCGGGAATTTCTCAGTTTCCGCTTTCGCTCTGAACCGGCTGGACATCCAGAACCTTATCAATATCGCGTCCGTAGTGGCCCGCACCCTCCCGGTTATTCTGTTTTTCACGCTGTTCGGGGCCGGGCTCCAATGGGTAGGCTGGGCCTTCATGACAGGCGCCTTCGCCGCGCTGGCGCTCAGCGTTCTGAGCTGGCGAAAACTAACCCCGTTTCTCGTGCTGAACACAAAAGACTTCGATCGCAAAAAGCTGGGCGAGATCACCAACATGGGCTGGTGGCTCACGGTAAATCAGGTGGGGGCTCTGCTTTTCCTGAACACGGACATCATAATCGTCAATCTGCTTTTTGGCGCGGAAATCACAGGGAAATACGGAGCGGTTATGCAGTGGCCCATGCTCCTGAGGACAATGGCCGGGGTGTTTGCCGGCGTGTTCTCTCCCATGGTGCTTATCCTGTTCGCCCGCGGTGACAGGCAGCAGATGCTTTTCCTGAGCGAGAAAGCCATTAAATTCCTCAGTATGGGCATGGCTCTGCCAATAGGCCTTATCTGCGGCTTCGGCGGGACTGTCTTAACGCTTTGGCTGGGGCCGGATTTCTCGAAATACGCGGCGCTACTGGCGATAATGTGCGCGCATTTAAGCGTTAACCTGGCCGTGTTGCCTTTATTCTCGATACAGACGGCGGCCAATAAGGTCCGGGTTCCAGGCTGGGTTACACTCGGCAGCGGCGTGCTTATGCTGGTCCTGTCTATCCTGCTG
>CAZPMW010000157.1:3544-4334 GCA_964587805.1 uncultured Elusimicrobiaceae bacterium
GCTGGGCAAATTTACGCCACTGGGAGTTTATGGCGTAGCCCTGGCCGGGGCAATCATGCTTACGCTGAAAAATGTGGTATTTACCCCGATATATGCGGCGGCGATACTTGGCATGGAGAAAACCGTGTTTTTAAAGCCGCTTGCGGGGGGGGTGGCCGGAACAATGGGGGTCTGGCTGGCCTGCGCCATAATTAATAGAATTATTACGCCCGATTCGTGGGCGGCGCTTATAGCTATTTCCGTTCCGGTAAGCGTCCTTTATTGCGCTGCGGTTTATTTTATGACTACGGACCGCGAGGAAAAAGACCTGGTCGCATCGGTTCTTCGCAGGAGATAACTAGGGATGGCCAAGAAAATCCTGTTTTGCGGCTACTACGGCGAACAGAACGCGGGAGACGACGCTTTTAACGCGGTCAGCGTCTGGGGCGCGCAAAAGTACTGGCAGGCGGACGAATTCACTCTTTTAAGCCGCACAGTGCCAAAATTACCTTTCAGCGTGAAGCCGCTTTTCCCAGCTGAAAGCAGAAAATTCAAGGCGGAAAAATTCCTTATCGCGATAAACGAGATGTGGAAGTATAAGGCCATCGTTTATGCCGGCGGTTCTATCCTGCAGTCAAGTCTCAACCTTCTGAGTTTCAGGCTTTACAGCAAGATCATGGCGCAACTGGGAGTGGCCAAACTGAACGGGATTGGCGTCTCACTGGGACCGTTCGCTTCGAGAGCGGATTACCGGTCTATAAAAAATTTTGTAAACACCTTCGGTTTCCTGGGGCTGAGGGACAGAAAGTCA
>CAZPMW010000158.1:0-4228 GCA_964587805.1 uncultured Elusimicrobiaceae bacterium
ATCGGCCCCGCTGTCCAGGTTGGAAGACAGGTGCTGGGTTCCTCCGGCTTCTTCAAGGTCCACAAGATAATGCGTCTGGTCGTTGTTATTGGCCTTGCTTTCGTCAACATGCCAGATAAGGATCCCCCTGGAGGTGCCTGGCAGGGCTGAGTCGAAACTGAAGCCCTGCCGGTTTTCCATTAAAAAATATTCGGTAGCCGGGACGCCGGCAGGCTGGAGCAGATAAAGCGCCCCGGAGTGATCTTCTATACGAGGCAGGGAGTAACTATTGGACACCGAGATTCCGGTCGCCGTGGCCCAACCAAGCTGTTTTTTGCACCAGGCGCTCATATGAGAAGGAGAAGCGCCGCTTCCGTTCCAGCTCCCGCCGGCCATCAGGCAGAAGTTCCCGGCTCCTTTACTGTCATAGCCGTAATCATACAGGTCGGGGAGGCCGAGAAAATGCCCGGTCTCGTGGCAGATGACACCTATGCGCGCTATTTTGGATGAGGTATCAGTGTCCCAACCGCGCACTTCCGGTTCAGTGTGATACATCTGCATGGTGACCCCGTCCACCGTAGTAGAAACCGCAAGCGACCACTGATGCGACCAGATATAACTGGAATTATTGCCCCCGTATTCCTCACCCCGGCCGGAGTGTATAATGTCGAGGCCGTCCACGGCTCCGTCGCTGTTTCCATCCATCGCTGCAAAATTAAAGCCGGAGTCGTCCAAGGCTTTTATGGCGTCCAGCACGAGCTCGCGAAGTTTATCTCCATTATCCGATCCTGCCACGTTCGCGCCGTAATACGCGAAGGGCTGCGGCAGCACAACCCATTCCGGGACCGTAGAAACGATGCTCAGGTTGTTATACGAGATCTCATTGTAATAATCTTTAACCGAGCCGGAAGCGTCGTCGACAGTATACCCGGTATTATTGAAGAGGGCGTCGAACTCGGCCCTGCTGTACGAGGTGGTCTGGTCGGAGAACCTGGCCAGTATAACCAGGTTCTTCATCGTACCGGCCGTTATCACCGTTTTCGCCGGCGCAGTCTCTCCCGGCACCCCGGAACGACCCGGCCGGGAAACGGACCTGGCTTTGCGCAGATCGCTCGCGCGCAGGATCACTGCCGGATCCTGCAAGTGCTTCTTCAACCCAAGCGTAGCCGGGCTATAAGCGCCGACCTTATATACTCCGGCCTTCAGCGAACCGTCCGGGGCCTGCTCCGCGTACACCCAATCTCCGGCGGCGGTGTCTTTTACGACAGTATACCCGTCGGAGTCTTCCTGCCAGTGGTGGAATTCGTCGCCTTTTAAAAATATCTTCACCTTGGAGCCGTCAAACTGGGAGAGCTCCGCACCTTCGGGATAGGCAGGAACCGCCCCGGAAAATTCCGGGAGAACGCAGATCAGCGAAACGGAGAACATCGCCAGACCCAAGCGCGAGAGATGCATCAGTAAGTTTTTTTTCACTCGAAGTCTCCGAGCAATATCTGTTCCAGCTCCAGCTCCACGCCGGCCCCCGCTTTCACCCCGGCCCGGACCTTCAGCATCAGCGCGTGAATATCGGAGGCCGAAGCCTTCCCCAGGTTGACGATAAAGCCGGCGTGCTTCTCCGAGACCTGGGCGTCTCCGACACGCGCCCCTTTAAGCCCAGAGGCGTCAATAAGACGGGAGGCGAAATCCCCCGCCGGACGCCTGAACACGCTGCCCGCCGATGGCAGGTCCAGCGGCTGCTTTTCGGCGCGGCGTTCAAGCACTGCTGCGCGGTCAGCTGAAAGCGCCGCCCTGTCGCCAGTTTTCAGCCTGAAGGCCGCGTTCAGCACCGTCAAGCCTTCAAGACCCTCAACCTTGCGGTAGCCGTGCTTTAAGCCAGCCTTTTTCAAAGTCCGGAACGAGCCCGCGCGGCTCATGACCTCTACGCTCTCCAGACAGTCGAAAGTCTCCTGCCCGAAAGCCCCGGCGTTCATGAACACGGCCCCGCCCACGGTCCCCGGAATGCCGGAAGTCTTTTCAATACCTGCCAGCCCGGCCCCCACGGCGGCTTCAACGGCGCTATCCCAGAGCGCGCCCGCCTCAGCGAAGAGCATCTCGCCCGCGATCCGTACCGCGTTAAATCCGGAGGTAAGGGCCGTCACTCCCGGAAGGCCCTTATCGCTGACAAGAACGTTGGAGCCGGCACCCAGAACACGGAAGGCAATTCCGTTCTCCAGACAAAAGACGCTTAGCCAGGCCAATTTTTCCCGCGTGGACGGCGTGACGGCGGCTTCCAGCGCCCCACCCGCTTTATAGGTGGTCAGGGAGGAGGCCGGAACATCGGACCTCAGTCCGGCTCCGAACTTTTCTTTGATTCGCCCGTATTGATCAGGTGTCATTTAACAAAACGCCAGGCTGATAAAACCCCCGCACTTTTCCGCAGGCACAGCGGCTAAAGTGCGGGGAGGCGGCCTCACCGCTATTTACGCAGAACTTTCTTTATCCGCCGGCAGGCCCAGTCTATCTCTTTTTGCGTGATGATGAGCGGCGGGGCGAAGCGGATAACCCTGTCGTGCGTTTCTTTGGCCAGAAGGCCCAGTTCCATAAGCTGCTCGCAATAGGGGCGGGCGGCTGTATCCAGTTCAACTCCGATCATCAGGCCTTTACCGCGCACCTCCGAGATATGCTTACCTTTAATGGCGCGCAGCTTATCCATGAAATAGTTGCCCATTTCCAGGGACCGCTCAGCCAATTTCTCATCCGCCAGGATTTTCAGAGCCGTGCGGCCCACGGCGCAGGCCAGCGGGTTACCGCCGAATGTGCTGCCATGATCGCCGGGATTGAAAACGCCGAGCACTTCTTTTGAAGCGACGACCGCGGAGATCGGCAGTATTCCGCCGCCCAGGGCCTTGCCCAGGATCATCATATCCGGCTTGATTCCGTCGTGATCGCAACAGAATTTCATGCCGGTCCGGCCCAGGCCGGTCTGTATCTCATCGGCTATGAAAAGGACTTTATTCGCCCTGCACAGATCGAAAGCGGCCTTAAGGTAGCCCGCCGGCGGAACTATGATGCCCGCCTCTCCCTGTATCGGTTCCACAAGGAAAGCGGCGGTGTTCGGATTAATAGCGGCCTTTAGCGCCTCAAGATTGCCGTACGGAACCACCGTAAACCCCGGAGTGAACGGGCCGAAACCATCCCGGTACTGCGCCTCGGTTGAGAATGATACGATAGAAATAGTCCGCCCGTGAAAATTGTTGGAGCAGACGATAATCTCTACTTTGCCTTCGGGCACGCCTTTTACTTTGTAGCCCCATTTGCGCGCGGCTTTCAGCGCGGTCTCCACCGCCTCTGCGCCGGTGTTCATGGGCAGCGCCATATCGCAGGCGGTGAATTCGCATAATTCTTTCAGGAAAGGGCCTATCTGTTCGTTATTAAAAGCGCGGGAGGTCAGCGTCGCCTTCTTTGCCTGCGCCGTCATAGACTTAAGCAGAGCCGGATGCCTGTGCCCGTGATTAAGCGCGGAATAAGCGCTTAGCATGTCCATGTATTTTTTGCCCTCGGGGCTTTTCACCCATACGCCTTTGGCCTGCGAAATTACTATCGGCAGGGGATGATAATTATTGGCGCCATAATGCTCCGCCATCTCTATAAGCCTGCTGCTCTCTGTGTTTTCTGTCTGATTTGTTTCCACAATGCCTCCGTTCATGGATATCTTCCGTAGTTTAAAATCTGGCACCGGCTCCGAAATTAAAGCCATGCCGTTCATGCAGCACGGTATAGGCTCCGAAAACGTACAGGAAAGGGAAGGGAACGATCCTGGCCCCGGCGGTGTATCTGGGCCTGGACGTAATAGCGTCCATGCCATCCAACGCCGCTGAAACGCCTTTTATTTCAACTCTGGTCCTGTCATAGCCCATGCCGACGAACGGCTTTATGAACGGCAGATCGAATGAGGCCGCGAGATCAGCCGACAAATGCCTGCCGGTAAAATACTTGAAGTTAACAGAGTCGAAAAAAGCGGAGACCGACACATCCGGGATGAACTTGGTAAGGGTGCCGCTCCTTAAGATGGAGTGGCGGAGGCCGCCGCCTATAACCGAAAAATTGGAATAGGAAACGCCTCTTAAGACCACATCCGTATCCAGGAAGGGCAAAGCGACGGAGCCCTGCAGCATGCCCAGGCCGAACGCCTTAACCTTCGCCGTCCTCAACAGGACATTGTCGCGGCCTGGCCTGGTCTGAATCATGCCGACGGCTCCGATATCAAATC
>CAZPMW010000159.1:0-2112 GCA_964587805.1 uncultured Elusimicrobiaceae bacterium
GGGCGCCGCGGAAGCCGGCGAGCTTGTCGACAACTCATCTGACCCTGTGACCGGACTCCCCATCTACAGCCTCTACGGCAAGACCAGGCGGATTTCGCCCGAAATGCTTCGCGGCCTGGATGTGCTGGTGTTCGACGTACAGGATATAGGGGCGCGCTTCTATACCTACCCCACCACCATGGCCTACGCGATGGAAGAAGCCGCTAAACACGGAGTAGAGTTTATTGTACTGGACCGCCCCAATCCCATAGGTGGCGCGATTATTGAGGGACCGACGCTGGCCCCGGATATCGACTCCTTCATCGCCTACCATCGCGTCCCGCTGAGGCACGCCTTCACAGTCGGCGAGCTTGCCGTCTTCCACAAAGATCAAAAGGGGCTGGACCTCAGGCTGACCGTGGTGAAAATGGAGAACTGGCGCCGGGACATGTTCTTTGACGAGACCGCCGTTATCTGGACCAATCCTTCCCCGAACATCAGGAGCGTGCAGGCGGAGATACTCTACCCGGGCATCGGCAATTTTGAAGCGACAAATGTTTCAGTGGGCCGTGGGACCGTTTCGCCTTTCACATGGTTCGGCGCGCCCTGGATGAAGTCCGGCAAACTGGCTAAGCTCCTGGCCAGCGCCCCGCTGAAAGGGGTGACTTTCCGCGCCGAGGCACGCACCCCCAGCTTTGATGTCCACAAGGGCACGCCCTGCGCAGGAGTGGTTATGGACGTAACCGATCCGGTCTCCGTACGCGCTCTGGATATTTTCGTCTACGCGGTCTACTACCTGCGCAAAATTAATAAAGCGGACTTCGTTCTGAAAGTGGAAGAGGTCAGAAAAATGACCGGCAACGCCCGGCTTTGTGAGATGCTGCAGGCGGGAAAGAAGCCGGAGGCTATTCTGGCAGGCTTTGAAAAAGACAACGCTGAATTCCGGGAAACCCGCCAGAAATATCTGTTATATTGACCGGCAGCCGGAATATGTGGTAAATTTTACCCATGGGGAACAGAGTACTTCTGGTGGACGACGATCCTGAAATATTAAGCCTTGTGCAGTATACGCTTGAGGCTGCGGGGCATCAGGTACAGGTCTGCGATAACGGACGGGATGTTCTTGAGAGCATGCGCACCTACAAGCCGGAGCTGGTGGTGCTGGATGTCATGCTCCCCGGAATAGACGGCTACTCGCTGGCCAACCAGATGAGCGAAAACCCTGCCACGAAAGATACTCCCGTAATAGTCCTTTCGGCGCTTGAGCCCTCCAGGACCATGTTCCAGAAGTTCCCGCAAGTATCGGCTTTCCTCACCAAACCGTTTAACACAGACGACTTGATGGACGCCGTTAAGACCGCGCTGACAAAACCCAAATAACCGCAGTCCGCCCCTCATCCTTCATTTCTCAGGACGAATTCATCAATTAATTCTTCTGGTTATACGGGCAGGCCTCCTGGCAGATATCGCAGCCGTAGATATAGCCTTCCGACCGGCTTATTATCTCTTCCGGCGCGGCAGTCTTTGACTGGGTGGTCCAATAAGAGATGCAGCGTCCTGCGTCCAGAACGCCCGGCGTCCTGAGCGCCCCGGTGGGACAGGCGTCCGCGCATTTACGGCAGGTCCCGCAGCCCGGCTCTTTCGTTCCCGGAGGAAGCGCCGTATTCCGGGAGGACAACTCCCCCTCCGGCAGCGCACATGAAAGCGCCAGCCCGCCGATAAAAAAGTAGGAACCCAGATCCTCCGAGATAAGCAGAGTATTCCTGCCGCGGAACCCCAGCCCGGCAAGCCGTCCAAGCTCCTTTTCCAGCACAGGAGCGGTGTCGACGAACGCCTTACCCTCAGTCCCGGGCCAGGCGTATTTTATATCGGCAAGGGCCAGCGCCAGCTGTGCCGCTATCGTGTGATGATAATCAGGGACTAAGGCGTATCTTGAGATCTTGGGACTGAGCCCGCTGGCTTTTACTCCCGCTATAAATTCAGGCCGGAGCCTGCGCCCGGTATTTTTGAGATACGCCTCTGCGTCCCCGGCTTTTTCCATGGCGGCGGCGTAATTCCGCTCCGGGCTCCAGTAGCGGAATGCGCACACCAGTACGGATTTCGCGTGGACGAACCAGCTCCGGATGTCAGCTC
>CAZPMW010000159.1:2122-4146 GCA_964587805.1 uncultured Elusimicrobiaceae bacterium
TGGGGGAAGGCGCGCGCCGCAGATAGGCGAGCCCGGGAGGGACTCCGGAGGCGGCAGTCTGGAACCGGGAGTATTCGGCCAGCGCCTCCGCGCGGATGACGCCGCAGGCGGACGCGCCCCGATCGAGGGCGATATTCCGGATCGCAGCCGCCGAGGGACCTGAAGGCATATCGTACGACCCTACAGACTTTTGGATTCCGAGGAGTATTCCCAGGCGGAATAGAGCTGCCAGAAATTCTGAAAAAAGACCCGCAGGAATTCCTCGCTGGGGATCTCCCTTTTCAGGATATCTGAAACGCTGCACCCCGTCGGCACGGAAACGGCGTTATTCAGGTTCACGCCTACGCCAAGAAGTATCCAGTTGGGGGTCTTATCCATGGAGGACGATTCGGTCAGAATACCGGCTATCTTGAAATATTTTTTCTTTTTAGGATGCAGGGCGTAAACGTCGTTTGGCAGCTTCACGCGCGCGGTAAGGCCGTAAAGCTGTTTAAGCGTGTCAGCCGCTACCCTGCCAGCCAGAACGCTGAGTTCTGCAAGAAACTTCAATCCGACATTAGGCTGCAGGATGAGCGTCATATAGATCCCGCCCGGGCCCGATTCCCAGACCCTGCCCATGCGGCCCTTGCCGGCCTCCTGGGTGAGCGCCAGCACAAGCGTGTTTTCCATGCCTCCCTGCATTGCCAGCTCCCTGGCAACCTCCTGCGTTGAAGAGGCGCGCTCCAGCATCACGATTTTTTTTATTCCCGGCAGTGTATCCAGCGCGAATGTATCCTTCATTTTTAAACCGTTCATCTAAATCTCCTTCTCTGTCGCACCCCACGCTTAACGCCTTCCCTTATTGGCTTTACATCGAACGCGATATCCAGGGCCGCAGCCGAATTGGTCAGGGACCCGACGGATATACGGTCGGCGCCAAGCTTTGCAAGTCCGGGCAGATCCTCCAGCCTCACTCCGCCGGAGATCTCTATCTCCGTCTTTCTCCCTCCCGCGCGGATGAGGGCGATGGCCCTTTTCATGTCCGCGCGGCTCATATTATCCAGCATGATGATATTGAACCCAAGCGGAAGGAAAGCCGCCGCCTGCCCGGGGGTCTGCGCCTCTATTTCCACCTTAAGCCCGGGATGGGCAGCGCGGGCCCTGGCCAGGCGTTCCCTTAACCGTTCAAGAGAACCGCCGAGCATGGCTATATGGTTGTCTTTTATCAGGAAAGCGTCGCTGAGGCCCATGCGGTGGTTGATCCCCCCGCCGCATTTAACGGCGTATTTTTCCAGTTCCCTCAGGCCGGGGATGGTCTTGCGCGTGTCGTATATTCTGGTGCGGGTATTTTTAACCGCCCCGGCGAACAGAGCCGCTCGCGTCGCGATCCCGGAGAGGTGTTGGATAAAATTCAGGGCTGTGCGCTCCGCGCTCAGCAGCCGCCGGGAGCCGCTCACTCTCAGGATCTTTGCCCCCATCTTAAAACGGGCCCCGTCCTTAAGGAGAACTCTGACCCGGGCGCCGGGGTCCGCGAGCTCAAAAACGCGTTTAGCCACAGCCGCCCCGGCCAGAACGCCGCCGGACTTGGCGAACATCAGGCCTTCAAAGCCGATACCCGCCGGGATAAACAGCTCGGTGGTAATATCCCCGCTGCCGATATCCTCTTTAAGGGCCGTTTTTATAAGAGCATCAAAGCGCCACATTATAGGTATTTTATCATTTAACAGGGGGGGAGTCCTTAGTCCCGGAGGACTTCCACGCCTGTATAATCCAGCCAGTCCAAGGAGAGCGGGCTTATTATGGCGTTGGAGGGAATCTTAACCGTCTTCTGGCCGGGTTTAAACATTTTCTTCAGTTCCCAATCGCTGATAAACACCCGCTTCGGCAGAGGGCGCGACGCCGCCTTAGCCGGCGCAACAGCGCCCTGCCCGGATGAACCGGGCAGATGTTCACAGATAATATCGGCAATATCGCCTTTTGTCAGCATAGAGAAATACAATATGGAGAGGGCGGCGTGAGGGCCCTGTCAGCCCCATTTAGGGTTC
>CAZPMW010000160.1:0-3963 GCA_964587805.1 uncultured Elusimicrobiaceae bacterium
CACGGCTGCCAGTGCGTATCCGCGGATAATCCGCCGCTGCCAGAGGCCTTTGGAGAGAGCGCCGTTCATTATCCTTCCGGGGACCATATTGAACTGGCCCGGAAGATCTTTACTGTCCTTGACCGGACACCGGCTGAGCGGCAGGCCGTGCGTGAAAAAGTCAGTGCGCGCAGCGCTGATTTTTCCTGGTCCGCAACAGCCGAGAAGACCATAGAAACCCTCCTTGAGGCCGTGAATAAAAGGCCTCCCGGCGCCAAACCCTGAGGATTAGCACCGCCTAAATTTGTTATTATTTGTATATGTTTAGCGCGCCATACGGCGACGCATAGTGGAATCAGGGAGCTGCAAGCGCCATGGCAAAGCGTATTCTTATACTGGGCGGCGGGGGAACTCTGGGGCATAAGCTCTGGCAGGTCCTGCCGGGCAGATTCCACGACACTTTTGTGTCCATTCGCAAGCCTAAGGCGTTTTACGCCAAATGCGGGCTCTTTTCCGGCTCCAATGTGATCGATTCCGCGGATCTGCGCGATTTCTCGCGGCTTAATCAGTTGCTGGAAGAGGTCAGGCCCTCGGTCATCGTTAACTGTGCGGGGGTAACGCTTCGGAGCAAAGAGGCGCTGGACAAAGTTTCAGCTATTTCCATAAACGCGCTGCTGCCGCACAGGCTGGCTGATTGGTGCTCTAGAAACGGGGCCCGGCTTATCCATTTCAGCACGGTCTGCGTTTTTGACGGAAAGAAAGGGAATTATTCCGAGGATGACCTGCCGGACGCGCGCGACCTTTACGGCATGACGAAAGCGCTTGGCGACGTCTCGGCTCCCTGCGCGCTCACGCTCAGGTCTTCTTTTATCGGCAGGGAGATATTCGGCGGGACGGAGCTGCTGGAATGGTTTCTGAGGCAGAAGGGGAAGCGGATCCAGGGCTTCCGCAAGGCCATCTTCACAGGGCTTACTACAAACCGGCTTGCCGAACTGGTGTGCGAGCTGATTGAGAAATTCCCGGCCCTGAACGGGCTTTACCATGTGTCCAGCGAGACGGTCTCCAAATACGAGCTGCTTTCTTTTTTAAAGGAAGCCTATAAGCTGGATGTTGTGATAGAGCCGGAGGACGTATTTGAATGCAGGCGGAATTTGAACGGCGGCAGGTTTGTTGAGGCGACAAGGTTCGAGTGCCCGTCCTGGCGGAGTATGGCCATGGAGATGGCCGCCGACGCCGCGCCTTACGCCAAATGGAGAGGAGCGATATGACGAACATAGTGAAAAATAAGACCATCTTGATCACCGGCGGCACCGGCTCTTTCGGGCACGAGCTCCTGAAAACCATAATCGACCAGGATTTTAAAGAGGTGCGCATTTTCAGCCGCGACGAGCTTAAGCAGGAACATATGCGCATCCAGCTTAACAATCCCAGGGTGAAATTTTATATCGGAGACGTGCGGGACCGGAGCGGAGTGGACCAGGCGATGAAGGGCGTGGACATGGTTTTTCACGCGGCGGCCCTGAAGCAGGTCCCTTCATGCGAGTTCTTCCCGATGCAGGCGGTGATGACGAACATACTCGGCAGCAGCAATGTGGTTGAATCCGCCATCAGGCATAAGGTTGAGAGTCTGGTCTGCCTGGGCACGGACAAGGCTGTTTACCCGGTGAACGCTATGGGGATGACCAAGGCCCTTATGGAGAAGGTGGCCCAGGCCGCCTGCCGCGGCCTGAGCGAGAAGGAGACCAGGGTCTGCTGCGTCAGGTATGGCAATGTAATGTGCTCGCGCGGGTCCGTTATCCCGCTGTTCATAAAACAGATAAAAGAGAAGAAGCCGATAACAGTCACCGAGGCCGGGATGACGAGATTCCTGCTGCCGCTCAGCGAGGCGATAAAGCTCGTGCTGTTCGCCTTCTCCAACTCCAGGCAGGGGAGCATCTTCATTAAAAAATCTCCGGCCTGTACCGTTGGCGACCTGGCCGAGGCGCTGAAGGAACTTTTCAAGTCCGATGTCCCGGTCAAGAGCATCGGCATCCGTCACGGCGAGAAGATCTATGAAACGCTTGCCAATATCGAGGAGCTGCGCAGGGCCGATGATATGGGCGATTATTACAGGGTGAGCATGGACGACAGGGACCTGAACTATAATAAATACTTCACAGAGGGTGACAAAAAGGAAGCGAAGCTTACCGACTATACCTCGCACAATACGCAGCGGCTTAATGTGAAGGAAATAAAAGAAGTGCTTTTGAAACTGCCGGAAGTGGTTGCGGAGCTGAAGTAATACAAGCTGAAACTTAAAGGGAGTGAATGTATGCCTTTAAAATTGATGACCATAGTCGGCACCAGGCCCGAGATAATAAAGCTCAGCCGGGTGATGGCCGAGGCGGAAAAATATCTGAAGCACGTGCTGGTTCATACCGGGCAGAATTACGATTACGAGCTGAACGAAATATTCTTTAAAGAGATGGAGATCCGCAAGCCGGACCATTTTCTTAATTCAGCCGGCGATACGCTGGCCCGGACCATAGGCAATGTCATCGCTAAGGCCGACGATATTATGGAACTGGAGAAACCGGACGCGCTGCTGCTTTATGGCGATACCAACAGCTGCCTGGCTGTCATCCCGGCCAAGAGGCGCAAGATCCCGGTGTTCCATATGGAGGCGGGAAACCGCTGCTTCGACCAGCGCGTCCCCGAGGAGCTCAACCGCAAGGTAGTGGACCATCTGAGCGACATCAATATGACCCTCACCGAGCACGCCCGCCGGTATCTGATAAGCGAGGGCCTGCGGCCGGAAACCGTCATCAAGACAGGCTCCCCGATGAAGGAAGTGCTGGCGCATTATATGCCGGCTATAGAAAAATCTGATACGCTGGCGCGCCTCGGGCTGAAAAAAAGCGGCTATTTCGTGGTCAGCACCCATCGCGAGGAGAACGTGGATAACGAGGAGAATTTCCGCAACCTCCTTGACTCGCTTAACGCGCTTGCGAAAAAATACGGGATGCCGGTGATCGTGTCCACGCATCCCCGCACCAGGAAGAAGATGGAAGAGCTGGATATAAAGCATCTGGACTCGCGGATAAGTTTTCTTAAGCCGCTCGGATTCTACGACTATGTGAAGCTTCAGCAGGAAGCGTTCTGCGTCGTTTCAGACAGCGGCACCATAACGGAAGAATCAACCATCCTCAATTTCCCCGCGGTTACCATTC
Organism: uncultured Elusimicrobiaceae bacterium; assembly: GCA_964587805.1. GTDB lineage: Bacteria > Elusimicrobiota > Elusimicrobia > Elusimicrobiales > UBA9959 > YA12-FULL-51-18. Next base: position 3,189 of record CAZPMW010000160.1, read on the forward strand.
GGCAGGCCCATGAAAGGCCGGAGGGGATGGATGAAGGGACGCTTATAATGTGCGGCCTGAAGACAGAGCGGGTGCTTGAGTCCGTGGAGATAGTGGTGAAGCAGCACTCCAGTGAGGGCCGACGGTTCCGCCTCGTGCCTGATTACGACACCGACAATGTGTCCAAAAAAGTCCTGCGCATAATAATGAGCTATACAGATTATGTGAACAGGACGGTGTGGCGGAAAACGGCGTAGGCGTTTTACGGCCTTATGCCACCAAAAATACTCATCGTCACCGAACGCTTTTATCCGGAAGAATTCATTGTAAACGACCTGGCGGCGCAATGGGCGGAGCGGGGATTTGAAGTGGAAGTCCTTACACAGGTCCCCAGTTATCCTTTCGGCAGGGTCTTCCAGGGTTACTCCAACCGCTTTTACTCCGAAGAACTGTGGAAAAACATACGCGTACGGCGGTTCTTTACGGTTACGGGCTACCGCGATTCCCTGGCGCTGAAACTCCTTAATTATCTGAATTTTATTTTTACCGGCAGTCTTATCGCCCTGTTCATCGCCGGGCGCTATGACCGCCTCTTCGTTTATCAGACCGGCCCCCTGACCGTGGCCCTTCCGGCCGTCCTGGCGGGCCTCGCGCGCGGCAAGCCGGTCACTATCTGGACCCAGGACGTGTGGCCCGAGACAGTGTACGCCTACGGTTTCAAAAAGACGGCGCTTCTCTCCTGGTTCCTGGATAAACTTGTGGGATTCATCTACCGGAACTGCACGCATGTGTTTGT
>CAZPMW010000161.1:0-3849 GCA_964587805.1 uncultured Elusimicrobiaceae bacterium
GTGATCGAATCCTTGCACAAAGATTTAACACTACTGGGCAAAATATTCAGCGCTAATAAATATGACGCCATCACGCTTTCTTTCGTTAACGACAGCTGGCTTTTTAACGATACTTCTGTTCCTGCGGTTACACAGGAGTCTCAGAATCTTAACGCTTTTTTTAAAGCGCGCCACCTTCAGAACCTGACGTTCATGAACGGTATCCAGCCCTTTGAGCTAGGCACTTTGTGTGAGTTCCTGGGTATACCACCAAGGAACTCTCCGGAGAGAAGCGTGTTGGAGTTCTTCGCTGAGAAGGGCGTGCGCAATATCCTCCCGGAGGCAGTGCATTACATAAGGGGAGACCGGGACGTCCCCCAATCACCTGCTTTTGGCGATGCCGTGAAGGCAGCGCCCGGTCCGGCGGCAGCCGCGCCACAGCCCCATTCAGGGAAGCCCGCGGCAACCGTGCCGCAGACTATGCCCCGCGTGAGGACGCCCGAGGCTGCTGATCATGGCAAAAGTGCGCTGGCGAGCATGAGTTTCAGCGGTATTCTGAAAGGCCTTGTGGAATCTACCGTTAAAGACCCCAAGGACCGTCTCCGCGCCTATGAGGACGCGCTGCAAATGGTCCGCGATACCATGGAGCAGCAGGTGGCGGAGTCGACTAAAGGCATCGCCGCGGAGAAAGAGCGCATTCTGAACACGCGGGCGCGCACAGAGCGCGTCCTGTCCAGGGTCGCAGAGGGGAAGGTTGTTCTAAGTAAGGAAGGGAAAGTGCTTATGATGAACCCGGCGGCTGAGGAGATAGCAGGCATGAAATTATCCGACGCGGCCGGCAAGCATATCAGCGCGCATATGAAGCCCGGCACTCATTTTCTTACCATGTCTAAAGACCTGGACCTTTCAGAAGGAACGCCGATCACAGGCGATGTGGAAATGAAGGGTGACGAGGGCATGGGGCGGGCCCTTCGTCGTTCTGTCGCCCTGCTTGAAGACGACGAAGGCCGCGTGGTGGGAGCCTACTCAACGCTCCCAGGGGTTATGCAGTATAAAGAGATGCAGCGCATGCAGGAAGAGTTTCTTTCACGCGTGACCCATGATCTGCAGTCCCCTCTTTCATCGATTACCTCAGCGCTGGAGATGCTGACCGAAGCATCTGCCGGCAAGTTTGACGTGTTGGAGAATAAATTTCTGGATATCAGCATAAGGAACAGCCGCCGCCTGGGTCAGATGATACGCGGGATACTGGATTTTTCCAAGCTCCAGTCAGGCAAGATGGATGTGCGCCCTGAGCCCGTGCCGGTGGCCACCCTGCTTTCCGAAGCCGGAGAAGCGCTGATGCCGTGGGCCAAGACCAAGGAGCTGATCCTTACTGTCCGGCCGGTGCCACCGGACATGTACGTCATGGCTGATTTGCCCCGGATGGTCCAGGTTATCACCAACCTTATCTCCAATGCCATAAAAGCCACGCCAAAAGGCGGAACCATTATAGTGGCCGCCGCACCCGATCCAGGCCGGAAGGACGCCGTCATGATAGGCGTGCGCGACACAGGCCGTGGAATTCCAGAAAAGGACCTGAGCAGGATATTTGAGAAATTTGTGCAGCTTTCTTCACGCGAATCGCAGGGGGGCATAGGGCTTGGGCTGGCCATCGTTAAGGATATCCTTACGCTCCATAACGGCCGGATCTGGGCCGTGAGCGAGGTGGGAAAGGGCTCCACTTTTTACTTTACGCTGCCCCGGGCGTTAAAGACGATGAAATTGCCGGGAGAGGTGTGATCATGGAAAGCAATCCGATTAAAGTCCTGATAATTGACGACTGCGAAGGCGACATCCGGCTGATGAAGGAATTTCTCGTCAACGCGCCAGCTAACATCCAGCGCTTCAGCGTGGCGGGAGCAACGGCTCTGTCGTCGGCACTGGAACTGCTGGAAACAGAGCGTTATGACGTGATCTTACTGGACCTTACTCTGCCGGACAGTTCCGGGCTTGGCACGTTCTCCGCAGTTTACGAATGTGCGCCGGACGTCCCGGTAGTCGTGCTTACCGGGGTCGAGGATGAACTTGATGTGGCTGTCGTGGCCGTGCGCATGGGGGCGCAGGACTACCTTATTAAAAAGACTGTGAATGCCGAAATCCTCTCACGCGCGATCATCTATTCTATCGCGCGCAAGGGCATAGAGGCCAGCCTGCGCTCTTCTGAAGAGCGTTACCGCACACTGGTCGACGCGCTTGATGACGCGATAGTGGTTCTTGACCGTGAATTCCGCGTTCTCATGTCCAACGGTGCTTTTAAAAAAGCAGTCTGGCCTGAGCCCAACGGAGAGCTCTCGGCCCTTGTTCAGGTCCTGTCAGAACAAAGCCTGGAAACCTGCAGGCATGCGTTCCGGGAAGGAAACATAGCCACTTTTGAAACGTCTTGCCGGTGGAATAAACGACAAAGTATCCTCGAGGTAAAGTGTATTCCGGTGCCGGTCGGTCCAAAAGCGCAGCGAATTATTATCATGGCCAGAGATATCACCGCTCATAAGCAAATGGAGCAGCTGAAGGATGATTTTGCATCCCTCGTTTCCCATGAATTTCGGTCGCCTCTTACCAGCGTGCTGGCCGGGCTGATAATGGTCCTTGAAAGCGCCGGCGGGCGGCTGGAGGAAACGGAAAAAGAGCTGCTGTCGAGAGCATATGGCGAGGCGCAGCGCCTGGAGAGACTGATCAGTAAGATACTGGAAATGTCCAGGTTTGAGGCCGACGCATCAGGATTTGAGCGTGTCCGGGCTGATGTAGTTAAACTCGCGGCTGAAGTCATCGCGCGGATGGTTCCCAGCGCGGAAGGACGCGGCATAGAACTTGTCGGACGTTATTCTGCCGACAAAATAGAAGCCTTCATTGATGTGGACAGTATTACCGAGGTGTTTACCAATATGCTGAGCAATGCGTTGAAATTTACTGAAAAAGGACGCATTGAGGTCGGAGTCTCTGAAAAGGAAAACCTGGTCGAGTGTTACGTGAAGGATTCCGGCATCGGTATTTCAAGGGAGGACCAGGCCAAGCTGTTTGAAAGATTCAAGCACTTCGGAAAGCCTGTGGTCGAGAGTGAGAAAGGTACCGGGCTGGGACTTTTTATGGCAAAGGAAATCCTGAGGCGCCATAGCGGAACGCTTTCCGTTGCCAGCGAACCTGGAAAGGGAACGACTTTTAGTTTTACCCTGCCTAAGCGCTGCGAAGCGAAAGTAGCCGGGGCGCCGGAAGTATCTGGTTTTTAAAAGGACAATAATATGCCGCATGAAAGAAAGATCATTCTGCTGGTAGACGACGACGGGGATTTTCTCTCGGAGCTTCAGGATTCCCTCGCTTTGAGCGGCTATATCCCTATAGCAGCCTTCAACGGTCAGGAGGCTTTGAAGTTGGCTCGCAGAATAATGCCGGACCTTATCCTGCTGGATCTCAAACTGGGCGTGGAAGACGGCGTCCTGGTCGCTAAAAACATCAGGAACTATCCGCCCACATCGCGCATCCCGGTTATCATGATGAGCGGATATTTTAACGAGAGCGGGAATTTGAATCGCATGGTTCCGTCCGCCCTGAACATCTATCTTAAAAAACCGTTTGGCCAGAAAGAGGTCGTTCGCAGCATACAGACCGTTTTAGCGGATAACGTTGACACGCCCTTCGATGTGATGCGGTATCTTGTGGTAAAAAACCAATAAATGTGCCGCAAAGAGCAATGCGTCCCCGGATGTAAGCGACAGATAAGCCCCGGCTCTTATCTCGCTGTAAATCCGTAGCCGGCGCTGGACGACCCGGATTGCGGACTGATTCTCCAATGGTCTTGTTTTTAGAATCTTTGTATCATGTCTATTAGCTTTC
>CAZPMW010000162.1:0-3755 GCA_964587805.1 uncultured Elusimicrobiaceae bacterium
ATATTGTAAACCACGGCCTCATTTGGCCTGGGGCGCCGCTTATCTATAATGGCCATACCGACGTTAAGCCGTTTGGCAAAAGACCGGGCGCGCTCCACGCTGCCCACATCTGGAGAGACCACCAGCATGTTTTTCAGCTTCCGGCTGCGGATGTATTCCAGCACCACCGGCCTTGCGTACAGATGATCCAGCGGGATGTCAAAGAAGCCCTGTATCTGGGCAGCGTGCAGATCTATGGTGATGACGCGGTTAGCGCCGGCCGAGGTTATCAGGTTGGCCACAAGCTTGGCCGTGATAGCGACGCGCGGCGCCGGCTTGCGGTCCGCCCTGGCGTAACCGTAATAAGGCAGAACGGCCGTAATGCGCCCGGCGGAGGCCCGCCTGAGGGCGTCCAGCATGACCAGCAGCTCCATCACGTTCTCGTTAACAGGGGGGCAGGTCGGCTGTATAACGTAGCAATCGTCTCCGCGCACGTTCTCGAGTATGTGGACGTCTATCTCCCCGTCGGCAAACCGCCCCACTCTCGCTTCTGAAAGCGGTACGCCCAGAATATCACAAATCTTTAGGGCCAGGGCCGGATTAGCGCTGCCGCTTATAACCTTAAGCGCTCCTGTCTGCCACGAATCGCTCATCATTGGCTCACCTCTTTTTCCGCAGCTTTATCACCTGCCGGGCCCGCGCTATTGCCAGCGTTCCGCCCGGGACGTTCTCAGTAATGGTGGAGCCGGCCGCTGTGTACGCGCCGGCGCCGATCTTCACGGGAGCCACCAGATTCGTATTGGAGCCTATAAACGCGCCGGCGCCGATCACGGTCGCGTTCTTGTTAACCCCGTCGTAGTTGCAGGTTATGGTCCCGGCGCCTATATTCACCCGCTCCCCCATGACCGTATCACCCACATAGCTGTGGTGGTGCATTTTGGCGCCGCGGCCTATGCGGGATTTCTTCACCTCCGCGAAATTTCCTATTTCCGCCTTCGGCCCTACGTCAGAGGCGGGGCGCAGACGCGCGAACGGGCCTATGACCGAGCCCGTCCTGACGCGGCTTGAGGACAGGCAGCAGGCGAATTTTATCTCTACTCCGTCCTCTATCCGGCAGTTTTCAATTATGCCGTACGGGCCGAGGCGGCAATTCTTACCTATAACCGTGGCGCCGTTGATGTGCATGCCGGGGTGGATAACCGTGTCGCGGCCTATTTTGACGCCTTCTTCAATGTAGGTGTTATCCGGGTCCACTACGGTAACGCCGCTGTCCATCAGATGCTGAATGACTCGTTTATTTATCATTTTGTAGGCTCCGGCCAGGTCCCGCCTGGAATTTATGCCGGTTATCTCGGTTTCATCAGAGGCTTTAAAGGCCAGCACCCTCCCTCCCGCGGCAAGAATATTTTCCAGGGAATCTGTAAGGTAGTATTCCCCCTTCGGCCCTTTTTTCCTGAGAGCGTTAACGGCAACGGCCAAAGAGGCCGTTCTGAAAAAATAAGTTCCGGAATTGACCTCTTTAATCGTCAGATCCGCGGCGGAGGCGTCAGAGGCCTCCACGATGGCCGCCACGGCCCCGGCGCCGTCTCTCTTGATCCGGCCATAGCTGCCGGGCTCCGGCAGATCGGCTGTCATGACCAGACAATCCGGCCGTTTTTCAAGATACTCCGCCAGCATGCTCCTGAGAGTGCCGGTCTTAAAGAGCGGAGCGTCACCGCAGAGCACGAGCGTGTGTCTGAATTTTTTTATCTCCGGCAGCGCTTCCAGCACGGCCCGCCCGCTGCCCTTCAGCTGCTTTTGAGTTACGAAAACCACCTCCGGGCTTATCGGCTCTTTAGCCAGATACCTGCCCAGCGCGTCCCGGACCATATCGGCTTTATGGCCTACGACTACGACTATTTTAGCCGGATCAAGAGTCGAAACTTTTTTTATAACGCGAGCGGCGAGCGGCAGCTCACCCAGGGAATGGAGCACTTTGGGCAGATCGGATTTCATCCGTGTGCCGAGTCCGGCCGCGAGTATCAGAACGCAAAGGTCGTTTTTTTCCGGCATAACAGAGAAAGGTGCTTCGACTATTAAGCCTGGGGCAGAAGACTACAGTGTTTAATTTTACAAAATAAGGGGGCGGATAAAAAAATAATTATTCGGCGGCCGGGAAGTTCCTGCGCCACACGCCGCTTTTTATGAGGGTTATTTTTTCCGCGCGGGTAAGTTTTTTAATCCCGGCCTCCAGCTTTGATGCGGAGGAGCGGTTCTTGCTTTTCCGGCGCCAGACAAGCCTGACCGGCCCGAAAGCGGCGGTATATTTTGCGCCGGCGCCGGAGTTATGGGCTTTGATGCGCTCTTTCAGTCTATTTGTTATGCCGGTATAAAAAGCCCCGTTTGCGCAGCGCACCAGATAGACTGTCCAGCAGGCGCGAATGAGCTTCAGTGGGTGTTTATTGACTGGCATATGCCGGATGTTAGGAAAAACACCCGTCCGCGGGCTTTAGGATCTGGCTCCCGGGCTAGGACTCGAACCTAGACAAACGCCTTCAAAGGGCGTCGTGCTACCATTACACAACCCGGGAATAAAATCGCCCGACCCTCTTGAAGACGGAAAGACCTACTCATCGTCCCGGCCTGCCGGGACCGGAGCGCCGCCCTTTGCCAGCTCAACGTTATACGCTTTCAGAATAACCTCTTCCAGCGCGTGGCGGAATTCGTTGGTGATAGGATGGGCTATGTCCTTGTAAGATCCGTCCTTGATCTTCCTGGAAGGCATGCAGACAATAAGCCCGTTATTGCCATTCACCACCTTCATGTTATGAACCGCGAAAACGCCGTCCAGAGTGACCGTAGCGAACGCTTTAAGCCTGTCTTCGTTCCGAAGATGTATCCTGACCTCGGTTATCTCCATCCCCCCCCCTCATGATACTAATCGCTGATTAGTTGCTCCCCCCCCACCTTATAGAATTTTAGCAAAAATCCGGTAGAAAAACCTGATTGCCCGGTCTTTTTACTATTTTCGCGATTTTGGCCGCGGCCTGCCTGTTTTCCGCCAGCGCAAAAACGGAGGCGCCGGAGCCGGACATCAAAACTGCCGCCGCGCCGGCCGCCAGAAGATCATTCCTGGCGCGCAGAACCGGCGCGTGCGCGGGCAGAACCGGCTCCTCCAGTCGGTTAAACAACAGCGCGCCCCAGCGCTTAAGCGGTTCGCCGGCTTTTAGCGCCTGGATAAGCGCTTTAAATTTCCTCAGATTGGCGGATCTTTCGGCCGGAGGCACCGGTTTTAAGGCCCTGTATACCGGACCCGTAGGCACAGGCGAACCGGGATAAACCAGCACCATGGCCGGCAAGGGCCCTTTAGGTTTAAGGGGCGTCAGAATTTCTCCGCGCCCGGCGCCGGAGGCAAACTGTCCGTCGGACAGAAAAAAAGGCACGTCTGAGCCCAGCGCCAGCGCCAGCGCGGAGAGCCGGGCGCGATTGCGGGCTTGACTGACGCCGTGCAGGCGGCACAATCCCGCGAGCGCCGCCGCGGCGTCGGACGACCCGCCGCCAAGGCCAGCCCCGACAGGCACCTTTTTTACCAATTCCATTTCCACTGCGGGCTTTATTTTAAACGCCCCGAAAAAAGCCATGGCGGCCTTATAAACCAGATTTTCCTCTGCCGGCACGGAGAGTGCGGTCGCGCCGCTGACCTTCAGGCGCACGCCCGGTTTTGTCGTAGCGCGCAGCGTCAGAGCGTCGGCAAGAGATATCCTGGCGAACAGCGTCGCCAGATCGTGATACCCGTC
>CAZPMW010000163.1:0-3612 GCA_964587805.1 uncultured Elusimicrobiaceae bacterium
CCTTACGGCGGTCTGCCTCCTTTCGACAAGGTAAAGCTGGAGCATCTGAAGCCGGCGCTGGAGGAGGGCATGGCGGAGCAGCTCAGGGCCGTGGAGGCGATAGCGGCCGACCCCGCCCCCGCCACTTTTGAGAATACTCTCGCGGCCATGGAGCGTTCAGGCCGGGGGTTTGAGCGGGCCCATATCTTCTACGGGATCTGGTCCTCACTGCTGAGCACCCCGGAGTTTCAGACGCTGGAGCGGGAGATGGAGCCGAAGCTGGCGGCATTCGATGACAAGATCAAGCAGAACGAAAAACTTTTCAGGCGCATAGAGACCGTCTATAAGGCGCGCGAAGCGCTCTCCGACCCCGAGCAGCGGCGCCTGGCCTGGAAATATTACACCGACTTCGTCCGGAGCGGCGCGGCTTTGGACGCCGCCGGCAAGAAGCGTGTGGCCGGTATAAACGAAAGGATGGCCTCGCTGTTCGCCTCGTTCAATCAGAATGTACTGGGCGAGGAGAACGACCGGATGCTGGTCGTAGAAAGGGAAAGCGATCTTAAAGGTCTGCCGGCCCCGCTGATAGCGGCGGCGGCCGTCTCAGCCGCGGAGCGCGGGCAGAAAGGAAAGTGGCTGATACTCAACACCCGCTCAAGCGTGGAGCCTTTCCTGACATACGCTATCCGACGTGATCTGCGTGAAAAAGTCTGGCGCGCCTTCATAGAGCGCGGCGACAACGGCAACGAAAGGAATAATAACGCCGCGATAAAGGAACTGCTCGCCCTGCGAGCCGAGCGCGCGGCCCTGCTGGGGTACGCCACCCACGCGCATTGGAGGGTGGAGAACACGATGGCCGGTTCGCCGGCAAAAGCCACGGAGCTGATGGAGACAGTGTGGCCTCCTGCCGTAGCCAGAGTGAAGGAAGAGGTCACCGATATGCTGGCGATAGCGGCCAAAGCCGACGGCCTGAAAGCCATAGAGCCGTGGGACTACCGCTATTACGCGGAGAAGGTGCGCAAGGCCAAATACGATCTGGATGAAAGCGAAATAAAACCGTATTTGCAGATAGAGAAGGTGCGGGAGGCGATGTTCTGGGTGGCCGGAGAGCTGCTGGACCTGCATTTCACGCCGATAGAGGCGCCGGTTTATCACCCGGATGCCCGCGTCTGGCAGGTTAAGGACGGGGCAGGGAAGCACGCGGGCCTGTGGTACTTCGACCCGTGGGCCAGACCGGGGAAGAAATCCGGCGCCTGGAAGAGCTCCTACCGCACCCAGGAGCGGTTCGACGGAGAGGTGCCGACGATCGTTTCCAATAATTTAAACTGCATCAAGGGCGCGCCCGGTGAGGCGGTGCTGGTGAGCTGGGATGACGCCAGCACCATGTTCCATGAATTCGGCCATGCGCTGCACGGGCTCTCCTCGAACGTGTCCTACCCCTCGCTCTCCGGCACAGCTGTGGCGAGAGACTATGTGGAGTTCCCGTCGCAGGTGCTGGAGCACTGGCTGAGGGCGCCTGAGGTGCTGGCGCGCTTCGCCGTGCACTATAAGACCGGTAAGCCGATGCCCAAGCCGCTCATAGAAAAAATACAGCGTGCGGAAAAATTCAACATGGGCTTCACCACCGTCGAGTACCTGGCCTCCGCCATAGTGGATATGAAAGTCCATCTGACCGGCGGCAAGGACACTGACCCGGGGGCGTTTGAAAAGAGCTCGCTCGCAACAGTCGGAATGCCGCGCGAAATGGTGATGCGCCACAGGATGCCGCATTTCAGCCATATTTTCGGCAGCGATTCCTATTCCGCCGGGTACTACAGCTATCTGTGGGCCGACACCCTGAGCGCCGACGCCTACGCGGCGTTCACCGAGGGCTCGGGCCCGTTCGATAAAGCCGTGGCCGCCAAGCTTAAAAAGTACGTTTTTTCGGCCGGGAATACCATGGACCCGGCGGAGGCTTACCGGGCCTTCCGCGGCCGGGACCCCGGTATCTCCGCTCTTATGGCGGAGCGCGGTTTCCCGCTCCCGGGCGCGGTGGGTAAATAATCGCAGAGCATGCGGCGGCGCGCCCGAATAGCGGGCGCGCCGCTCTCTCTTTGCGACCCTCCTAATGATTTCACCGGACCAGGCTCTCCCCTATGTCATACTAACTTAAGTCGCGACACAACGCTGTCGGGCTCTTCTGCTACGCTATCTATAAGGCAGGGGGAATTATGTCTAAAGAAATTATTCCGCAGGAAATCCTTGAGGCTAAGATATTCATAATCCGCGGTCACAAGGTTATGCTCGACCGGGATTTAGCGCAGCTTTATGGCGTTGAACCCAAACGCCTTAATGAGCAGGTAAAACGAAATATGAAAAGATTCCCCCCGGACTTTATGCTGCATTTAACTAAAGAAGAGGGGGCAAACGTTTTAAGGTCGCCGAATGCGACCTTAAAGAGAGGCCGGGGCATGCACGTAAAATATCTTCCTTTCGCTTTTACGGAAAATGGAGTTGCTATGCTTTCCAGCATTCTTAATAGCGAGCGCGCGATAGAGGTCAATATTCAGATAATGCGCACCTTTACAAAGCTCCGGGAACTGCTTAAGACTCATACGGATTTGCGCCGGAAGTTGGAAGAAATGGAAAAGAAATACGACTACCAATTTAAGGCGGTTTTTGACGCTATCAAAAACCTGATCTCCACGCCGTATAAGCCGGTGAAGAAGATCGGCTTTACGGCCAGGTCATGAAGAGCTGAATTAACCTCAAATTGTTGGAATACTCCGGCGAGATAACACTTAGTACATCTCCCCCCATCCCCTGCCCCAGATGGAGAAAACCAAAAACTTGCACCATTGGTGCAAGAAATATCATGGACGAATAATATACTGATGCTCTAATCCCCCGCTACAGTCTGTATATAAATACCCAATCTGTATCCCATCTCCTGCGACAATACGCTGTCGGGCTCTTCTGCTACGCTATTTATAGGGTAGGGGGGATTATGTCCAAAGAAATTATTTCAGGTTACGGCACGCTGCTGGCGGATATTAAGCGGCGCGTGCGTGCGGCGCAATACGCGGCGCTGAGGACGGTCAACAAAGAGCTGGTCACGCTCTATTGGGACATAGGCCGATTGATTGTAGAACGTCAAGGTAGCGCCTGGCATGGAGACGCTATCGCCGAGCGCTTGGCCTTGGACCTTCGCGCCGAGTTCCCGGGGATAACCGGTTTCTCCCGCAGGAATATCTTTTATATGCGGCAGTTTTATCTCGTATATCACGCCGATACAAAAGTGCAACCATTGGTTGCACAAATAGCCTGGTCCCAAAACCTGATAGTTCTGCAGCGCTGCAAGGAGCCTCACGAGCGCGAGTTCTACCTGCGTATGGCGGCTAAGCATGGTTGGAGTAAAATCACGCTGGCGCTACATATCACGGGCGGGACTTTCCGAAAGTATCTGGATAACCAGACCAACTTTCAGGGTGTGATGCCTAGGAGACTGCTAGGCCAGGCGAAATTGGCGGTTAAGGACGAGTACGCTTTCGATTTCCTGGAACTGGGCGAGGAGCACAGTGAAAAAGAACTTGAGCGCGCCCTGGACCTCACCCCGTCTACTAGACCACTGCTGAGTTGTTAAATTCTACACTTCCT
>CAZPMW010000164.1:0-2465 GCA_964587805.1 uncultured Elusimicrobiaceae bacterium
GGAAGGCTGGGTAGCCAAGGGTACGGCATCGTTCGAGTTCCGCGGGATTGTCGGAGGTGGAGGTGACTACTACGCGCATGTTCTTAAGGGGCGGGGCGGCGTTCAGGCGCTCCAGCACCTCTATGCCGCCCAGCTTCGGCATGCGCAGGTCTAAAAGCAGAACGTAAGAAGCAGCCGCCTGAAGGCAGGGTTCGCTTTTGCCGGAAAGAAACGCCCAAGTCTCGGCCCCGTCTTTGAACCTGAGCTGCGGATTGCGCAGGCCGGCTTCGGCTAAAGCAAACTCCAGCAGCCGGGCATGCCCGTCATTATCCTCCGCTATAAGTATGGTCGGCTGCTCGTTGGCTCCCATAAAAGTCCTAAACCGGCAGCTCTACGAAGAAGACCGCGCCTGCACCTTCTTTGGATTCGGCGTAGATCTTGCCGCCGCTCAGGCAGATTATGCGTTTGGCTACCGTCAGGCCTATGCCCTCTCCTTTTTCACCTGTCGCGTTCTGCGAGCTGCCGCTGTAGAAAAGGTCCCAAATCTTCGGAAGGTCGTCAGCGGGAATACTAAGACCGTTATCGGCTACCGTATAAAGCGCGAAGTTTGTGTCCTTCAGCCGTCCAGACACCGTTACTTCTAGTTTCCGCGAGGGGTCGCGGTATTTAATGGCGTTGTGTATAAGGTTCGAGAAAACCTGACTTATGGCCGTAGCGTCGGCAGTGCATGATGGCAGCGGGCCTATGGTTACTGCACCGCCGGCTCTGCCCAGCTCGAAGGCAAAAGTGTCCGCCACGCTTTTCAGGAGCGCATTCATATTCAACGGCGCAGGGCTCATTTCAAGCCTGCCTACACGGGCCACTTTAAGTAGCGCCGTTATTAGCTGGCTCATTTTCAGGGTGCCGCCGGTTATATAGCCAAGAGCCTCCGGCATGCTTTCGACCATGAGTTCAGCCGTTTTCTTCTTCAACTCTTCGGACAGGGCAGCTTGCGCCAGGGCCGACTGGAGCTCTTTTAAATATTTGCCCAGCATCCCGCTGTAGCCCTGCATATTAACCAGAGGTGTGCGCAGGTCGTGGGTGGCGGCGTAAAGGAAGTTAGCCAGTTCGCGCTCTTTTTCCTCTAGCGCGGCGATAAGTACGGCCTTTTGCAGCTCCACCTGCTTGCGCGCTGTAATGTCGCTCAGCGCCAGGCGGCAGCCGGGCGCGCCGGCGTCCCCGGCGGAGTTGGCTTGCAGCTGCGCCCAGAATGCGGTGCCGTCTTTCTTTAACAGCCGCAGCTCTACAGCCTGCGGCTCACTGGTTTCATTAAGCTGTTTTAGGCGCAGGTAATAAGTATCCTGGTCTTCTTTCAGGATGAACTGGCTGAACGGCCGCCCGGCCAGGTTGCTGCGCGGCGCACCCAGCAGCGCCGCGGCGGTTAGGTTGCCCTGCACTATCAGCCCCTTATCGGAAACGGTTAAATAGCCCACCGGCGCCAGGTCGTACAGGTCGAAGTAGCGCGCGCGCTGGGAGTCCAGCTCGGCCTGTGTCCGGCGCAGCTCCTCATTCTGCATCTCCAGTTCTATCTGGTGCACGCGCAGTTCGTGCAGAACACGCTTAAGCTCTTCAGGCGGCAGGGCCGAAGGATTTTCCGGAACTGCAGGTGCTTTTTTTAGATAAGTTTCTTCAGCCAGCCGCCGCAGTTCAGCGGCCAGCCCGGCGCGGTTATTTTTGTCTTCCATCGTCCCCCCCTGCCACTGCTGCCGTCAGTGCGCTAAACGCGCAGTGACAGAACAAAATACTATACCTTTGCCTTCTCTGCGGGGCCGTCCAGCACCTCGCGCAATTTTTGTGAAAGCGCCTCAACCGTGAACGGTTTATAAATGAATGCTATCCCCGGCTCAAGGCAGCCATGTTCAATTATTGCGTCTTCTGTGTAACCTGACATGAAAAGGGTCCGGTGCACCAATTTCCTGCGGGCAAGTTCGGCAGATAACTCCCGCCCGTTCATGCCCGGCAAGACTACATCGGTCAGCAGCAGGTCCACCGGTTTCCCGTAGCGTCCGGCGGCCTCCAAGGCAGATTTACCGTCAGCCGCCGCAATCACTGTGTAGCTGTTCATGCGCAGCACCCGCTCTCCAAGGCGGAGCAGACTTTCTTCGTCTTCGACAAGCAATATGGTCTCACTTCCACTCAGGAGAGTTTCCTTCGCCTTGTCCTTATCCGGAACAGCATTTTCAATATGCGGGAAATATATCCGGCAGGTAGTACCGGCATTAAGTTCGCTATCGATCTCTATCTCCCCACCGCTCTGTTTGACAATACCGAAAACGGTGGAAAGACCCAAGCCGGTGCCCTTGCCCTTTTCTTTACTGGTAAAGAAAGGCTCGAACAGGTGCTTCTTGACTTCCTCTGTCATGCCGCTGCCCGTGTCACGCACGCTTAAACAAACCAATGGTCCGTGCGCCAACTCAGGGCGCCTCGCAAAGAAGTCAGCTTTAAGG
>CAZPMW010000164.1:2475-3599 GCA_964587805.1 uncultured Elusimicrobiaceae bacterium
GTCTCCAGTGTCAGCCTTCCCACCTTAGGCATAGCGTCGCGCGCGTTAACCGCAAGGTTAACAAGAACCTGGTCTATCTGCCCGGCGTCAACTTTAACCTGGCAGGGCCGGTTTGCAAGCTTGACCTCTATCTTTACTTCCTCGCCGATAAGGCGCGTCAGCAGCTTAACCGTGCCGGTCACTGAGGAGTTAAGGTCTATGATTGCGGGGTTAAGTATCTGCTTGCGGCTGAAGGCCAGCAGCTGCCTGGTAAGCCCGGCGGCCCGCTCGGCGGCGTTGAGTATCTCTTTTACATCTTTCTGTTTGGACTCATCGCCGGTTAATTCCTTCATTAAAAAACCGCCATAGCCGATAATAGCCGTAAGCAGATTATTAAAATCGTGCGCCACCCCGCCGGCAAGCCGGCCTACGGATTCCATCTTCTGGGACTGCAGGAGCTGCGCCTGCATTATCGCCCGTTCAGCCTCAGCCCTTTTGCGCTCGGTGATGTCGCTCACTACCAAGCGGCAAGCGGGCTCGCCGGCGTCTTCGGCAATGTTAGCTTCCAGCCGCACCCAGAAAGGCGTATCGTCTTTTTTCAGCAGCCGCAGCTCACAGGCCTGCGCTTTGCCGGTTTCAAACAGCTGTTTGCGGTGCCGGTAGTAAATATCCTGGTCCTCTTTCTGGATGAACTGGGAAAACGGCCGGCTGCTTAGCGTGCCCCGCGGCGCTCCCAGCAGCGCAGCGGCGGTCAGATTGCCCTGCGCTATCAGCCCCTTATCAGAAATCGTCAGATAGCCCACCGGGGCCAGGTCGTAAAGGTCGAAGTAGCGCGCGCGCTGGGCGTCCAGCTCGGCCTGCGCGCGGCGCAGCTCCTCGTTCTGCATCTCCAGCTCTATCTGGTGAACGCGCAGCTCGTGCAGGACGCGCTTAAGCTCTTCGGGCGGCAGGGCCGACGGGTTTTTCGGCAGCGAAGGCGCTTTTTTTAAATAAGTTTCTTCGGCCCGCCGCCGCAATTCGGCGGACAGCGCGGCCCGGTTGTTTTTGTCTTCCATGGTTCCCCCTCCCCCCCCAGCCTGCTTATTAGGCGCCCCCCCCCCCCCCCTTTCCCCCCCCCCCCCCCCCCCCCCCCCCCCCCCCCCCCC
>CAZPMW010000165.1:0-793 GCA_964587805.1 uncultured Elusimicrobiaceae bacterium
GGGGGGGGAGATGATTAAAGAAACCAACGGTATAACAATACTGATCGCGGAAGACGACGACGGTCACGCATTGCTGGTCCAGCAGTGTTTCGATGACGTAAGCGTGCACAATCCTGTGATAAGGTTCAAAGACGGCCGGGAGGCCTGGGATTTCCTCTCCCGCCCTTCCGCCGGACTCGATCCCGGCGCGGCCTATATCCTGCTCCTGGACATCCGTATGCCTGTCCTAGACGGGCTGGAGGTGCTGCGGCGTATAAAAGCCGACCCGCGCCTTAAGACCATGCCGGTGATAATTCTCACCACCACGGACGACCCGCGCGCAATAACCAGCTGTTATGAACTGGGCTACAACAACTACCTGGTCAAGCCGGTGGTATTTGATAAATTTGTAGAAGTGATAAAGCGGCTGGGGCTATTTTTAATGATAGTTAAGGCGCCTAAAATTCCGGCCTGAGGGAGTCTTTATGCCTGCGGAGACAGCCAATAAGAACGGCTTCATCCTGATAGTGGAGGACGACAGCGGCACCAGCGAACTGGAGGCCCAGTGTCTGGCGCCTCTTGGCCTGGAGATACGCCGGGCGGTCAACGCCGAGGAAACCGTCGCCATCCTGAAAAAAGCCACGCCGGAGCTTATGCTGCTTGATTATTCGCTGCCCGGAACCAACGCGGTGGAACTGCTCCAGCTTGTAAAGACCTGCAATATAATGATCCCGCCCTTTCTTATAGCTACCGGGCGCGGAGATGAGGGGGTGGCTGTGGCCGATCGGCGGCGCCGTGTAGCAGATCTCGCCGC
>CAZPMW010000165.1:803-3473 GCA_964587805.1 uncultured Elusimicrobiaceae bacterium
GGGGTGGCTGTGGCCGCCATGAAGGCCGGCGCCAGCGACTACATTGTGAAGAACGCGGATTTCCTTAATACCCTGCTGCCGGCCGCAAGTAAGACGCTGGAAAAAGCGGCTCTGCAGGCCGAGCTGGCCGCGTCACGCGCCGCTCTGGCCGGGCAGATAAAACTCACGGCTGATATTATCAACAGCTGTTCGGCGCCTATCTGTACTTTTGACCTTTCGGGTAAATATACCTCGGCAAATATGGCCATGGCCCGGATCCTGAATGTTGATTCTGATTCTCTGATAGGCCGCGGGCAGGAAGAGTTCATGCCGGCGGAGATAGCTGCAGAGTGTCGTCGCAATAACCTGAATATCCTGAAAAGCGGGAAGGCCGCGCAATTCGAGGAAATGCATATTGAGTCGGACGGCCAGCATTTCTATTCCTCGCTTAAATTTCCGCTTGTTGACGAAAAAGGCAAAATCTACGGGCTGGGCGAAATCTCAACTGATATTACGGAGAGGAAAAAAGCCGAGCGCCTTCTGCAGGAAATGACCAGCATGCAGCGGGTTGAATCGCTGGGGGCGCTGGCTGGCGGCATCGCCCATGACTTCAACAATATGCTCACCGGCATTTCAGCGAACATGTCTTTGCTGGAAGCCACCACCGCCAAGAAGGAGCACAAGGAGATAATTAGCGAGGCGCTGGAGGCCACACGGGACGCCCAGACCCTTACCGGCCAGCTGCTGGCGTTCTCAAGAGGGGGAAAGCCTGTAAAGAAGGTGTTTTGTTTTGAAACGGCCTTAAGAGAGATCTTTAACCTGGCCACGCGCGGCGTTAAAACCGCCCGGGAAATAAAGATAAGCGACGGGCTCTGGAGCGTGAAGGGCGACAATATCCAGCTGAAGCAGGCCGTCAACAACATACTGGTCAACGCCCTGCAGGCCATGCCTGACGGCGGAATTCTGCGGCTGACTGCGGAGAACGTCCGGCTCACAGCGGACGCCGGCAATCTTTTGCCTCCCGGGGACTATGTTAAGGTCATAGTTACGGATACTGGCAGCGGGATCACAAAAGAAGACATGGAGAAGATCTTTGATCCGTATTTCACAACCAAGCAGCATGGGCGCGGCCTGGGACTTTCTGTAACCTGGTCGGTCATCAAGAGCCACGGCGGCAATTTAGTGGTTAAATCCGACCCCGGCAAAGGCGCTGCTTTCGAGTTCCTACTGCCGGCGACAGGCGCCTGCCTTAAAGACGCAACCGTGAAAACGGTTGAACCGCAGCAAGGCACCGGCAGGATACTGGTGCTGGAAGACGAAGAGAAGATAAAAAGAACCATTGAGCGGATACTGAAGACGCTGGGCTACTCCTATGAAATAACCTCGGATGGGGCCGAAACGCTGCGGCGCTATGCGGAGGAGAAGGCGGCCGGCAGACCATTTGATGCTGTTATCATGGACCTGACTATCCCCGGAGGGATGGGGGGCAAGGAAGCCGCCCGGCTCTTGCGCGCCACGGACCCAGGGGCGCGCATCATGGTTTCCAGCGGCTACCCGGACGAGCCGGTAATATCCGAGTATAAATCCTTCGGCTTCGATGAGGTGCTGATCAAGCCGTACAGGTACGAAGACATGGCCGCCGCCCTGGCGCGCCTCCTGAAAAAAGGATAAGCCCGATAAGCACGGGGCAGGCGGAGAGAAACTGTTTGTGGGGGGTGGTGAGCATATGTTTTTCATAAAAAAGTTTCGCACATCGCTGCGCTTGCGCATCCTGCTGGCTTTGATAGCCGTGGCCGGCGCCGGCACAATTCTTACCTATTCAGCCGCAGAACGGGTAGTCGTACGGCTTACTGCGGAGGAGTCCGGGGCGCGGATCTTTTCCAGCCTTAAGGGTTCGGCCGCGGCTATAGATACCGAGATATCCTACGGCCTCGAACGGGCGCGCCTGGCTGCAGCGCAGCCTGCCCTCCGGGAGCTGCTATACCGCCGCAACCGCGGCAGAGCTGTACAGTCTGACGAAGAGACCCTGCGCCTGTACTTGAAGGACGCCGCCAGGGCAACGCGCGGGCTCGCCTCAATTACTCTGGCTGACGCCAAGGGCGCCCTCGCGGGCGCATTCAGGGAGCCGGGGCTGAAAGTGGTTTCACCCGAGGCAGCCGGCATCTCTGTCAGCCCGGATGAGGATTATCTCAGTCCGCCGCTTATAAAAAAAGGCGACCTGTTTTACGAAGTAGCGGTTGTGGTTCCCTCGTCCGCACCGGACGCAGGGGCTCAGGCGGGGACTCTGCGCTGCTCTTTTATTATTCCCGCGGTCATGCGCGGCGGAGTGCCCGATTTCTCACTGGCCGGCCGCCGTGGAAAGAATCTTGTTATAACATCTAAAAGCAAACCGCGCGAAGAGGTCGCCCTTGATTCTGAAAGTGCCGCACTCTTCCGGCCGGCCCTGCACGGAGAAGAAGGATATTCCCTGCCCCGCGGTAAAGACGGCGGGCTGATTTATGTCTATGGCCGCCTGCGTGCCGCGGACTGGCTGATAGCCGCGCAGATCAGCGCGCCCACCGCCCCGCTGCTTTATACCACAGCTATGCTTGAAAAAATACGGCAGTGTGCCTGGCTGTGTTTCGCGCTGCTTTCAATGATTGCGTATTTTATATCAAAGTCGCTGGCCGCTCCTGTCGTCGAGGACGCGCG
>CAZPMW010000166.1:0-3468 GCA_964587805.1 uncultured Elusimicrobiaceae bacterium
CAGGCTATATCAACCGGGAGCCGCTTGAGGTGCTGCTGAAGGATATGGATGTAGTGAAGGTCGACCTGAAAGGTTTTGACGACAGCTTTTACCGCGGGTATGTCGGCGGCCGGCTGGAGCGGGTAAAAGATACGCTCAGGACGCTGAAGAAAAACGGAGCCATGTTCGAGATAGTGAACCTGGTGGTGCCGGGCCTCAACGACAGCGAGGCTAGCCTGGCGGCAATGACCGCCTGGATTAAAAAGGATCTGGGCACGGATGTGCCGGTTTTTTTTTCGCGCTTTTCTCCCAATTACCGCCTGGCCAGCATCGGCGCCACTCCGGAGGATACCCTGACCAGGGCCAGGGACGCGGCTTTGAAACAGGGGCTTAAATTCGTCTATGTCGGAAATATCCCGGGACATCCCGGTGAGAACACCTACTGTCCTGTCTGCGGCCGCGCTCTCGTCAGGCGACACGGCTATGCGGTGCTGGAGAACCAGCTGACAGCTCCCGGAGGCCGCTGCCCGCACGACGGCACAAAGATCCCCGGGATCTGGTGAACAGGCCGCAGCAACACTCTCGCTACTATGATACTTCTGATCAATCCTCCGCTGCTGAACCGTGACTGGGCCAAAAAGAGCGGAGAGCGCAACCCTCCTATGGGGCTTCTTCTGCTCGCCTCCAGCCTGGCGGCGGCCGGCAGTGAGGTCCGTATCCTCGACGCCAATCTGCGCCCCGGCTATATGGACGAGATCCGCGCGGCCCTGCGGGGGGTCAAGCTGGTGGGACTTTCGGTTATGACTACCCAGGTCCCCGGCGCGCTGAAGATAGCCGCCCTGGTGCGCCGTGAAGCGCCCGGCGCCCTTATCGTCTGGGGCGGAATCCACCCGACCCTGTTTCCTGAGCAGACCGCTGCTTCGCAGCTGGCGGACGTTGCCGTCAAAGGGGAAGGCGACCAGGCGATACTGGAACTGGCCGCCGCCGTGTCACAGGGGGGGGCGCTCGATTCCATACGCGGCATCTCGTTCAGGCGCGAAGGCCTCGTTGTCCGTACGGCGCCGCGCGAGACCTCTACGGACCTCGATCTGCTGCCTGAGCCGCGTTACGACTTGCTGGAATTTGAGGAATATACCCGTTCCGACCTCGTTTCCGGTAAAACATTCTTCGTTCACACAGGCTTCGGCTGCCCGCACAGGTGCTCGTTCTGCATAGCGCGCATACTCTATCACGGCAGCTTCCGGAATAAATCCTCCGCGCGTATCCACCGCGAGATAGACGCGCTGAGCCGGGAGCGCGGCATCTCCCATATCTGGATCCAGGATGAGAATTTCTTCGCCAACCGTAAGCTTGTCCTGGCGTTCGTGGAGGAATATGAGCGGCGCGCCGCGTCCTTCACCTGGCAGGCTAACGTGCGCGTGGACTATTTCCGCGAGGGCTACCTGGACGCGGCCTTTCTCCGGCGCTTGCGCGCCGCCGGCTGTATTTCTCTCTGGGTCGGCGCCGAATCCGGCAATGACCGCATCCTGAAATACCTTAAGAAGGATATTACCTCCGCGGCCACCGAACAGGCCGCGCGCCTGGCCGCCGGCTCGGGTATCTCAATGGTGTTCTCGTTCATGCAGGCTCTGCCGGGCGAGACCCGCTCCGAGACCGTAGCCACGCTCAGGTTCATGCACAAGCTATCCCGCGTAAGCGATTCTTTCCGCTTTATCGGACCGCAGCTTTACCGGCCCTATCCCGGTTCCGAGCTCTTCGAAGAATGCTGCCGGCTCGGGCTGGTTTGTCCGTCCACCCTGGAGGATTGGGGGGAGTACCTCGAAGAGCTTCAGGCCAGCTTTGTAAATCCCCGCCATCTGCCCTGGGTAAAGGACCCGGAGTTCGCTGCGGCGGTCCCTTTTTGGGCGATAGTGCTTTTAAAGGACCTGCGGCGGGTCCCGGCTAAAAGATACCCCGCGTATCTGATCCTGAAAGTTATAGCCAGGCTCCGCCTCCTGCTGGATTTCTGGTCTTTTCCGCTGGAGTACCGGCTTTACGACCTGCTGCGCAGAAAGCTCAGGCTTCCGGTTATCTCGTGAGGATTGACGGAACATTTATGGGCAATGAGGGACAGAATAGAAAAACGGCCCGCTTTATCTCCTGCTTCGCGCTGTCGCTTCTGTTCGCTGCCGCAGCCTGCGCCGCCGCGCGCGAGCCGGCGGTCGCCGGAAGATTCTACCCGGAAGACAAGGATGAGCTCGCGCGCTTTGTGGATTCCGCACTCGCCAAAGCCGAAACTCCGGTTTTGAAGGCGCCGGTTCTGGCTGTTATCTCCCCGCATGCCGGCTATCCCTACTCCGGGACGATAGCCGCCTACGCGTACAAGGCGGCGGGCACTGATTACGACCTCGTAGTTATCCTCGGTGTGGCGCACACGACGCCAGTCAAAGGCGCCGCCCTGCTGGCGAAAGGCTCCTATAAAACCCCTCTGGGCGAAATCCGGATAGACGAAAAACTATCCGCTGAGCTGATCAAGGCCAGCCCGCTTTTTGAGGATCTCCCCGCCGCGCACGCGACGGAGCATTCCATCGAGGTCCAGCTCCCGTTCCTGCAGCGCCGTCTGAAAAAACCGTTCAGGCTGATAGCGGCAGTCCTTAATAATGAGGACGCCGTATCTCTGGCCGAGATCGGCCGCATACTGGGGAAAAAGCTCAAAGGAAGAAAGGCCCTTCTGGTGGTTTCTGCGGATCTTTCACATTATCCGGCGCACGACGAGGCGGAAGCGGCTGATAAAACGCTGTCCCTGGCAGTAAAAACCATGGACCCGGGTTTTTTTCTCCTCGCGAACAGGGTGCTGCTGGCGAAGGGCGTCCCCGGGCTGGCCACCTGCGCCTGCGGAGAGGCCGCGATCGCGGCCGCAATGTCGGCGGTGAATGAATCGGGGCCTGCGAAGTTCACGGAGCTCAAATACGGCGATTCCCATACCCAGGCGCCTGAACTTTCCGGCCCTGAGCGCGTTGTGGGCTACCTCGCGGGTGTCTTTACCCGCAGCGACAAGCAGGCGCCGGGCAAGATCGTACTCGATCCGGCGCAGGAGAAGGAACTGCTGCGGGAAGCGCGGGGCGTTATAGCGGACCGTCTCTCGGGGAAAGAAACGCAACACCCTCCGCTCTCAAAAGACCACGCGTTCAATTTGCCGGGCGCGGTTTTTGTTACGATAACCGAGGGCGGGGCTTTGCGCGGCTGCGTCGGCACTATCGAGGCGCGCATGGGCCTGCTGGACGCCGTGCGTTACGGCGCTGACTCAGCCGCTTTTCACGACGGCCGCTTCAGACCGCTGAGCGTTGAAGAGCTCGCCGGGATCAGGCTGGAGATCTCCATTCTGTCTCCGTTGAAGAAGGTCCGGGACGCGGGAGCGGTGCTGCCGCATAAGCATGGTGTCGTTATCGTCCGGAACGGTAATTCCGGCCTGTTCCTGCCGCAGGTCTGGGAGCAGATCCCGGACAAGCA
>CAZPMW010000167.1:0-3449 GCA_964587805.1 uncultured Elusimicrobiaceae bacterium
GCCAAGCTCTGGCGCTGCACTGAACCCCCTGAAGCGGAAGTTTCTTCAATTGCGATGAACCGAATGGGGTTACTTCTTCAGGATGCGCCGCTCCAGAACTTTAACCCTGGCCAGCAGAATATCGCTGTTGAAGGGTTTTGTAAGATAGTCGTCGGCGCCTGTCTCATAGCCCTGCACCTGATCGTCCGCGAACGCTCTGATGGTCAGCATAAGCACCGGCATATCCTTAAAGCGCTCGTCCGTGCGTATGTTCCGGAGCAGCTGGAAGCCGTCCATCTCCGGCATGTTTACATCCAGCACCGCCAGGTCGGCCCCGTTCGCCTGCAGGTTGTTCCAGGCCAGCAACCCGTTCTCTTCGGAACTAACCTCGTAGCCGGCCTCGGTCAGTATCTCCACCACCAGCGACCTGAAGGTTTTGTCGTCGTCAGCCACTAATACTTTCATAAATGCTCCCGTGTTCGGCTTTATTCGCTTTTGTACGTGTAGCCAGTGCCGTAAACTGTTTTTATATTCTTGCCGCAGACCCCGAGTTTATGCCTCAGCGTTTCGACGTGCTTGTCGATAGTCTCCACGTTGACCTTGCCGGACTTTTCTTTCCAGATCTCTTCCATCAGCATGTTCCTGGAAACCACCTGGTTCTCATTGCAGAGGAGGAGGGAAAAGATCTCGAATTCCTTCGGAGTAAAATTTCCGAGAGATTCCGGACTCTTTGATTTCACGCCCACTTTTATTATGCGCGCGATCCTGTCCACTTCTATATCCCCGTCGTGTGAGATGACCA
Source organism: uncultured Elusimicrobiaceae bacterium (assembly GCA_964587805.1). GTDB lineage: Bacteria > Elusimicrobiota > Elusimicrobia > Elusimicrobiales > UBA9959 > YA12-FULL-51-18. The sequence continues at coordinate 782 of CAZPMW010000167.1, forward strand.
CGGTTTTGGCGCAGCTCAGGGTGGGGAGAAGCCGCCTCAGGTGAGCGCGGGTCTTGGAAAGGAGTACGCGGTCATCCATCTCCGGCGTGATAAAATCGTCCGCTCCGGCTTCCAGGAACGCTGAGATCAGCGTATTGTTGGCTTTATCGCGTTTGGCGAAAACGACCACGGATATATCGCTGTGCCGGCCGGTAAAGCCCTGCAGATCTTTTGGCGTCTTCATGCCGGAAAAACCTATCTCCGCCAGGACCATTCCCTTGGCGGACTGGGCCGCGATTTCCAGGTTTTCAATGCTGTCCGGCAGCTGGACATGCCAGGATTCCCTGGTAAAAAGCCGGTACCAGCGGTCCAGCAAATGCTTATCCTCAGCCAGTAGCCAAAGTATGAAATCCACTGTTTTTTATCCTTAGACCCGCCAAAACACACCGCACCCGATATATCGTATTTTACATTAAAAATAGGCGTTTTTACAGACTTCGTGATTTCTTCGGGATTGGATTGGCGAACCTGCCTATACTATTACTATAATTTGGTGTTAAAGAGGGTGGTTCAATTTATGAATAAAACGGTCATCACGAATGAAACAGTACTGGCGGCGGGCATAGCCCTCCTGTTTTGTATATTTATTAACGGTGTGGTCCGCGCTTCAGTGTCCTCCGGCGGCGATATGGAGATACTGGGCTCGGTAATAGACGCCGGCGGCGGCGTAAAAATGGAGGGCGGCAACTACGCTGTAAAGGCGTCGCTGGCCCAGACTACGGTGCCGGACAACTTCGGGCTTTCCAAAGGCGGGGATTACGCGAACAGGATAGGCTTCTATAATCCGCCGCATTTTACCTACCAGACCATTCTCACCACGGTTTTATCCATGGATTCGGGCAATGCCCAGCTTTCTTTCCCGCCCTCTTCGGTGGATAAAACGGTGTTCGATGTGGCGGTCAACAAAGACCCGATCAGCAACCCTATGGTGGTGGACCCGGCTAAGATCAACGAAGCCATCCAGAAAACTGTACGCAGCGAAGGCAACTGGTCCCAGCCGGCCCCCAATAATCTGTCGGAAGTGGTTATTTTTGATGAGCAGGATTATTACACTCGGCCCCTTGCCAATAAAGGCACTTTGGCTATGCGCTATAGCGACGCCAATAATGACGGGCTTGTGGACGGCTCCAACCCGCCGGTGCGCGTCAACACCCTCAGCGCCTGGGGCCTGGATGAAACCCGGAACGCCTGGGTGGAGCTGCCCGGGATGGGATCTGATCTCGCTTCTCACACGCTTACGGTTTATTTTGACAGGCCCGGTGTCTATGCCATGCTTGGCGCGCAGGACCTGAGCATCAGCCGGAATTTTAAAGCGTTTCCAGTGCCTTTTCGGCCTAACGGCCCCAGTGCCGGGAATGGAGCTGGTCAGACCGGAACCGAAGCCGAAGGTATAACTTTTTACAACGCGCCCCAGGCGGGAACTATCGAAATCTACACTCTGGACGGCAGATTGGTCAGGAGGCTGGACATCCCCAACGATCTTACATTAGGAAATGGCTACTCGGTCAAGTGGGACGTTAGGACCGCTTCCGGCGGCAGGGCCGCCAGCGGCGTCTATATCTGGCGCGTGAAATCGGATAATAGCGTGATGACCGGCAAGCTGATGGTTATCTGGTGAGATAAGAGCGGCGGGGCGCTAAGAGAGCGTTATGAAAAAGGTCGAAGCTGCAAAAATGATGAAACTCCGGGGCTGGAACACCAGCCTGCGGTCTTTCATTGTTTCCGCGGCTTTTTCTGCCCTCTGCTTTCTGTCTTACGTGAGCCCGGCTGACGCCGCGGTGCCGGTGAAATTTACCTACCAGGGCAATCTGCGGCAGGCCGGGGTCCTTGTTAACGGCACGCGCAGCATGCTTTTCCGCCTTTACACCTCCCCTACCGCCCCTGGCGCGATATGGACCAGCTCGGCGCCTGTCAGCGTGAATGTGTCCACCGGCGTATTCCGGGTCACGATCGAGCCAACCCTCCCGGCCACCGCCGACTGGGACGCCGGTAGTCTCTGGCTGGAACTGGCGATCGACGGCGTCAAGATGTCCCCGAGGGAAGAGGTGACGTCTTCCCCTTACTCAGTGAATTCGATGCTTCTCGGCGGCAAGCGCTATGTTACTGCCGCTCTCGAAACTATGATAGCGCATCCCCATACTCCGGGCGATCTCTGGATGGATACCACCTCCAACACTTTGAAGTTCTGGAACGGCACCGTCTGGCTCGACACTATACTTGGCGCTCTGCCTGGTCCCCATGCGTCCTCCCATGATGTTGGCGGCAGCGATGCCATATTGGACCTTGGCCCGCACAATGTGAGCGGCGCGATAACCTTCGATACCGTCGGCCAGCTGCGCGTGGCGGGCGCCCTGGACACTATTTCCATCGTAGCCAATGCCCTGGTGCAGAGATACCTGACGGTGAGCGGGGGTATTACTACATCTTCGATCACTGTGAGCGGAGCGGTAACGGCGTCCTCGATCACTGCGACCGGGGCGGGCGTGAGCGCCAATCGCGTAGCCCTGGCAGATAATGTGGTTGTCTCTTCGGAGGCGTCCTCCGCTCTTGGCGGAGGAGTAAGGATATCAAGCAATACCTACATAGTAGGCTTCGCGTCCGCCACAAGATTCTACGGTGACGGTTCTCA
>CAZPMW010000168.1:0-3448 GCA_964587805.1 uncultured Elusimicrobiaceae bacterium
AGGCTGAGATTGCGCTCGGCCACGGGCCTGAGGCGCTCGAGGAAAGCTTCCTCCTGTATCTCTTCTTCCGGGTTCACGCGCTTCTTTAGTATCTCAAAAAGTTCGCGGGCCTCCTCCTTTACGAGGGTGGGCGGCAGCTGCATGGGATTGCTTTTAATAAGGGAGTCCTCTATCTGCGTAGTAACGTCCTTCTCGGTCTTCTCCGTCTCCCCGCGGTCTAGAAGCTTGCGCACGTTCTCGCGGAGTTCCTCCGCCGTCGCGACCCCGGCCTCCTTCAGGAAGGCCTCGTCTATCTCAGGCACGATCTTCCGCTTGATCTCCGCCACGGTCACTTTAAAGCTCATTTTCTTTTCGCCGAAAGACGAGTCGAACTCCCTGGCCTCGCCCTTGGCTGCGCCGAGGATATTGTCGGCGAGGCCCGCGATGGTCTGCGGGCTGGACATATCCACTATCTCACCGTTCACGTCCCCGTCTGCTATCTTCTGCCCGTTCTCGTAGGACTCGTAGTTGACGATAACAAAATGGTCCTTCGCCACCACACCGCCCTCAACCGGCTGCAGGTAGGCGTTATACTGCCGCACCTGGTCGATGTACTTGGCGACATCCTCGTCCCCTATCTTTTTCACCTTCCGGGTGGCGGCAATCTTTTCGTATCCTTTGGGTTCCACCTGCGGGTTGCACTCGAGCTGAACCTCAAAATAAAGTTTTTTATCCGGCTCGTAGGCGACATTTTTCATTACCGGCGTGACCACGGGAATAACCTTGTTCGTCTTCATGATCTCGGGCATGGCGGCCTTTGCCGCCAGGTCTATAACCTCGTCCTTGATCATGGAAGGGAACTGCGCCTTGATCATCGCCAGCGGGACTTTGCCGGCTCTGAAACCCGGGATGGCGACGACCGCCTGCAGGCGCACCAGCGCGGCGTCGGCGGCCTGCTTCAGAACAGCGGAGTCAAGGTCGACTCCGAAGAGGTGAACGCAACCCTCCTGCTTTATTTTTTTGATCTTACCCGCAAGGTTGATAGTGATGGACATTGGGCCTCCAGGATGTTGTCGCGGGCCGCGAACGGCGGCGCTGAGCTAGCTTAAAGGGTAAAATGTCGAGACGGGGACTCGAACCCCGATGGGAGTGACCCCACATGGTCCTAAGCCATGCGCGTCTACCAGTTCCGCCATCTCGACCCGAATGCGGCCGACCGGCCGCGGTTACCCGCACGAACTTTTTAAAATTAACTGGGCCGTACTGGACTCGAACCAGTAGCCTTGCGCTTAAGAGGCGCCTGCTCCACCATTGAGCTAACGGCCCGGAACACTTATTCTACATTAATTGACCGCATAATTCAAAAAATAGAATCGCCCGCGCCGGCCGCCGCGGTTTGTAAACTCACCGCAGAATTGCTAAATTTATCCCACATGATGAAACTGCCGCTGCTTTCCATACTGGCGTTCTCAGCCCTGTTCCCGGCGAACCGGCTGTCGGCCGAAGAAAACCTGCTGAAACCTTTGGGGGAGGCCTTCTCCGCCTGGGCCGCCGGCAGGCCAGCCGACGCGATCGGCTCGCTGGAGTACGTGATCTTCCGCTCTTCTGACTCCGTGCTCACGCTCACCGCCATAAAGGAAATTTCCGTTCTGCTCTCTGAACAGGGGAAGAACAGCGAGGCCCTCGCCTATCTCGCGAGGGCGGAGATCCTCGCCCCGGAGGACGCCTACATCGCATTGGAAAAGGGCTGGAATCTTTTAAGCCTCGAGAACCACATGGACGCGCGCGCCGCTTTTGAAAAGGCCATGACACTTACCGGGGAGTCCGATATCTCCAACCAGGCGCGCTTCGGGATGGCGCTCGCCGAGGCGCACCTCGGCGGCCCCGCGGCCGCCGCGGAAAGCCTTCAGACCCTGTATAATAAATATCCTTATCTCCTGTCGCCTACCGCCCAGCTGATCAGCGCGCAATACGAGAAGCTTAAAAACCGCCAGCACGCCGTAACCTTCCTTAATGAGGCGCTTACCTACGACTCCCGCAACATACAGGCGGCGATAGAGCTCGCCAGGCTTTATGACGCCTCAGACTATTATCTACCGGCCTGGCAGACCTATTACACACTTTCCGAGCTGGACCCTAAAGACACCTACTCCGCTAAAAAAGCGTCGGGGCTGGCCGGACATGTCGCGGGCAAGCTGGACAACCTGCTCTACTGGACCAGAATGTCCTGGCCGGTGCATATCAAGCCGGTGGAGTACGCCGTCAAGAATATCGTCCGGGTCGGGCTGTTCTCAGACGACGCAGGCACTCCGGCCCCGCTGACCGAATTCAGCTTTATCTCCAATTCGGATTTTCTTATAACCGATTCCAGGCTTGGCGAAGTGACGACGGGAAAAGCCAACATGCAGTGGAACGTCCAATACGACCCGCTGAACCGGGTCTACGGCATCAGGGATAATATCGGCTCTGTCAGGCACTCAACGCGCAATTCCTTCCGCCTGACGCCGGTAAAGCCGGGCGGGGTCATCCTGATAAAGAGCCCGGTCATCACGGTAGCCAGAGGCGTTAACCGCGGCGACCGGGAGGTCACCGGCGAGCTTAACGTGGTAGTCAGGGAAGGCGGCTTTATCGTTACGAATACCGTCCCGATGGAGGCCCTGGTGCCCTCCATCGTCACGACGCTGGCGGCAGGCGGCCGTCAGCTGGAGGCGCTGAAGGCGCTCGCTGTGGTGGTGCGCTCAAAGCTGGCGGGCCTGAAGAGAGGAAGCTTCGGGAAGGATCCGGATTACGACTTTTGCGACTCGCGGCACTGCCTGCCCTTCACCGGCATTCAGACAGAGAATGAAATGACGCTTAAAGCCGCCGTGCAGACCAATGGCGAAGTCCTCTCAAAGAACGGCGTGCCGGTGCCGGTCAGCTTTCACGCCGCCTGCGGCGGCTTCACTGAAGAAGGCGTAAGCGATAACGGCCGCGCGGCGGCCCGGCTGACGCCCTTTAACCTGTACTACAGCACCCTTAAAGCGCCCAAAGAGGGGCTGTTCTGCCTGCCCGATGACAGGACGAAAGCGTCCGAAACCGCCTGGACGCTGCTGCTTACTCCCCGGTGGATTGAAAACCGCTTGAACAGGGACACGAAGATAGGCTATATCAAATCAATGACGGCGACGAAGAGAAGCACGGGCGGACGCATGCTCGCCCTGCGCATAGAGGGAACGGCCGGGTCCGTAACGCTTGAGGGGTTTGACGCCATCTCCCGCGCGCTCGCGGCCGGAACGCTTCGCTCGCCGCTTTTCACCATACGGCCCCTGTTCGATGGCAAGTATCCGGGATATTTCCTGCTGCGGGGGATCGGCACCGGCGAGGGGTATGGGTACTGCACGCTTGGCGGCCAGGGCATGGCGAAGAACCTCGGCTCCGTTTATACCGCCATACTGAGGCACTATTTCCCCGAATACAAGGTGATGAAACT
>CAZPMW010000169.1:0-3428 GCA_964587805.1 uncultured Elusimicrobiaceae bacterium
TCTTTCTTGGACAGGTTCAACTGACGATGTTGCTGTAACCGGATATCGCGTGTACGGTCAGGCGCAGGCCGCCGACGGCCGGCAGACTGTCCACCAGGATAAAAAATATTTCTTCATCTTCTGGGCCATCATCGTGCTCTCAGCTGCTGCGGCCTGGATCTTAGCGATAGTAATGCCCTCCGTCAGCGAGTCGATCATTGAGCGCTGGATCATGGCGGCCCTCGCCCTCGCTCTTGCGGCGTTCCTGTTTGTTTATAAATAATGGCTGAATTCATCGATTATTACTCCATTCTCGGAGTTCCGAGAGCGGCTTCGGAAGCGGAAATAAAATCCGCTTATCGCAAGCTTGCCATGAAGCATCACCCCGACCGCAACCCTGGCAGCAAGGATGCGGAAAATAAATTCAAAAGCATAAACGAGGCCAATGAGGTTCTCTCCGATCCCAAAAAACGGCAGACCTATGACCAGCTGGGCAAGGACTGGGACCGCGGCCGCGGGGCCCCCCCTCCTCCGGGAGGCGGGCAGCGCGGCGGTTTTGATTACCGCTCCAGCGGGGAAAGCTTTGAACAGTTCGGGGATTTCAGCGAATTCTTCAGGTCAGTATTCGGCGGCATGGGGGCGACCGGATCTCAGCAGGCCGGCGGGGCGGATGGCGGAGAGTATTTTCACGGCGGAGCAGGAGGCAGGCAGGTGGCTTCAGAAGACATGGAGTCCGATCTCCATCTGCCGCTCGCTGACGTGCTTAACGGCGGCCAGCAGGTATTTACTTTCTCATATCAGGCAGTTTGCACGGACTGCGGCGGCAGGGGCCGCCTGAGGGCTCGCGCCTGCTCTCTTTGCAGGGGGGCGGGCAATATAACGGAAACTAAAAAAGTGCGGGTGAACCTGCCCAAAGGCCTGCGGAACGGGACGCGCATGCGGCTGAAGGGACAGGGACGCCGCGCCCCGTCAGGCCGGGCCGGAGATCTTTACCTGAATATTCACATAGACCCGGACGCCGACTTTGTCATCAAGGGCGACGATCTTGAAACATTCGTCCATGTGATGCCGTGGGACGCGGCGCTGGGGGCCGAGGTAACAATTCCCGCCCTGGACGGCGCGGTCAAGATAAAGCTCCCCCCGCTTTCCAGAGCCGGCAAGAGGCTGCGTATCGCGGCCCGTGGCCTGCCAGGGAGCGATGGCGCGCGCGGCGACCTTTATGCCGTGATAGTCCTGGATCTCCCCCAGTCCCTTACCTCCCGCCAGACGGAGCTCTTCCGCAAGCTCAAAGAGACACGCTGAGTTTTCCAGGCAAATGAAAACCCCCGCGCCCTTTAAAAGGCTACGGGGGTTTTTAATGTGCCGCTGCGGCTTTAGAACTTAACGGTGTCGAATTTCTGCTGCAGCTCTCCGGCCTTCCTCTCGCTCTTCTCCTGCGCCCCTTTCGTGAACGGAGCGCCAATCTCCTGAAGCAGGCCGTCTCCCTGTACGTAATAAATGACCTTCTGGCTGACGGCGTGGCCGAGCGTAGGCTTTATAGTCCAGTTGAGCTGCACCTGCATGGAGGCGATCGGATTTTCGCTGGTGCCCACATTGGCGATGGTAGAATCAGGGGCCTCCGCTTTCAGGTCTACGGTATGGCTCCAGGGGACGTTAACTTCCAGCGGCTCGATAGTCACACCGGTCAGGAATTTGCCCTTGCCCTGAAAGTTCCCGCCGTATGTCCAATGCACCTGATAAACCACTTTAAGCGACTCAGCTCCCAGCATATTCTTCGCGGAGAACGAGTATCTTTTGGTGGCCGGCTTGCTCCATCCCTGAAGCTGGGTCCAGTGATTGGTGCCGAAAGGAACGGCGGAGGCGTAGTCGACTTTGATGTTCACTACGGCCTTGTTTTTATCTATGACAGACCAGATCTGGTCAGCCAGATTCACGATATTGCCGATATTGCTTATTATGTCGCCTACGCTCGACCCGGCCGTGCCGGTTGCGCCGCCTGTATTGACCTCGGGCAACGTAGTAACCGGAGGGTTAATGACCGGGCCTGGAGGGTTAATAACCGGGCCTTTTTCGTCCAGCGCCTCTATCTTAATGGACGATTCGTCTATGGTTAAATATTTAGCCGCGTCAGCGTCTCCTGCGTAGGCTCCGCCTCTGAGCAATACTGCCAGCAACGCCGCTATTGTCATATGTTTCTTCATTTATGTACTTCCTCCTTTATTGCTTTCCCGGTTCTGTGACATCCCCGTCTGCTTGCGCTCACTGATTTCATCTGAAAGCGTCGCCCAGGTCTCCCAACAGCGGAGCCGCTGATTCAATATCTTTAACGTTCTGTGCAGAGCTCTTTCCGGTTATCTCCTGCATGTCTCCGTAGCCGTTTATATAATATACTTCCGTGCCATTGAGGTTCGACATCACGGTGGACATCCTGTGCGTAAGGACCAGCTGCATCGCGGCCACCGGGTCCTCCGAGGTGCCTATATTGACTATTGTGGAATCAGGAACCTCAGCGGAGAGCGTAACATGTGTGCCCCAGTTTACGTCCACTTTAGAGGGTATGATAGTGACGCCCGTGAGGTATTTACCCTTTCCCATATATTTGCCGCCGCTGGTGAAAAGAACTTTGTATTCCACGTCCACCCATTTCGCTCCGAACCCGTTAATGGCGGAAAAGCTGTAGGAGTAGCCTGACGGCTTTTTCCAGCCGTTGAGCTGCGTCCAGCTTCCTATGCCGCTCGGCACGGCGGAGGCGTACTTGGTGTTTATGTCAACCACCGGCGCGTTGTCCTTTATGATATCCCATACTTTTACGGCGATATTCACGATCTCGGCGATTATTATGACCGGGTTCTTGGCGCCGGAGGTGCTTTGCGTTTCCCTTATATAATCCATGTCGAGCATCGTAAGCGGTCTTTTCCTCACCAGCTTTACGGAGTCCGGGTCAAGGGTGAAGCGCAACGGATCATTCTTGGCCGCCGCTATCTCATCCGCGGAGAATGCCGCCGGAGAGCTTCCGGCTCCGAATAACTGCGCAGCTTCTACGGGAATCATTAAAAGAAAGAAGGACACAGCCGCTAATTGCCTGAAGGTTTGTTTTCTCATGGCTTTTGTAGTCTCCGTTGCTGCAAATCCGCCCGTCTCCGATCCGCGACTCTTACTCTCTACTTAGAGGATATACAATAACCGGTGCCGGCATAAGTGTCAAAGGGCCCAGCAATTAAAAATTTAAAGACCCAGTCCCATTTAGGTCTAAAGACCCCGGGACAAAGAAAAGGCGCCCCGGGTGGGCGCCTTTCCTTATATACTGCCACGCGGCTCAGGCTGCTACTTTTTCCTCCGCTTTCGGGACATCGCATGACATCCCGGCCAACTGCTTATAAACGCTGAGACGCCATTTGTACTCCTCTTCAGCCTGCTTCATCAGCAGTTTGGCCGTTTCAGGTCTGGAC
>CAZPMW010000170.1:0-3359 GCA_964587805.1 uncultured Elusimicrobiaceae bacterium
TCAGCTTCCCGGTCAGGCTGCTGAAAGCCGGCTGGTCAGGCGGCCCGGCGCAGAGGAGAATAGACGCCGCGCGGACCTTTGGTATCGTGCTGACCAAAGATTATAACGCCGCGCTTAACGTCAAGCCGGCGGCCAGCGCCAAACTGCAGGTTGTAGTCGAGCCGGGCGCGGAAGAAACAGAAGCGCCCGGCACCGTAGCCGGAAAGACCGGAACGATAGCGAGCAAGACGGCCGGATCGCCCTTTGCCGTGCGGTTTAACGCCGTGGACGAATTCTGGAACGTCAGACAATATCCCGGGGAGACGGACAACAGGAATATCAGGGTGCAGACCTCCGACCCCTATGACGACGAGTCCGGCTGGGCTTCCATAGCTTTGGGCTCGCAGGGCCCTCAGGGCTCGCTTGACCTTATCGTTACACCCAGGCAATCCACCAGCTCATTGAGGGTGGACGCTTTTGATCTGGCCGGTCAGCTGGCCACGGGGACGGTGTCAGCCATAACAGTTAATACGCAGTCCGAAGCGTCGCAGCTCCTTATCGTGATGCCGGGAGAGACCTACGCTCCCGGCAGCCAGACCGGAAAGGCGGGCGCTCCGAACAGCAGAACCGCCGGGGCCAGTATGCCCCTGGGCCTTTATCTTGTAGATGACTACTATAACAGGGTAAGTGTCTCCACCGGGAGCGTGAAGATAAGGCTGGATGATCCCCAGGCCGGGGATTATTACATGGAAACATCCACCTTTATAATACCCTCCGGCTATCTGGTGGTTAACTCAAGCGCCGGGCCGATAATCTACAACGCTAAAGCCCAGGCCGCGCTTAAACCGGTATGGGACCCCTCCGGCCCCTCTTATCAGGTTCCGCGGTCCTCCACGTTCACCGTGTCGGCCGGTATCGCATGGCGCACCATCGTGGTGCTGCAGGGCCAGACCCACGCTCCGGGCAAGCCCGACGCGCAGGCTAACCTGAAAACCCCCGGGACTTTTGACTGCAGCGGCGACTGCGGCCGCGAACCCGGAGACATCTTCCCTGTTCCCGTAGCGGGCGCGCCGTTTGCCGCGGATGTTTACGCTACGGACGCGTATTATAACAGGGTTTCCACGGACGCGCAGATAAGGCTTGAGCCTGCGCCGGTGTCCGGAGGTGAAACAGCCGCCTTGCATATGACGCAGTCCCTGGTCAACGGAGCGACGCAATTCGCGATGACCTTGTGGGGCGCTGATCCGAACAGGAAAATCGCCGGCATCCCGGTGAACGGCGGCTTCGCGTACCAGCACAGTTCCAAGGCTTTCGAGCTGTCCCCGGCCCCCGCGAAGAAACTGAGGCTGCTTATGCCTGGAGAGAGCCTGCTGAGCGGCTCCGACCCGGCCGCTAACGGAAAGGGCGGCTCGCCCGCCTCTCCGTTTACTGCCGGCGCGGCATATACCCTGACAGCCTATCTTACGGATAACTGGTACAACCCGGTGCTTTCCGTGGGCGCGCTGCCGCTCCGATATGTCACCACCGACCGGAACGCCGCACCTCCGGCCGGTACCATAGCGGACGGCGAAGCCTCCGGGATAATCTCCTGGACCTTCAAGACTTCCACCGGCCCGGCTCCGTCCGGCGGCTGGACGGTCTCGGTCTCCACCACCGCCAGCGGCCCCGGTACCATCACGGGGGATATCTCGCCTAAAGTGCAGGTGATCGGATCCACTGCCACTCACACGGGCAGGATACAGGTGCTGCTGCCGGGCGAAGCCGAAGACCCCGGCAGCGCTACCGGCAAGACCGGTGCCTTGCCGACATCACAGAAGGCCGGGGAAGACGTCTATGTCAGGATCCGGCTTACCGACGACAACTGGAACCCGCTGACCGACGGCGCGATCAGCAACGTGAAAGTTCAGCTCTCCGTCCCGGCAGATGCTTATGCCGACTTCCCGGATCTGAACCCCGTTACCTTCGTAAACGCCAGCGAGGTCACAAGGCGCATCGTATTCAAAAAAGAGCAGAACAATGTGCAGGTCCGCGCCGATTACCTGAGCGGGGGGGACTACGAAGTGGTTTACGCTTCGGCCACAACCCCGGCGACCGGCGCGCGGACCGTGAACATACTGGAAAACGCGCCGGAGAAACTGCTGGTGCTGGTTGATAATCAGACGCATCTGCCTGGAACTCCGACCGGGAAAGCGGGGGCCATCAGCGCCACCCTCAAGGCCGGCGTGCCGTTCAATGTAACAGTTATGGCCACGGACCGGAACTGGAACCTGGTTGAATCCACCGCCGCGACAGTGGTCCTTTCCACACCCTCGTCAGCGAGCGACCTGTATATGAACCTGGGCGGGGCTCAGCAGCTGCAGAGCGGAGCCACTACATTCTCAGTAGTCATGTACACGGCCAGAGCAGGGTACAGGATCACCGCTTCCTCCTCAGGTTCCTTCAATAATCTGGCTTCCACTGTCACGCTGCCGTTCGGCATCGTGCCGAATGACTTCTCCAAGCTGATGCTGCTTATGCCGGGAGAGACCGAGACGCCCGGAAAGCCGCCCTACGACACCGGCTTCACCGGCGGCAGGACAGGCGCTCCGAGCGCTAAATCCGCCGGCGATCCTCCGATAACCGGGATTACCGTGACCGCCGTGGACGCATACTGGAACAAGGTGAACCAGGGCATAAATGTAACCGTGAACTCGCCCACGGACATCTACGCCACGCCGGCTTATACCAGGACGCTTGATAACGGCACTACTAATTTTGAATTCACGCTGTATACAGGCGGAGCCCAGAGGATAGTCGCAAGCCCGGTCGGTTCAGCCGTGGATTCCAGCACCTCGGCCCCGATAGCAGTCGGGGCCGGCGTCGCGACCAGACTGCTTGTACTGCTGCCGGGAGAGGCGCTAAAGTCAGGCAAGCCCGATACGGTCCCGCCATACTATCAGGCCGGCGGCGCCCTGACCGGCAATCTGTGGGGCGGCAAAACCAGCACGGCTGCGGCCAATATCCAGGATTGGACGGCGAATATATCCACCATGGTGACGGTTCTGGCGACGGATGATTATTGGAACATAGTCAGCGACAACCGTCAGGTGACATTAACTCCTTCCGACCCGAAGGTAGGGGCGATCGTACAGGACCTTCAGAGCGGTTCCACCGCTTTTAATCTGGCGCTCTATTCAGCGGTGGCGGCGACAGGCACTTACCGTTACTTTACGGCGAGTTCGAACCCGCCTCTGTCCGGCTATCGGACCCCGGATCTGAAGTTGCTTCCAGGCAGCCCGGCCATGCTCAGGGTGCTGGCTGCCAACCTCAGCCGGGATCCCGGAACTGTTTCCGGAAAGACAGGCAGCCTGTCGGATAAGACGGCCAGCGTACCCTTCAAT
>CAZPMW010000171.1:0-3286 GCA_964587805.1 uncultured Elusimicrobiaceae bacterium
TGTCGCCGCGCCACCCTGCGCGCGCGAAATTAGTGTTATAACGCCTGCTGACCCCGTCCGAAGCTCGTATGCGCGCGCCCTCTCCGCGTAAGCCCTCGTTGCGCGAATACTGCACGTCGACAACGCCTTTTTCCCCCAGGTCGAGAGAGGCCTTAGCCGAGGCGGTCTTCTCTCTCACATATTTATTAACAGTGTAGTCCGGAATATCACGCTGGTCTTTCGGCGTTGAATTATAGCCGTCGCTGGTGAGACAACTGCCATCCATGGACAGGGAGAGGTTTTTAATTCTGGCGCCGGCCCCTGCATTAGCCTGAAACGTATTATATGTCCCGTATGCCGTCCCCAGCCGGTACCCGGAGACGGACTTTTTGGTTATTATATTTATAACGCCGGCGGCGGCGTTCGGACCGTAGAGCGAAGAAGCGGGGCCTTTGAACACCTCAATACTGCCTATGTCCTCTGCGGCAAGGCGGTTCCAGTTTACCGCCCCGGTAGCGCCGGTATTAACCGGCACGCCGTCCAGCAGCACCAAGGTGCGGCCTTGTTCATTTGCCGGCAGGCCCCGCAGCGAAACAGCTGAAGAAAAGGAATATATCCCGTTCAGCCTGCTGCTGACCGCGCCGGGAATGATTGCTGTTAATTTATCGTTGAGCGTGGCGCCGGGAGCGCCTTTAAGTTGCGGCGCGCTTATTACCTCCACCGAACCGGGGACATCGCTTATTGCCCGCGAAGTCCTTGCCGGGGTTACCACGGTCAGTTCAATTTCAGCGGCCGCAGAAGGTACGACGCAAAACGCTATAACAGCCAAAGCATGTTTGAATGAGTTCATGAACATCAGCCTACAGAGGGGCTACGATAGAAAATGAGCCATGCGTAACGCCTTTCAGCGCCCGCATCGCGTCAGCAAGCCTCTCAAGCTCACCCGGTTTTCCTGTTACGGATACCGTTGAGAGCGCTTTCCCTCCCGGCAATATATTGGTTTGTACCGAAAGCACGTTCTCCGCGCTGGAAGCAAGCAGGGCCCCTATTCCCTGAGCCGGACGGCTGTCGGAGAGTTTATACGCCACAGAAATAGCGGCGGCGCACTTCTTCCCCCGGCGCCAGTCTTTCCTGACTATTGCGCGCCTTATAAAATCAGAAAGCGCCCGGGAGCGGCTGGGGTAGCCGCGTTCACCGACTATTTCATCAAGCCTGCGCCGCAGCCCCTTTTCAAGGCATACGGTGAACCGGTCCAGCAATGCGTCATTTCTTTTCATATTCATACTATTTTACATAAAAGTATGAACGCAGGCCACAAATCCGCCGCTCAAGCCCGGCCGCGGACATGTGTTTGTGTGTGCTCTTGTTACGGGATGAGGGTCACAGGCGGGGCATGTTCTTCTTAAGATAGTCCACCAGACTGATATGACGCTCGAGCCCGGCCTTACCTGTCTTCTGGTATACGGAGAAATTGTCCTCCAGAAGCTTCAGATGCGGGAACACGTTCACCAGCGCTTTGGCGTTCAATTCCTTCTCTACGCAGTACCTGGGCACAAAACCTATCCCCAGACCCTCCAGGGCGGCGTTTATAATAGCTCTGATGTGCGGCATTTCGGTGACTCTCGAGAAATCCGGGCGCCCGGACGCCGGCAGGGCGTTAAGGAAATTCCCCCACCATTGGGCGCTCTTATCTATGGATAAAACCGGGCAAGCCGAAAGATGCTCCGGCTTGCGTATTTTATGCGTTCGCACGAACTCCCGGACGGCTATGACAACGTACTCTTCGCGGAAAAGCGGGGTTTTTTCAAGGCCATCCGCCTGGTGGCTCTTGCAATCGATAATAATGTCCACTTCATCTCTCAGGAGAGGCTTTAACAGGTCGTGACTGAAGAGAAAATCAATATGTATATCCGGGTTGTCTTTGATAAATCCTTTCAGGGATTTTATCAGCTGAGTAGTGCCGAATTCAATGGTCGCCCCAAGCCTTATCGCGCCGATATTCCTGCCCTGGATCGCGGAGATCTGCTCCCCGGCCCGCTCCAGCGCGTAAAACGCCGTTTCGCAGGCCTTATAGAGGATCGCTCCGGTTTCAGTCAGAGTCAGCGTGTTGCCGGTCCGCTTAAACAGCTCGCCCTTGACGCTTTTACCAAGTTTGGCCACGGCGTGACTGATCGCGGGCTGAGTGATATATAATTTTCTGGCGGCCTCGCTGAAATTGAGCGTCTGGGCCACAGTAAAGAATGCTTTAAGCTGATAAAGGTTTAACGCCATAATTAGCTGCTATGAGTATTAGTTATAGTTGGTATGAATATTATGAATTATACTAATATATCGCGGAATGTTACAATTGTGATACGGAATTACGGAGGACATTATGAATACGATATTTCAGGTGCCGGTGCCGGTGAACGAGCGGCCTATGGACTATTGTCCCGACAGCCCGGAGCGCAAGGAGCTCAAGAGCAAACTGACCGAACTTAAAGGAAGGGAAATAGACATCCCACTCATCATCAACGGCAAAGAAGTGCGGACCGGGAACACCTCGGATATCGTGCTGCCCCATGACAAGAAGCACGTGATAGGCCGCTTTCACAAAGCCGGGCCCCGTGAGGTTGAAATGGCCATTCAAGCTTCGGCCACGGCCAGGCGGACCTGGTGCAGGATGCCCTGGCATTCGCGTGCGAGCATTTTCCTCAAAGCCGCTGAATTGCTCTCAACATCATGGCGCCAGACCCTGAACGCCGCCACCATGCTTGGCCAGTCCAAAAACGCTTTTCAGGCGGAGATTGACTCCGCGTGCGAGCTAACTGATTTTTACAGGTTCAACACATCCTACGCGGAACAGATATACAGGCAGCAGCCGTCCTCTGCGCGCGGAATCTGGAACTACACGGATTACAGGCCGCTGGAGGGCTTCGTATTCGCAGTGACGCCTTTTAATTTCACCGCCATAGCCGGCAATCTTGCCGGCGCGCCGGCCATAATGGGCAACACCGTGATCTGGAAGCCTGCCTCTACCGCCGTATACTCCGGCTATTTCATCATGCAGCTCCTTCAGGCGGCCGGGCTTCCGGACGGGGTCATAAACATGGTCCCCGGTTCGGGCGGAGAAGTGGGCGATCCGGTTATAAACAGCAAGGACTTTATGGGGTTGCACTTTACCGGCTCCACTTCCGTGTTCAACGGCATGTGGTCTACCATAGTGAACAATTACGGTAAATACCGGGGGTACCCGCGCATAGTCGGAGAGACCGGTGGAAAAGATTTCATCTTCGCGCACCCATCGTGCGACGCCCAGGCGCTTATG
>CAZPMW010000172.1:0-3204 GCA_964587805.1 uncultured Elusimicrobiaceae bacterium
TCAGACCTGGTTATCCGGAGGCACACAACAACCTGGGGGCAACACTGGATAAACTCGGCAGGCGGGGCGAGGCGATCATGCATTACAGCGCGGCATTGCGCCTCAGACCGGATTACTCGGAGGCGCATAGCAACATCGGGCTTGCCCTGGCCGCACAGGGTAAACTTGAAGAGGCCGCAACTCACTACCGCAAGGCATTACGCCTCAGGCCGGATTATCCGGAGGCCCACAACAACCTTGGACTCGCGCTAGCCGCGCTCGGCAAGCGGGATGAAGCTGTTGCCCATTACCGGGAAGCATTGCGCCTTAAACCAGACCTACGCGTGGCATATTATAATCTGACTGCGGCGCAAGGCATATCCGGCAATGTTCCAAAAAGCCTCCCTGCCGGACAGAATGCCCCCTCTAATCCTTAAAAAGCGAGTTGGCCTTAACGCTGTCGCCCTGCCTGGCGTAGAAAGCGGCAAGATGTCTTTTTATGACCGGATTCCAGCTTTCCAGCGAATAGGCTTTCTGCAGCAGTTCCTTCTCTGCGGCATGGTCGCCTTTCAGACCGGCTATTACGCCCTTGTACATCTGCACCGCTCCAGACCAGGGGAACCTTTTTTCGCCCTCGCGCAGCATGGCCTCGGCCTCCCGGTAGCGTTCCTGGTGTATATAGAGGTAAACAAGGTCTATCCGCCCGCGGTAATTATCCGGATCCAGCTTCAGGCAGTAGGTCAGGCACTTCTTCGTCCACACATTCGCGTCATAGTCGGCGTCAATAGCGCCGGCATAGATTAAAGAGGCTGCTTTTTTATGGTATGCGACAGCGGCCAGCATCTTCAGGAAGGGCGCGTCCGGATCTATGCGCAGAGCCTCGTCCAGCAGGCCTATCGAGCCGTCCAGGTCCCCGGCATCGTGCCTGGCCATCGCCTGCATAAGCATGGCCCTGGCCTCCATGGCGCGTCCGGCCGCCACGCGGTATTTGGGCGGAACATTGAGCTTGGCGAGCAGGTTCACCGGCGCGGCGCAGACGCGCGCCATATAATCCAGATTTGCCGGTGATGTATTAGCGCGCAAGCTGAGCGGGGCACGGTATTCCAGCATGGGGCGGGCGTCCGTATTGAGTTCGGCGCCGGATATCATCTCCGGCGTAATGCCGGCGCTGCAGAACAGACCGGCGGCGCGCCCACCGGGGGCGAGGCCGGTGGCGCGGTAGGCGGCTAAACTGCCCCAGTCAATATCCAGCGGCCTGTCGCTGCCGGCCAGATAAACATCGGACGGATTGTTGCCTAGCATTATAGCCGAGTATGGGAACACCGACCTGAAGGTGGCTAATATACTTTTCACCTCCGGCAGGCCGATATTGTACAGATGGAACCACTGGAAATAGATGCCGCCGCCGCGCAGCCGGGTGCGGGCCAGGTCGAAAAATTCCCTGGTATACAGGCTGCCGGCTCCGGCCATCCACGGGTTCGACGACCCGGCGGCTATAATATCGAACTTCCGCCCATAGCCCCGTAGGAAGCCCCTGGGGTCGTTGATGACCAGTTTGGTCCTAGGGTCCTCAAGCACAGAGCGGTTCACGCCTGAAAAATACTTCGCCGCGGCCCTGGCCAACTCCGGCTCCTTCTCTACAATAGTTATGGTGCGCACTTCCGGATGCAAAGTGAGCGCCCCCGCAGCCGCGCCATTACCCAGCCCGAGGACCAGCGCGTCGCCCGGCGACCTGTGCAAAAGCGCGGGTAAGTGGCCAAGCAGAAGCTGTGTGTCTATCTCGCCCCTCGTGGACGCCTCCACCATTCCGTTTACCCGAAGCGTATGCTCGCCGCGGTACTTCGTGACCGACACCGTGGATTCGCGGGCGTCCTTGTAGAACACCATGTTCCAGCCCGTCTCGTTCAGCACCACCCCATTGTAATAGAAGACCGCTGATGCCATCTTGCGCTCGTCCCAGCGGTAGAGGGCCAGCGCTCCTGCCAGAGCGACGATAAGCGCCCAGGCGGCCGCTTTGAGGAAATCCCTGCGGCTGGTGGACAGTATCAGCGGCATTACCGCCAGGATGGCGGCGAAGAAAACGATGCCGCCTTTTAGGCCTAGCGCCGGCATTACGAAAACGGCGGCCAGTACTACGCCGAACGCCGCGCCGGCGGTATACGCGGCATAAGCTGCCCCGGACACCGCGCCGGCCGCTTGATCATCGCCTTCCAGCACCTTTACCCCGTACGGAAGCACGCTGCCTGACAAGATGCCCGGTAACAGAACCACAGCGCCGGTCAAAGCGGACTGGAGCAGGGTATAGCCGGGGAACGAGGCTATACTGTTTATCTCAAGCCGCAGCATTAATTCGGGGTAAGCCGTAATCAGCGCCATGCCTGCCGCCGTAGCTGCGCCGCAGGCGGCCACTATAACGCCCAGCCCGCCGGCGGAAACGGAACCGCGGGTCAGCCGGCGCGACACGAGACCGCCTAGCGCCAATGCGAAAAGCAGAACCGCCGTCAGTATGGCGAAAGAATACACCGAGCTGCCGAAAAGGAGTCCGAAAGTTCTCAGCCACATTACCGCAAGGCCCATGGCGGCAAAGCCTGTAACCGCCAGCAGGGCGAAGACCCGGGCCCGGCCGCCCGTGTTCTCGGAACCGGACTCGCTCTCTTCCGGCCGAATCGCGCCCGTGGAAAGGTTCCCTGCTGTACAACGTTTGGGGTCAAAGGATAATAGAACCGCCGCGGCGGACAATATAGTCAGCGCTATGCCGACACCGGCCGCAGCCTGCAGGCCCATTTTGGGAACGATCAGGAAGTGATATAATACGGCTCCGGCGCAAGCGCCCAGTACGTTGACGAAAAAAACACTGGCGGAAACACCCCAATTTTTCCCGGAACCAAAAACAATGCGGAACATAACCGGCCAGGCAGCGCCGAGCGCCAACGCCTGCGCCAGCGCTAAAGCGCCTGCCGCCCAGTACCTGTACGGCCCGGCTGAGAGTGCGAGAGGAGGGAACAGCAGCAAATTCGCGCAGGAAAGCAGCGCAGCCGAAATATGGAGGGCGGCGTAGAGCCGGAACAAATTCACGGCCCCGCCGTTAGCCAGAGAGTCCGACAGCCGCCCTGCGGTGAGTGAACCGATACTGAGCCCCAGCAGGAAAAGCCCGGTCGCCGGGGCGGCGGCCACCGTAGTCCCGCCGGACTGAGCGAGTGTGCGCGTCCAGAGCAATGCGTAGAT
>CAZPMW010000173.1:0-3087 GCA_964587805.1 uncultured Elusimicrobiaceae bacterium
TGAAAGAGCTTGAGAACAAGCTTAACGCTGTGAGCGGCGCGCACCACCAGGAGCTAATGGCTAAGATTGCGGATAAGGACGCCGCGCTGAAAGCCCAGGCAGATGATTTTAAGACGGAGATAGTGAAGCTGCGGGCCGCCTTCGGGCAGGAGAAAGACCGGCTGGCGAAGGAGGGCAGGACGAAGGAAGAGCAGCTGACTGCGGCCTACGCTAAACAGGGAGACATGGAAAAGCGCGTTGGCGAGCTTAGAGAATCTTATAGGGAGGAGCTGGCTGCCAGGCTGAAAGAAAAAGAGGACGCTTTCACCGCCAAGATAGCCGCCCTTGAAGCCGATCATGCCGCGCGGCGCGAAGCGCTTGCGAACGGACTTGCCGCCAAAGAAGCGGCTCTTAACAAGGAAGCGTCCGCACGTATCGGGTTCGAGCGGACCACCTGGCAGGCGCAGGAGGCCAGGCTGGAAACCATGATTTCCAATGCCGCGGAGGATTTCAGGAAAGCCCAGAAAGAAATCGAGACGCTGTCCGCTTCTGTTGTCGCAAAAGAAGAGGAGAGCGTACGGCTGAAGGCGGAATTGGCAGAACAGGCTGAGCAGGCCGCTGTAGCTCTCAGGTCCGCGGCGAACGAGACTGTCGCCAGGAAATCAGCCGGGCTTGAGGCGGCGTATAAGGAGCGCAAGGACCGCCTGGAAGCTGAAGCGGCCGCGCTGAAGCAGGAAATGCAGAGCGAACACGATAAACGCGCGGCGGAACTGGCCGCGAATTACGAGGCGGGCGTCCGCCGTGCGGCGATTGAGAATGAAGCGCTCAGAAGCGCGGCGGCAAAGATGCGCGAAGAACTCGCCGCCGTGCAGCTGAAGGCAGACACGTACATGAACGGGATGATGGACAAGGAGCATGCCCATCAGACGGAGATGCTTAAGCTTAAAGAAGTCCTGGCGTCCGAGCTTAACGTCAGGGTCTCGGATGCCGCGGAAAAAGCCGCGTTAATGCAGCAGGAGAGAATGCGCTTTCTGGAGAAAGAACTTAGCCGGCTTCAGCAAAGTAACGCGGATGCGCTGAAAGCTTCGGAAGAAGCTTTCAGAAGGGAAAAGGCACGGCTGACCGAGGAGCTGGAGCACAGGCAGGCCCATATCGCCGCGTCGGACCGGAAGCTGCAGGAAATAGAGGCGGAGCTCATGGATAGTCGTCAGAACGCCGCGACAGTATACCTTGGTCAGATAACCGAGCAGGACGATAAGATAAAGGCGATGATGAAGGAATATGAGAGCCGGCAGGATAAAATGGAAAAAGCTGCCGCCGCCCGCCTGGACGGGGTCAGACAGGAATGCGAGGGCAGGCTAAGGGAGATGGAAGAAATGCTGAAGTCCAAAGACAGCCTGGTGCGCCAGGGCGGAGATTTCTGGCGGCAGAAGCAGGCCGAACTGGATACACAGTATTCCGCCCTGAACATGAAGATCAACGCATTCAACGAGGAAATATTCGCGCAGAGACAGACCCTCTCCGAGCGGGAGAACGTCCTCAATGCGCAGCAGCTGGAGCGGGAGAAGGATCTCGCGGCTCGGATGTCGGAAATACAGAAGCTCAAGGTGGAACTGACCAAAACCATCGCGGAATATAAGAGCAAAAAATAGATATACAGGAAACAGCTATATGGAAAAAGACACCCTGATACAGTGCGTGCCGATCGAACTGATGGAGCGTCTGAAAAAACTGCTCGCCCGGCTATGGGAGGATAAAAATCCGGCCGCCGTGCACCTCGGCGCGGTTATGGATGAATTCGAGCCGGATATAAAATCCCTGAACGGGGTGGTGAAGGAATATGAAACCGATTGCGCCAGCCGGGTTAAATTCATGGAAGAAACCTATAAAGAGCGGGCCCGGATGTTTGAAAACGATATGTCAGACTACAAAACGCGAATGGCCGGCCTGGCCGGAGCCCGCGAAGAGAACTCCAAAAAGCTCGCGGAGCTGGAGGGAGCGTTGCGGGAGAAGGAAGCCGAAATAGCGGCGCTGAGAGTGAAGTTCTCCGAGGCCGAGACGAATCTGAATTTCAAGTATGTGGCCAAAATGCAGGAACTCTATGACGTAGTGAGCCGTAAGGAGATGGAAATGTTCGCCCGTTGGGAAGAGAAGAATAAAAAATTCGAGGAGAAAGGCGGCGTTCTTGATGCCGAGTACGCCGGCAGGGTGCGGGAATTGAAGCTGATAGAAAAAAACCTGGAATCCGAGGCCAACGCGAGAAAAGAGGAGCTTCTGAAAACTTTCGACAGAGCCAGGCTAGAGCTGGAGGCCAGGGAGCGGGATCTGGCTGCCAGGGAGGAGAAATTCTCAGCCCTGGAAAAGAAGCGGCGCACGGTGACAGAGGAAATATGAAGAACGAGAACGAGATCCGGGACCTGCTGGACCGCCTGAGAGGTGAGGTCCGCCCTGCGCCAAGCCCCGGTCCGGTCCCGCCGGCAGGACCCGTGGACACGCCTGCGGCCGCCCCGTATAAGTTCCGCGATACACTCCAGCCTCCCCGTCCGCCAAGGACGGAAAGACCCGTTGTCGCGCGCGCGGAGCTGCCGCGCCCGGAGCGCGTTCACTCTCCGTCCGGCGCCAACGTTATCTGGAGCGAGAATAAAGAGGCCATGCTTTTCGGAATGCTGGCCTCGCTGGCCGCAGCGCTGGCCGGCGTCCTGGAGGGACTGAATTATCTTGCTTTGGCCGGTACCGTTGCGTTTATGCTGTTTTCCTTCGTCATGGCGCTGGCGCTGTTCGCCTATTGTCAGAATTTCAGGGAGAAAGGCCCCGGGGGGGATGCGGCCGGGGCGCGGCTGGACCAGTTCGCGCGAAAAATAGAGTCTTTGGAGGAGAAGAT
Organism: uncultured Elusimicrobiaceae bacterium; assembly: GCA_964587805.1. GTDB lineage: Bacteria > Elusimicrobiota > Elusimicrobia > Elusimicrobiales > UBA9959 > YA12-FULL-51-18. The sequence goes on from CAZPMW010000173.1 coordinate 2,861, forward strand.
CCTGTCCGGCCGGGCCGGCGCCGCCGGCGGTGGCGGGCAGGTAAAGGACAAGGAACTGGAACAGAAGGTGGAGGAACTGAGGAAGGTCGTAAAATCCCTGGTTAAAGCCGTAGAGGCGGGGCCCGAGTGAAGGATAAGGAAAAAGAGGTATAATTGCCTATGATGAAGACTAAAGCGGCTGTTCTGGGTCTTTTGCTTATTTTGAATTCCTTTCCGGGGTTTCTGTT
>CAZPMW010000174.1:0-3053 GCA_964587805.1 uncultured Elusimicrobiaceae bacterium
CCGATAAGCCCGCCGAGGTCGGCCGCGAACGGCTTTACCAGACCATCGGCGATGTTCGCCTTAAAGTTGTCGAGAGGATCGAAAGTTTCAGCGAAAAGACCACCGGGAAAAGACGCCGCGAGCATAGCGGCCAGACAGATGTATCCTGTTCTCTTCATTATATAGCCTCCCCTGAACCATCCTTAATGATATCTATATTATTACAAATATCCTATTAGAAATAAAAGGTCGGTGGCCCTGCGGGCTGCGCCATTCCGGCCTTTGCCTCTCCCGCCCGGGAAAACATAAAAAGGCTTACCCGTACAAAAGGCAAGCCCTTTTACATTAGCCGGAGGCGGAGGCGCTTATTTCACGTGCTTTGAGATGATGCCGGCCAGTTCGAACATCGTTACCTGCGGCTTCCCGAAAAGCTTCAGCAGCTTCTCATCGCCGTTGATGTTTCGCTTGTTGACCTTATCCTGCAGGCCGTTGGCCTTTATGTAGTCCCACATCTTTTTAATTATCTCGGTTCTGGGAATGGGCGTGCTTCCTACCACAGCAGCCAGATCCGCGTCAGGCTGCACCGGTTTCATGAATTTTGGGTTTGCCATTTTAATCTCCTTAAATTCGCCGCGATCAACTGCCTGTCAAAAGCGGGTATGTTTAGATATTAGCAAAAAACAGGGCTTTAAATTAAATTTTCGCTTTTTCATAGGCGGCAAGCGCCTCCCTGAATGGGCTTAAAACGCGCCTCAGCACGCCTTTGCACTCGGAGATAGCGAGGCCGTAGTTGGTGATGTGGACCCCGGCCGCCCCCGCCTTCTCTATGCGGTTCAGCACCTCTTTGCGCGTCAGCATACAGCCGCCGCATTGTATAACAAGCTTATAGCCGGCAAGCGACTGCGGGAAATCGCGCCCCGATACTGTGTCTATATTTAAAGGTCCCCCGGCGGCTTCAGCCAGCCATTTGGGCAGCTTCACTCTGCCGATATCGTCCTCGATAGGATGGTGGCTGCAACCCTCCGCGACAAGAACCGGATCTCCAGGCTTTAATCCGCGCAAAGCCGCGGCCCCGGCCGATAACACAGGCAGATCCCCCTTTAGCCGCGCGAACAGGATCGAGAAGGTGGTGCATGGAACGTCCGCCGGAGTCTGCGCTACCATCAGGTCTACGACCTGCGAATCGCAGACCACCAGAGCCGGCTTGCGCGCGAGGGCCTTTAGCGCCCCGGAGTACTCCAGCTCCCGGACCGTCAGGGCCATGGCCCCATTGTCCAGCAGGTCGCGTATGGTCTGCACCTGCGGCAGTATTATCCTGCCTTTTGGGGCCTCCTTGTCTATCGGCACTATCAGCACGGCGGTTTCTCCGGGCAGGACCAGGTCGCCCAGTATGCCTGCGGGAGCGGTGTTTGCGGCCATTTTCAGAACTGACATCAGGCGGCTCTTGAATTCAGCTACGGCGGAGTCCTTGGCAGCGCTGTCCACGGCCGAACAGAGCAACGGCCTGCCGGCGGCGCGCTGTACCGCAACCAGGAAATCGGCGGAAGGATGGATGATATCGGTTTTGTTGATAAGAGGAAGGACCGGGATACCTTTTTCACCGGCCAGACGGACCACCTCCTCTTCCCATTGGCCCCAGATCTCCGCCTCGGTCACAAGCACGGCGACATCTGCGCGGTCAAAAACTTTTTTTGTCCTGGCTGTACGGAGGCCGCCCAGCGCGGACGCATCATCCAGGCCGCCGGTATCCAGAAAAACCACCGGCCCTACCGGCAGAAGTTCCATCACCTTCTCCACCACATCCGTGGTAGTTCCTGGCACCGGGGAAGTGATGGAGACGTCCTGCCCGGCAAGCATATTCAGCACGCTAGACTTTCCGACGTTGGTGCGCCCGAAAATAGCTATCTGAAGACGCATGCTTTTAGGCGTTGTCTGCATGATCCTGCTCCCCCTTTTTTTTCAGGCTGTGCCCGAAGCCCTCCGCCCTTGTCCGGCCAAGGCCCGAGATCATAGAGGCAACACAGCCGGCGCATTTTTCGGCGCTGTCAGAGGTGCAGATTTTATCAGGGTAGATGGAATAATCTTTCCTGTATTCCAGAGGCCCGACATTGGGCATTATGACGTTGGCCCCGCAGCGGAGGGCTTTCTGCCTGCCTTGCGGATCTATGCTGCCCATGGCCGTGGTGGCCGGAATATGGGCGTTAAGCGTCAGAAGGCGGGCCAGAGCCACTACCTTCAGCGTCAGCTCAAGCGAGCCGCCAGGCGCGGCCCCGAGGGGCGTGTCCGGATGAGGAATAAACGGGCCCACTCCTATCATGTCGAGCTCCAGGTCGCGGAACAAAAGCAGGTCCCTCGCCAGGGATTCACAGGACTGCCCAGGCAGACCGACCATGACCCCCGAACCGGTCTGAAATCCGGAAGCCTTCAGCCACTCAAGACATTTAAGGCGGCCGGACAGGGAGGCGCCGGGCCTCAGCATGGAGAAAAGTTTTGCGTCAGATGTTTCGAAGCGCAGGAGGAAACGGTCGGCCCCCGCTGCCCGGAAGGACTCGTACTCCTCTTTTGTGCGCTCTCCGATAGAAAGCGTTACGGCCGCGCCTGAGGCGGCCTTTACGGCCCGGATAACGGCGCACAGGCGCTCAGCGGTAAACCAGGGGTCCTCTCCCGATTGAAGAACCACGGTGCGCATGCCCATCCGGGCGGCAGAGCCGGCCGCGCCGGCGATCTCCTCCGCGGTGAGGCGGTATCTCCTCACGCCCAGGTTCTTGGCGCGCAAGCCGCAGTAGAAACAGTTACGGACGCAATGATTGGAAAATTCGATAAGGCCCCGCACGTGTATCTCGTCGCCGCAGTACTCGCGGCGCGTTTCATCGGCTTTTTTAAAAAGCGAGTCCGGCGAAGCCGTATCCCTGAGTATCTCCGCGATCTCTTTGAGGTCCATATTCAGTTTAAAAACAAAGGTCCCGCTCGCCTGACTGTATGCGCTTGTAGTATTTTGCCAGCAGCTCCCGCGTATCAGGCGGATACAGTGACGAAGCCTGTATTTCGTCAATCTCTTTTTGTATCAGCCGTTC
>CAZPMW010000175.1:0-3053 GCA_964587805.1 uncultured Elusimicrobiaceae bacterium
ACGGTTCTGAAGGTCCGTTGGGTGGAAAATTTCAATTTTCCAGGATCAGCACTCTGTATGGCGGGACGAGGTTCTTTCCGCGCAGCAGCTCGTTCAAGGATCTTTTTTCCTCGAACAGCGGCCGCCAGTTCTTTAAGGCGCCTACGTTAAGGGGAATTTCCGAGCCTGACGTATTGATCAGTATCACGCAGCGCTTTCCACGCCGGGAAATTGTCCACGCTTCAAGCCGCGGATCTGATCCTTTCAGCATCCCGGTCCATTTCCCTTTCTCCAGCATGGGCCTGAGCGCGTTTATTTCGGAAGCTATGGATTTCAGGATAAACCAGCGGTCCGGCCAGGCGTCCAGGGTCTTTTCCTCCTGTGAGAAAGAGAAATAGAACAGCCCGTCCGCGCCGCGGACAAGAGCCAGATAGGTCATAAACCTTATTTCGGCCAGAGTGGGGAATCTGCCGATGCGCTTTTCGTGGTGCTGGGGAAACAGCCTCCAATCGAAGGCCTGTATTACGGCCCATACCGGTTTCCCAGGCCGTTTTTTATCCAGCGTTCTAGCGGCGGACCTTGTCAGTGATACATGGTACCCCAGAGATTCCAGTCTCATGTGGGGCACCGGGTACCAATCCACCATAAGCGCGTCCGCCGTCGCTCCGTAGTTAAAGGCGGCGGACCCCTGTCCTACCACAAAAGCTGTCGGTTGTGCCGAAGACCAGGCTTTGGTCTTGGCGTCCATCTTCTCAAGTGCCGCGGGAGTTACTCCGTGGATGTCCGGTTCGTCGCACAGATACCAGGCCAGCATAGGCCAGGTTTTAGCCCGGACGCTGTAACTGGAGCCGATAACTCCGTCAGGGTACGCCAGCATCCTCAGCTTGAGCCTGTCCGCCTCCGCCGCCAGCCCTGCTAAAACAGCCGGATCCTTTGTATAGGTTTGAAAACAGTTGAAGCCGGCTTCTTTTATAACGGCCAGATCTTTTATAGCCTTCGCTCCGTACATGCACAGCGGGAAGCCGCCTTCCGCCGCGCCGGCTGATGACGAGCCGAAGGCAATAAGTCCGGCCGCCAGTACAATATGCGCCGTAAATTTCATTTTTATATTGTACAATAATTCGTCGGCCTGCCCCGTTTTGCCCTGCTTGTATCGGGCCATTTGCCTTTGACATTCTGGGCCCTTTGGGCATTGACACTTTTACCCCATTCAGGTAAACTATCTCTGTAGAAATCTGAGTTTGCATCCACTAGGAGGAATCAAATGGCCGACAACAACAATAAAAGAAGGAACACTATCATCGCATTGCTATTGCTTACATTGTTTCCTGCCTATTACCTTATCGGCCATAGGATGTCAGGCCAGGCCCCGGAGCTAAGGGATGCATTAACGGACGCTGGCAGAAATAGCCCGGTCAATAGCCCTTCCCGGCATACCCGTTCGCACGAAAGCGCGCCCGCTATTACCGACGATATGCGCGATGCTGTCAGAAATGATGCAGTAGGCAATGGCCCTGACAACGGCAATACCCCCAACCCGCAGCCCTCGTTCGATAATCCGCCCGATATGAGCGTGTCGGACAGGCCGGCTTATACTCCGGAAAATTCCAATCATGTGACCCGGGAACTTCAGGAATCAGAGGAAGTAAGTCCCTCAGCGCCGTAATAAACGGCGGGCAAGGCGGCCGCGCGGCTTTTGCGCGGCCGTCTTTGTTTGCCCTGGCTTTTCACAAGTAAATAAACATCCTCCCATCAAAGTATGAACCAAATGAAAAAAATCGTAATAGCCGTAGTCTTAACCCTTTCCGCAGCTTCAGTGTCAGCGATACAGAACCTTAAGCTTGGCGGCGTAGCCATACACCCGGTGGTCGGCTTACAGGAATCGTACGACAGCAATATTTACCTTACGCGTGATGCCGCGAAGTCTTCACTGATCAACAAGGCTTCGGTTGGTTTCGGCTTCCTGAGCAGCGAGGGCCCCCGGCTCAGCCTCAAGGGCGCCTATAATATAGATATTCTCACCTATTCCAGGGCGTACAGGACGAATAACGCCGTACATCATACAGCGGCGCTGGACATGGGTTACAAACTGTCGGGTGACCGTAAGCTCTCAATCGTAGACAACTACCGCGAAACCACGGATCCGGCGACCTCTGAACTTACGGCGCGTGCCAAATGGGTGCAGAACATCGCCAGAGCGGCGTTTGAAGCTCCTCTCAAGGGACGGTTCGGCTATAGCGTCGACGCCCAGCACACCCTGTACGACTATCTTGCATCCAGATATGACATGCTGGATCGGGCGGAAGTTCTGGCCGGCGCGACGCTTAACTATAAGGTTCAGCCTAAGACGAAAGTTTTTGTGGCCTATCACTACGGCTCCCTCCGTTACGACAAGCCGAACTTGGTCACTGACGTCAGGACCAATGACGCTATCTATAACAACATCGACCTGGGTGTTACCGGCGATCTTACGGCTAAACTTACAGGAACGATGACCGGCGGGTTTCAGTCCCGGACTTATGACGCGGGTCTGAACAATGCGGCCGACAAGCAGACTACCGGCGGATACGGCCTCCAGCTTAACTGGACCCCGGAAAAGAACACGGAAGTGCTTGTGTTCGGAAAGAGAGCGAATGTCGAATCCATCTATCTGGACAGCCGCTATTACATCTCCACGCTTAACTATCTGAGGGTTATCAGGGAGTTGAATAAATTCAAAGCCGGAGTAAGCTGCAGCTACGAGACCATGAGGTATCCGGAAGAAACGATAGGAACCAACGCCAAGCGCCATGACGGCCTGACAGGCGCAGGCGCAACTTTGGATTACAATCTGCAGAAATGGCTGACCACCGGCGTGGCGTATGCTTACAAAGCCCGCCGTTCTAATGAGCGGCAGAATAATTACGTGGACAACGTGGTTTCCCTCCTGGTCAAAGGAATGTTCTAAGACCGCAGCAACAGGGCAGATTAAACAGAAAAAGGCCGCCTGATCAATGGCGGCCTTTTTTTATGCCGGGCTTTCTTCAGCCGGCCGCAGGCTTATTCACCAGCAGCTCTATCGCCTTCTGTATCTC
>CAZPMW010000176.1:0-3046 GCA_964587805.1 uncultured Elusimicrobiaceae bacterium
TCCATGGGATATTTTAACAACTTTCAACTGGTCCGGTTTTCGGGGAGGAGGTCCCTTGCTCTTAACGTTGAGGCCCAGGCTTTCAGGAAATATCTGGCTAATCAGACCAACTTCGATTCTACCGTGTCCGAACACGTGCGCAGCCAGGCCAAGCTAGCAGTAAAGGACGAATATACGTTTGGCTTTCTGGAACTGGGCGAGGAGCACAGTGAACGTGAGTTGGAGGGGGCGTTGATAGGTAAGGTCGGACGCTTTCTCACTGCGATGGGCGGCGTTTTCACCTTTGCAGGCAGCCAGTACCGGCTTGAGGTGGACGGGCAGGAATATTTCATAGACATCCTACTCTACCATCGGCACCTTAAATGCCTTGTGGCGGTAGAGCTTAAAGTGGGCGAGTTCATGCCGGAATACGTAGGTAAAATGCAGTTCTACCTGGCCGCTCTGGACTCATTGGTCAAAACGGAAGAGGAGAACCCATCCATAGGCATAGTTATCTGCAAGAGCAAGCGGCGCACTATAGTGGAGTACTACCTGCGGGAATCCCGCAAGCCCATCGGGGTTTCGACTTACAGGATTTTAAAGACCCTGCCCGCACAACTGAAGGGCCAGTTGCCTTCTCCGGAGCAGGCGGCATTATTAATTGGGGAAGGCTTGGACGGCGGGAACGGCATGATGAAATAGACGCGGAAAAGGCGATAAAAAAACCTCCGAATCGGGTTTATCGAATCGGAGGTAAAGTGGCGGGGTCGACGGGATTCGAACCCGCGGTCTTCGCCTTGACAGGGCGACGTGTTAAACCAGGCTACACCACGACCCCGTAGTGTACTGATACTAGAATAGCAAAAAACAAGGCACATTCCAAATTTCGCCGGATTTGCGCACGGGCGGCGATTTATTGTCTAATCAAGTGAACGACACGACAAGGCAGGGAATATCCGATGATCCGCAGCATGCTTGAGCGCTGGAACAGGGCCGATCCCGCCCTCAGGGCCTTCCTGGCCGGTGTATTTGTCCTTGGCATCAACGCAGGGATACTTAACACCGTTTTCAACAACTACCTCAACGACGTTTTCCGCCTGTCCACCGGCGAGCGCGGCTTCCTGGAGTTCCCGCGCGAATTCCCCGGCTTTATCCTTATATTCGTCACCGGCCTGCTGGCGGTGCTGCCGATCCGCTCCTGGGCTGTTATCACCGGAGTTTTGTCCGCGCTGGGAGTGCTGGGCCTCGGATTTTTATCGCCTTCTCAGGTCGCGATGACGGGCTGGATGCTTCTCTGGAGCATGGGCGGGCATCTTTTTATGGCGGTGGAAAGCGTGATGGGCCTGCGGCTGGCTAAAGAAGGCCACCGGGGGCGGCGGCTTGGCCAGATAAGCGGTATGACGAATTTTGCGGCCATAGCCGGGGCCGGCATAATATGGCTGCTGGCTAAGGCGGCCGGCCCCGGGCTCTACAAGGCGGCCTTCTTTATCGCGGCGCTGGCCGCCGCGGCCTCCGCTTTTCTTTTCGCCCGGGTTAAGAGCGGAGGGGGAGAGGCGGCACCGGGCGGCAAGCGGTTCGTCTTCCGAGCGCGCTACAAGTACTTTTATTTTTTAAATATACTTTTCGGCGCGCGCAAGCAGATCTTCCTGACTTTCGCGCCCTGGGTGCTGATTACGGTTTACGGGGTCAGCCCGGCGACAATGGCTGCGCTCCTGATGACCTCGGCTTTATTGGGCGTTGTCTTCCGCCAGGCCTTCGGCATAGTTGTGGACAAGTTCGGCGAGCGGAAAATGTTCATCGCCGACGCTGTCATTCTTGTGTTTATCTGCGCCGGCTTCGTGCTCTCTGTGAACAGGGCGCTGCTTTATGGCCTGTTCATTCTGGATAATCTGATGTTCGCCACGCGCATCGCCAGAACTACATATCTGGACAAGATAGCGGAACACCGGGCGGATCTCGCGCCCACCATTTCGCTGGGCATTACCATGGACCACGCAGTTTCCATGACCGTGCCGGCCCTGGGCGGGTTGTTGTGGGCGGCGTACGGATATCAGTCGGTGTTCATGGCCGCCTCGCTTCTGGCCGCAGCCGGCTTCGCTGTCGCCCTGGCCGTGGACGACAGGAAACTGCCCCGGCACGCGCCGGGCCTTGTTCCGGTCGCCGGCTCCGAGCCGCCGGTTCTTTGATCAGTTATCCGCGGCCGCCTGCAGGAGTTTAGTCAGGATGTTTTTTTGCTGCGTGCTGTCTGAGAGGGTTATTGAGTAGTGAAAATATCCGCAGGAATCTTTTAAAACGTCCCCTATTGTGCCGCGTACGTCTTCAAACGTTTCGCCGCCGAGTTCAAATCCCAAAGCCAGCATTTTTTTCTTTTTAAATCTGAACTGCGACATGAGCTCCAGCCTGTCCGGGCTTATGGCCAGCAGGCGGCCCCAAAAAGGAGATTCCTCCAGGGATACCCGGATAGACGCGGGGATATATTCTTTACTTCGGTTCAGTGACATTGAAGAGCCAGCCTTTGCCTTTATCCTCGGTGGTAAACCAGAGCTTCCCGTGCTTTGATCCCATAGAAGTCAGCTTCATGGTTTTAGACGCGAACTGCGGGAGTTGCGTGCGCGAGATAATGGCTTCCGGGTTGTCCGGAGAAAGCTTGATCAGGGATTTCAGGCCGGCGTCAGCCGCCCACAGGAAGCGCTTGTCGCAGGCAAAGGCGGTAAGTTCAGAGCCCGGGTAGGTGAAGGATGCCAGCTCGCTCAATTCGTCGTCGGCCAGGTGCTTAATTATCCTTCCGGTATCCTTGTGCGCCGTCCAGAAATAGAGGCCGTCGTAGCAGGCGCCGGCAGGCGGTCTGGGTTCGGGCTTCGTTTTAGAGATCAGCGTAAATCTTCCGTTCTTCATTCTGCGTTCGATGCCCCCGCCGGCGGCCGTCAGCCAGACATTGTCCGTCCCGTCTGCCAGGCCCACCGGCACGGTATCGGGAAAAGAGGCGATGCCGATGAGCTTGAAGTCCAGAAGATCGTGTTTATATATGGCCTGGGTGAACCAGTCGCTGACAAGCACGCCGCCTTTC
>CAZPMW010000177.1:0-2994 GCA_964587805.1 uncultured Elusimicrobiaceae bacterium
GCTGGCATTGTGCGGTTATCCGCCGCTGGACCTTCTTGAGAGAAGAGATTTCATAGCTAAGAACCTCTCGGCTCTTAACGGCCTGGCCGCCCTGAACCTCAGGATAGCCATGGCCGTCGGCTATGTGGACAATAATCCAGGCAAAAAAGGCAAGGGGCTGCTTAACGCCATCGCCCTGATAAGCGGCGGGAAAGTGTCGGAAAAACGCGCAAAATCGCTGCTGCCCACATACGACATATTCGACGAAGCAAGATACTTTGAACCTGCCGCCGAAAACCGCCCTTTCAAATTCCGCGGTGAAACCCTGGGGCTGACGATCTGCGAGGATATCTGGGGGGAAACAGCGCTTCTGCCGAAGCGCTTTTTATACAAGAACAATCCCGTGGACGCGCTCCGCGCCGGGAAAACATCCATAGTGATAAACATCTCGGCCTCGCCATACCACAGGGGCAAGAGCGCCAGGAGGATGAAGATCCTGGCCGGGCTTGCAAAAAAAATGCGCGCTTTCGTGATCTATGTCAACCAGGCTGGCGCCAACGACGAATTGATCTTCGACGGAAACAGCTTCGCGCTCACTCCCTCCGGACGCCTGGCAGCGAAAGCGGGAGCTTTCAAGGAAGACCTTCTGCTGGTGGATACCGGCGCCGCCGCGCCGCCGAGGGCCGGGCCGCCTGCCGACGACTCTTCCGGCGAGATAGCCGCTGCCCTTACGCTCGGCATTAAAGACTATTTCAATAAACTAGGCTTCAAAAAAGCGGTGCTGGGCCTGAGCGGCGGCATCGATTCGGCGGTCGTGGCCGCCCTTGCCGCCAGGGCGCTTGGGCCGGAGAACGTGACGGGGGTGCTGATGCCATCCCCCTATACAGCCAAGCAGAGCGTGGACGACGCCCTGGCTTTAGCCTCCAACCTGGGCATTGAAACCAGGATCATTCCGCTCAGCGGCGTCTACCGCACCCTCCTGAAAGCTTTAGGCGAAAAAAGCCCGGAAAGCGGAGTAACGCTGACCATGCAGAATCTCCAGGCCAGGATACGGGGGACCATGCTGATGGCGCTGGCGAACGCGAACAACTGGCTGACGCTCACCACCGGCAATAAATCGGAAATTGCCCTGGGCTATTGCACTCTTTACGGTGATACGGCAGGAGCCATAGCGCCCATCTCAGACCTGCTGAAAACCGAGGTTTACCGGCTGGCCGGGAACATCAACATGGGCGGGGAAGTAATTCCGCGCGCTATAATCGAGAGGCCGCCGACCGCCGAATTAAAGCCCGGCCAGAAGGATCAGGACGATTTGCCGCCGTATGAAAGCCTCGACGCCATCATACGCCTCTATATGGAGGAAGGCCTGACCGCGCCTGAAATAGTCAAAAAAGGACATAGCGCGAAGCTGGTGCTTTCCGTCCTAAGGCGCATAGAAGCAAATGAATATAAGCGCAAGCAGCTGCCTGTAGGTCTTAAAGTTACGGAAAAATCATTCGGCTACGGCCGCAAGATGCCCATAGTCAAAGACCTGGGATATCTCGAAATAAAAGCAGGCGCAAAGTGACCGGTTTACAATGAGCTCCGCGTGCCGCCCACTCCCTAAAACTATCTGCGCAGCCCTGGTCCTGCTCCTTTTTGCGGCCGCCGGGGTTCACTCCCAACCCGTCAAGCGGCATAAAACACCGAGACCTGACCCGAGGGCGAAAGAGACTCTGGTGAAGCCGGAGCCTAAGACCAAAGAAGAGATATTAAAACAGGTTGAGGTTTCCTCCTCATCATCGGCATATCCTGGCGAGAACCTCCTGGCCAGGGCGCTGCGCAGGGTTACGCTGGACACGCGCAACGGCCCGGTCATTTTCCTGCCGACTGCGGATTCAAGCCGGGACCTGGGCCCGAGCTTCGGCATCATGCCTGTTTTCGCGATAAGGAAGCGTGGAACCGCCGATATGAAGGCCGTGGTCGTACCGTCATTGAGCTACAATAATAATCTGGGCAATACTCTTACCTACAGGCACTACATCTTCCCGGACGAGCAGCGGTATTTTATTCTGCGCGCCTCGCTCTCGCAGCGCGTGGAGCGCGAGCTGATGGCCTACTACTACACCCCGCACTTTCTGGATTCTGATGTGCGTCTGAGCTGGGAGCCGAAGCACTGGGTAACCGGCAAGCCCTCATTTTACGGAATGGGCATAAATTCGCTGCGCTCCATGAAAGCCAATTACGCGCTGAACGTAACGGGCGAGGAGCTGACGGTGGATTTGCCGCTGGTCAAAAAGCTTTTTTTCAACGTAACTCATTCCTTCTTTGTGAAAAAGATCAGCGACGGGCCTGTGGACAGCGCCCAGGTAAGCGAGCGCTTTTCCGCGCTCTATGAGTCCGCCGCCAGGCTCACCAATTTCCACACCAATCGCTTCTCCCTGGTTTACGACGACACAGACCATCTCTATCTCCCCCGGATAGGCACCTACGCAAGCGCGTCCGTGCTTTACTCCAATAAAAAGCTTGGGGCGGATTATGAGTACCGCACTTACGCCCTGCAGGCCAAGAGCTACTATAATTATAAGGAAGAGGGACGGTTCGTTACGGCGGTCCACGCATTATTCCAGTATCAGCGCGGCGCCGAGCTGCCTTTCTACGCCCTGCCGCAGCTTGGGGAGGGGACGGGACTGCGGATGGCAGGTGACGGGCGCTTCACGGACAGAGCCAAGTGCGTGTTCACCATCGAGGAGCGGATAACGCTGTCAAGGTCGCCGTTTTTCAAATTTATAAGCGAAACCGAGATAACCCCGTTCCTGGATGTGGGGACTGTTTTCTCCAAACCTTCAGCTTTCGGCGCCGGGCACCTAAAATACAGCCCCGGAATCGGGGCCAGGCTGGTGATCAGGCCGCAGCTGGTAGCTACCGTTGATTTCGCGACCGGCTCGGAGGGCTCCAACGCCATCGTCAAAATAGGGTATCCGTTCTAACCTGAACTTCCGGATTTAGAAAACGCCTCTCTTTCATCACGACATA
>CAZPMW010000178.1:0-2963 GCA_964587805.1 uncultured Elusimicrobiaceae bacterium
AAATGATTCCTCGGTGCTTGCGAAGTGCGTTTTAAAAAAATTATTTATTCCCACATCAGCTCCTCATCCCCTTATCTCTCCGACCTTATCCCCCGGCTTCAGTCTGGCGCCGTTCATGAAATCCAGCGCCTTCATCGGCTTTTTTCCCTCCGGCTGAACTTCTTCCATCAGCAACTCTCCGTCGCCACATTGTATAAAAAAGCCCTTTTCCCTTTCAATCGCGGTTATCACACCTGCGTCCGCGCTGCTGCCTGGCCGCGAAGGCGCAAGAGAGCACCTTAAAACCTGAACCTCGGTCTGACGGCTGTTGCTCCGGATCAGGAATCTGGCGCGCGGCCCGCAAGCCAGACCTCTGACAAGATTTCTGGCGGAGCCGGCAGGACCGCTGAAATCCAGCCAGGTATCCGCGGGCGTGATTCTTGGCGCCGGCACTGAGCCGCCGGCCTGCGGCACCTTTACAATCCTTTCCGCGGCTATCCCGGCCAGGCATTCGCTAAGCAGTTCAAGCCCCGCGTCTGCCGTCTTTTTAAAAAGTTCCGGAGCGTAATCACCGGGGGAAATGTCTACCCCCCGTGAGGAGTATACCGGACCGGTGTCCATTCCCTCGTCCAGCCAGAATACCGAGACGCCGGTCGCGGTCTCTCCCCTTATAAGCGCCCACTGCACCGGCGCGGCGCCGCGGTATGCAGGCAGAAGAGAAAAATGAACATTTATAAAACCCAGCCTGGGGATAACCAGGGCCTCTTTCCGTATCAATCGTCCGTAAGCTACCACTACCCCGAGATCCGGCTTGAGCTCAGCGAGGGCGCAAGCCAAGTCCTCATGGCTTCCGGGCTGGAATATTTCCAGACACAGCTTGCCCGCCGCATTTTTAACAGGCGGGCAGCAAAGTTTCATGCCCCTGCCCCGCATGCGATCCGGCTGCGATAAAACTCCGCACACCGAATGGCCGTCCGAAACGATACGGCCAAGGAAAGGGCAGGATATCTCCGGAGTGCCCAGAAAGGCTATTTTCAGTTTAGGCATGGCGCTGCATCTTGCTCTCGTCAATCTTCTTCCACTGCCGCTTCAATTTGGCGAGGGCGGGCCTGAGCTTAAGACGGGTCAGGAACGGCAGCCGGTCAGTTAATACGATGCCGTCAAGATGGTCCAGCTCGTGCTGAATGGCTTTGGCAAACAGCCCCTCGGCGTTCAGCTCAATAGGCAGGCCCTTTTCGTTAAAAGCGCGCACCTTAACCCTGGAAAACCGTTTAACCCTCACAAACAGACCCGGGAAGGAAAGGCAGCCTTCTTCCTCTTTCATGGAGCCGGATGTTTCAGCCAGTTCCGGGTTGATGAGAACGATACGGAGGTCCTTTTCATCTTTATTGATTTTGACCACGAAAAACCGAAGGCCCAGGCCGACCTGGTTGGCGGCCAAGCCTATCCCTCCTACGGCATCCAGTGTCTCGAACATGTCCTTAAGAATTTCAGGGAGATCGTTCTTGATCTCTTTCATGGTCACCTTGCGGGCCTGTTTTTCAAGTATTTTTTCACCGTATTTGCAGATTCTTCTTATAGCCATAATTAATGATACCTCGCTAGTAAATCGTAAATTATAAGCAGTAAGCCGTGGGAGATACGATTCACGATTGACGGCTTACGATAGTTTGAACGAAAGCTGGCGGCCCTCCCACACGACTTTAGCCGTTACCGGGCGTGCCGCCTCCTTCTTTTCCAGCATTCCCCAGGCCATAGCAAGACGTTCAAGCTGGACCTCGGCGCCGATGGCGCCCGATACGCCCATAACGATCTCTTCCACCCCGGCGGCCTGGGCAACCTGGGCGATGGAATAAAAAGGATCGTTGGAAAAAACCAGCATCGGCTTAATGGTCTTACCGTACTTTTCGGCCATAAGGACCACGGAAGAAAACAGGTCCTTATCTTCCTGCGTAATCTCCCCGCTCTCGCCTTCAAGCTGTATACCTTTGGAAATTTTAACGGCCAGCACTATTATATCGGTGGTCGCATCGTCCGCAGTTTCCAGCACGCTTTTTAAATGCACCAGATTGTTAGGATTTCTTATCGGGACCAGCGTTTTGTTCGGCTTATCCAGACCGGGCAGGATAGCGCTGATATCCGCCTCCCTGCGCATATTAAGCTTTTCCTCTAAATCATCATCCGGAGCGTAAAGCTGCGCCTTTTTCCTGTTCATACGCTCGGAAATCTGAAAGACCGCGTAAAAAACTATAGTAAAGCAGATCCCTGAGACGGTGGCAACGCGCTTGGTCAGCAGGTTGACCAGACTCGCGGTTAAAAGAATCAAAAAGACCAGGATCATACCTGCCGGGAAATATATTTTGCCAGCTTTGATATTAAAGGGGAACATCCATTCCCTGGGCGACGGATCTTTGAACCGCAGGACGACAAGTGACAGCGTCATGAAAACCAGGCTCCACAAAACACCGAAAGCGTAAGCCTCACCCAGCAGGTAGATGTCGCCCCCGGAAATAATTATCACCGCGATCTGTATCATGGCGACCATGTTGATCATGCGGTATGTGGTGCCGTATTTCTTATGGAGATGGCGGAACCAGTCGTGAAGGATGCCGTCCTCAGCCACGCGGTTCAGCACTCCGTTGGAACCGACCAGCGAGGTGTTTACCGCGCCCACCAGCATAAGGCTGCCTGAAGCGACCACAAAACATTGCAGCACCACTTTGGCCCAGTAAGGGCCGTTCAGCTCCAGGGCGAGGCCGCTGAGAAGATTATCCAGATATTTTCCGCCGATCAGATCAGCGGGGATTATGGAAGAGGCCAGGAAGGTCAGGCCGCCGGTGAAAACAACGCAGAATATAAATATCACGACGGCTGTTTTTTTAAGATTTTTTATCTTCGGGTCCTCTATCTCCCTGTACACCTGGGCGAGTGTTTCAAGGCCGCTCAGCGCCAGTATGGAATGTCCGAAAGCCATGAAGATGCCG
>CAZPMW010000179.1:0-2906 GCA_964587805.1 uncultured Elusimicrobiaceae bacterium
GACCGGGGGCGTGGTCAGCTCACTGGGCAAGGGGATTACGGCCGCCTCCGTGGGTCGCCTGCTGAAGGCTCACGGGCTCTCGGTTAACATTGTCAAGTGCGACCACTACATAAACGTTGACGCGGGGACAATGGCCCCCTTCCAGCACGGGGAAGTGTTCGTCACGGATGACGGCGCCGAAACCGACCTTGACCTGGGCTACTATGAAAGATTCCTGGGGATAGACACAAGCAGGGCCAATAATATGACCGCCGGACAGATCTACCAGACCGTTATCGCCAAGGAGCGCGCAGGAAGTTACCTCGGCCAGACCGTGCAGGTCATCCCCCATATCACTGACGAGATAAAACAGAGATTTCAGGCCGCCGGCGAAGGCTTTGACATCACCATCATAGAGATAGGCGGAACCGTGGGAGATATAGAGAGCCTGCCTTTTCTGGAAGCCGCCAGGCAGATGCGCCCGGACAGAACCCGCACGGATGTCATGTACATACACGTGACGCTTGTCCCGTATCTTTCGTCCAGCGACGAGCTCAAGACAAAGCCGACGCAGCACTCCGTTAATAAGCTGCGCGAAATAGGCATAGACCCGGACATCATCGTCTGCCGCACGGAGAGGCCTCTCGGCAGGGAGATCCGCAACAAAATAGCCCTTTTCACCAGCGTGCCTGAAGAGGCCGTGGTGGAAGCGGCCAACAGCTTTTCCATCTACGACGTTCCGAATGTCCTGAAGAGACAGGGGATAGACGACCAGATCATGATGCTGCTGCGCCTGCGGAGCAATAGATGGGATTTTGAAGAGTGGACCGCTTTCGTGCAGAAGCTGAAGGCCACAGAGACCGCGCGCGCTGTGCGAATAGTTATCGCCGGAAAATACACCAAGCTGAAAGACTCATACAAGTCCCTGGTGGAGGCCGTGCAGCACGGCGCCATAGCCAATGGCGTGCGGGCCGAACTGGATTTTGTAGACGTGGAAGGGCCGGACCGGAATGAGCGCCTGGCCGGAGCGTCGGGCATAATCGTGCCCGGCGGATTCGGAGACCGGGGCATTGAAGGGAAGATAGCGGCTGTCAGGTTCGCCAGGGAAAACGGCATTCCGTTCCTGGGCATCTGCCTGGGCATGCAGTGCGCTGTCATAGAGTTCGCCCGCTCCGTCCTGGGCCTAAAAAAAGCCCACTCCACGGAATTCGCCCCCAAAGCGGCCAGCCCGGTGGTTGATCTTATGACGGAGCAGAAGGGAGTCAGGGACAAGGGCGGCACCATGCGCCTTGGCGCCTATCCCTGCCGCCTCAAGGCCGGCTCCCTGGCTTACAAGGCGTACGGAAGCGCGCTTATCTCGGAGCGCCACCGGCACCGCTATGAATTTAATCCGCGGTACATAAAAGCCTATGAAAAGGCCGGGATGAATGTTACCGGACTGTACAAAGAGCGCTGCCTGCCGGAGATCGTGGAGCTTAAAGGCCATCCATGGTTCGTGGGCGTGCAGTTCCATCCTGAGCTTAAATCCAGGCCGCTGACACCCCATCCGCTCTTCAGGGAATTTGTCGCCGCCTCCGCGGCGCATCGCCCGGCAGCGGCCGGAAAACAGGGCGCTAAGTAAACCACGCCGGGGCAAGAACGGGAGCCGAATGAAACAGATACAGGTAAAAGCCGGGTCCGCCGCGTTCTCCAATGACGCGCCGCTGGCCTACATAGCCGGGCCGTGCGTGATAGAGTCGCTCGAGAGCTATGCGCGCGAAGCCGCGAAGCTGAAGGCCATGTTCGGCCGGCTCAGAACTCCTTTCGTCCTGAAAGCCTCTTTTGATAAAGCCAACCGCACCTCACATTCCTCGTTCCGGGGCATACCGATGGAAACCGCCCTGAATTTTCTGAAGGACCTTAAGAACCGGCTGAAGCTTACGCTGCTTATAGACGTGCACGAGCCGGCGCAGGCCTCCCGCATTGCGCAGGTCGCGGACATCCTGCAGGTCCCGGCTTTTCTCTGCCGCCAGACGGATCTGCTTTTTGCCTGCGCCGACACCGGCCGGGCCGTCAATGTGAAAAAGGGACAGTTCCTGGCCCCCCGGGACATGGGCAACATAATCTCAAAGATAGAGTCGCGCGGAAACAGGAAAATCCTTCTGACCGAGCGCGGGTCCTGCTTCGGCTACGGGGATCTGGTGGTGGACATGCGCGGCATTGAGATAATGAAAGCGTTCGGCTATCCGGTTATATTCGACTGCACCCATTCCGTGCAGAGGCCGGGCGCGCTCGGCAGCGCTACCGGCGGGGACGCCAGCCTGGCCCTTCCGCTCGCCAGGGCGGCAGCGGCCCTTAAAGTAGCCGGCATATTCTTTGAGGCGCATCCCTGTCCGGCCAGGGCGCTGTCAGACGGGCCCAACTCCCTGAAGCTCGCGAGCGTCCCGGGCGCCGTGAGCGCGCTTAACCAGATAGACAGGCTGGCCATAAAGCTAATGCGAAGGAAGATATCATGAAATGCTTGAACTGCGGGCAGGAAAACAGGGCGACGCTTAAATTCTGCAAAAAATGCGGCACAGATATGACGCTTCCGCCTCTTTGGTTCCCGGACTGGAAGTGGCATCTTAAAACACTTTCCTGGATCTATGTCACGGGAACGGTTTTTTTCTTCGTTGTAAGCTGGGCGCTCCATAAGCTGCCCCCCCCTTACAATCAGCGCCAGATACCGGCCGAGATGACGCCCTGGCTGAACCCGCATAAGCTGCCGCCGCCGTAAAGGAGATTAAGATGACCGCAGCGGTTTCAGACGCTTTCATACTCAAGTCCGCCAGGTCCGTAATCATGGGAGAGGCGGGCGCTCTCAGGCTCGCCTCAGCCGGGATAGGCCGGAGCTTTGTTCAAGCCGCGCGCCTTATGCTCGCCGCCCGCGGAAAAATCGTAGTACTCGG
>CAZPMW010000180.1:0-2903 GCA_964587805.1 uncultured Elusimicrobiaceae bacterium
AGTCGGAGAGACTGGTGGAAAAGATTTCATCTTCGCGCACCCATCGTGCGACGCCCAGGCGCTTATGACCGCTATTGTGCGCGGCGCATATGAGTACCAGGGGCAGAAATGCTCAGCTGCTTCCCGCGCGTATATCCCGGCCTCAGTGTGGAAGCTTATTAAATGCGATCTGGCGGAACAGGTAAAAGGACTCAGGATGGGCCCCTGCGAGGACTTCTCCAACTTCGTGAACGCCGTCATAGACAAGCGGGCTTTCGACAACATCAAGGGCTACATCGATTTTGCAAAGTCCGCGCCCGACGCGAAGATAATAGCCGGAGGCCGGTGCGATGATTCACAGGGGTATTTTATTGAGCCCACGCTCATCGAGACCACGGACCCGCATTTCAAGACCATGAAGGAGGAGGTGTTCGGCCCGGTGATGACGGTCTTCGTATATGAGGACGCGCGATACGAAGAGACGCTCAGGATCTGCGACGCGACCTCGCCCTACGCGCTGACCGGCGCTATTTTTGCGCAGGACCGCGGCGCGATATTGACGGCTGCGGACATTCTTGAGCACGCGGCCGGGAACTTCTATATAAACGACAAGCCCACGGGAGCGGTGGTGGGTCAGCAGCCGTTCGGCGGCGCCAGAGCGTCCGGCACCAACGACAAAGCCGGCTCCCTCCTGAATATGCTGCGGTGGACCTCACCTCGGACGGTAAAGGAGAATTTTGTCCCGGCCACGGATGATAAATATCCGTTCATGCTGGAGAAATAAGTGTCAGGACAGATCCGGGATTTAAATCACTATAGCGGCAACCGCTCTTAATCCTGCTTTGCGGCTATGGCGGTCACGCTGCCGTCCATGCCGGTCACATAGACCGCTCCGCCTGCGACTTCTGCCTCGGAGAGCACGTACAGCAGCGGCGTAGCCTGATATTTCCACAGAAGCGCGCCGTCGGAGGCGCTAAACGCCTGCACCAGGCCCAGCCGTGTCGCAGCGTACACAACCCCGTCTTTCTCGACAGGAGCGGCCGGAACGGAGTCTAACTCTGCTGGCACGGTCCATACCTGGCCGCTCTCGAGGTCCATTTTGGACAGGCCTCCACCTGGCTTGCGCTGATACACCGCCTTCCCGTCTTCGGATAAGCCGACCGCCACACAATCACTGCCGGAGCTTATTATGACGCCGGAAGCCGCGTCAATGACGTTCAATCTCGAATCGCGGTCGGCTACAAAGATTTTACCGCCTGAGGCGACAGGGCCGCTGTCGGCCGGGCTGAAGTAGCGCTTCGCGCCCGGCTGAACGGCGGAACCGGCGCCCTGGCACCGCCACTTAAGCATGCCGGTTTTGATATCGAGCGCATAGACATACTGGTCCCAGGCGCCGAAATAAACAGTGCCGTTTTCCACGAAAGGTTCAGCCTCAATGCTATATCCCGGATCATCGAAAACCCAGGCCAGCTTTCCGGTGTCCGCGTTTACGGCGTAGAAACTTGAATCGTCGCTCCCAAAAAGTATCAGTCCGTCAGCAAAAACCGGAGAGCTGTATATGCCTTCCTTCGCCTTGAACTTCCACCGCAGCCTGCCATCGGCCCGGACGGCATAAAGCCTGCCGTCACCGGAGCCGAAATAAACCATATCGCCAACCGCCAGAGGCTTGGCGGAAACGTCCCCGTTTGTTTGATACGACCATTTCACCTTCCCCGTGGCGCGGTCCAGAGCGTACAGTTTCATATCAGTGGCTCCGGCGTATACCGTATCCCCGGCCACGGTTGCGGCACCTTTGCAGGAGCCGCCCAACACAGTCCGCCAAAGCAATCTGCCTGCGGCAGGCCTGGTTCCGAACTGAACGCTTTTCGTGTATTTAGCGCCGGCTTCGCCGGTGAAAACGACCTGTACATAATGCTCGCCCTGAACCCAGCCGGAGTAGTCCGCCGTGGCCTCGCAGACTCCTTCGTTGCACGCCATGGGCTGCCCCGTCCATTTCTGCTCGTCAAAGATCATGTTATCCGCCATCCAGTACGCGCCCGTGATCGGTTTTTCGCTGCCTGAGATACGTGCCTTGATTAAAAGCGGCCCTCCTTTATAAACTTCATTATCGGCCGGGCTGAGTATCTCTATCTTAGGGTAGGAGGACTTAGCCGGAACAGCTTTTTCCAGAACGGGATGCTCTGCGGCGGATTCTCCCGATAATTTATTGGCGACGCGAAGCATTCCGTCCCGGATCGAGACGATATTGAACCCGGCAGGGATCCGTGGCTCCGGGCCGGTGGTAGAACCGCCCTGGATATTATCAACTCCGAACCAGGTATTTACGTCGGCGCGATGCCCGTGCCCGATAAGCACAGCCACAAGATTATACGGCCGTAAAAGGTCAAGCAGCCGGTTTACCGCGTAAGGACTGCCGAAGTATGTATCGTTCAGCGGATGATGAAGAGTAAGAAAGACCGGAGTTTCGGGGCTTAGCTTCGCCAGGTCGCGCTTCAGCCAGGCGAACTGCTCCTGCGTGATATTGGCGCGGGGATCATGCGGGACGGACGTATCCAGGCCGATAAAATGAAAACCGGACCGGTTAAAGGCCCAGGACGCCGCGCCGTAAAGCCCGCGCAGATACGGGCGGTTGGAAAACCACGGTCCGTCATGGTTGCCCAACTGGTGGTAAGCCGGGAAGCGGACTCCCTTCCAGTAAGACAGATATTCAGCCCAGACTCCGTTGCCGCCTCCGAATTCGGTGAGATCTCCGCTGACGATAACGAAAGCCGGATCCCCGGCCTTCACTTTATAGGGAGCGAGCTCAAGCCCGCCGGAATGCGCTATCTCGCCTATGACCCGACGGCTTACCTCTGACGGGGCGTGAACATCCGACGCATGGATGAACGTCAAGTCAGAAACTCCCCGCGCCCCCGCTGAAAACG
>CAZPMW010000181.1:0-2888 GCA_964587805.1 uncultured Elusimicrobiaceae bacterium
GGCCGATAATAAGCAGTCGGCGCATATGAACGCGCTCGCCTATGCTTTCCTCTGGCAGAAGCTGCGCTGATACTTCCGGCTGGTGCCGACGCTGGCGGCGTTGCTGGAACTGGTCAAGCGATACCTGCCAGGCAGGGCCATTTATACTATAATCTTAAACAGCGGACATGCGTTTGAATAGTTCCTGCTGCTTGCATAAAGGGGCTATGATGGGAGGCAAGACAAGGATACTTATGTTTACCGCAAACACAAAAATACGCGTACTGTTAGCGGCTGCTGTGGCGTGTATCGGCGCCTGTGGGATTTCCAGCGCGGAGACATATACGCTTAATACCTATTATCCTTCGCCTGTAGGAGTTTATAACAGTCTCAGGGTCACCTCCAATGTGGTCATTAGCGCTGATTCAGTGCCTTTGAATTTCTTTCCGAACAACCACCGGCCACAGTTATATGTGGCTGGCAGCGCGCAAGCGGATATTGTTCAGCTTACGGGGTACACCGGGACCCATGACGACATGCTAAAGAAGCTTAAACAGGGCGATGCCACGCCCGCTCCGGGAAGGCTGGTGTATGACCAGGGCAATGACGTGATAAATTATAGTTCCACCAATGGCGACTATAAAACACTTCTCACTTACACCGGCGCGGATATGGTAACCGGGGTTATCGCCGCAGCCGCCTTACGATGGACCTTAGTGCAAACAGACGGCATCACTATTCCTATTATTAATGTTACGATCCCTATTAACGAGCTGCTAATTACGCCCAGGAATAATTGGACCGTAAGCGGCGGAGGTTCCTCTACGCAAGTAGGCATTAACCCGGCTGTTTCACCAGGTAATATCTCTCCGGGCATATATTTGATAGAGGCCGCGGCTACATATACCCCAGGCAACTGGCCTTCGCCACCGACAGCGACAATGACCCTGTATGAGATCAAGAGCATGGGCGGCGCACCAAAGGCGCTTTCGCTTGGCAGTGATAAGGGAACGGCGTTGGGCGTATCGGCTGTGGACGTTATTACGATAAAACAGAGCCCGCTGTATTACATAAGCTTCGCCTGTCCCGGTTCCATTCTGGGCGGAGCAAAAATTACCAACCTTTCTATCACTGTGAAGCAGTTGCTGGCTTTCCCTAGCTGATAAGGCCCGTTACAACAGGTAACCCCGCCTGTAACCTATATTAAATTAAAACGGCCGGACCGTGGCGCTTTGGTGCCGCCAAGGCCCCTTCCGTGGCGAAATCCGGCTCTGGGCGCATTCATGGGTGCGGTGTTTCCGAAAGTGCGATGGAGTGAAGGCGGCGAGGTTAATACACTATATTATTGAGGCTGGTATGAGCGCTGCAAGGCCCATTTTTGTTCTGACTAGCCCTACCTGGTCACGCTAAGCGACAGTACGCAGTTCGGCGCTGTGCCGGAAAAAACCGCATTAACGCCTGTAGGCACGCATTGCCGCTGCGCTGTGGACGGGGTGCAGCTTCCGGACGGGTAGCCATTGTCGTTCAGGCAGCCCCACATCTGGGCGCGCGCCTTTTCAAGCTCTGAAAAACTGCTGATGCTATTAACTACCTTGCTCCTGATTATCGTCATCTGCAGGCTCCACTTCACAAGCATGGCGCAAACCAGGAATAGAATGATGCCCATGACCATGACCTGCATAAGAGCTATGCCTTTTCTTTCTTTCATAGGCTTTGCTGTAGCTGGGTGTCGGCACGGCCGGTGATTTCTTCTGTATCGTAGCGGACCAGATAATCTATATGCACAACGGTCGGCATGCCGGCCGTCATCGAAAATGACAGACCAACAGACATTCTGCTGCTGCCGCTTGTGTCCACCAGAAGTTCCCTTACCATGGGGGATACAGGCGACTGACCGCACGCAAAAGGGGTAAGAGACAGCGGGAAGTTGCCCTCGCCAGCGTATCGGTATATTTTATTTCCTTCCTGATTTAGGCAGTAAAGGAAATAGCCTTGCGGCTCGCCTGGCGCCATTTTCTCTTTTGAGGCAGAATTAAGCTTGTCCAGGGGATTGGCATTATAATAAGCCAGCAGCGTTGGGGAGCCCGTTTCTCCCGGATCAGGTTTAACTATGTAGGAGGCGTTCATTAAGCTGCGGCTGATGAGTCTGACCGCATAAGCGGTTTGGCTGAAAACCATCTGCCGGCGCCACTGCTTCGTCTTGCTTTTCAGCGCGAAGCTCAGCAGCGATACCATGGCCAGGAACACCATGGCCATGATGACGCTCGCGACAATGAGCTCTACCAGGCTGAAGGCCCCTCTTTGTTTGGAGAGTTTTAGGCGCATGGCAAGATTCTGTTCCTTATATCACTGCATCAGGATTTCGGCGGCGTCCAGTCTACGCTGATGGTTACATCGCGTACATCCCGGCCCTGATACTGTTTCACTGTGACCGAATATGACATGGTAGCTTTATAAGTTTCGCGTATGGACTCCGGCAGACGGCCGGTCACATCGTGCTTTCCCTCATTCAGAGCCCAGCAGGTCGCGCAACTGGTATCGTCAGGTAAATGCCAGGGCGGATTTCCGGGGGCGTTAGCGGTTACCGACAGATCGTCCGTGACGTAGATCTTAAGTTCCTCTTTGAGGTTGTTGGCTTCCTGCGCTATCAGGTATTTGGCTTTGTCTCTGGGAAAAGAGGAATAAGTGGAAATAACGATAGCGGCGCATGTCACAAAGATGGTGACCAGAATAACGCATGCCACCATGACCTCGATTAACGTGAAACCTTTGCGGGCGAGGGTTTTCATTCGTTCCTGTACGTTCCCACGGCCCGGATCCACTGGGAGGCTTCCGGGCCGGTGAGCGGCAGGCGTAAAACTTAAGTCCTGCTCCGGCGGAAATATAGCTGTGCTTGGACGCGCCGTTGT
>CAZPMW010000182.1:0-2877 GCA_964587805.1 uncultured Elusimicrobiaceae bacterium
GGCGAAAGACCAGCCTTTGCTGGCTGTAGACACCGTCGAATACATAGGTCAGCCGATAGCGCTGGTAGTGGCCGGAACGCAGCGCGAGGCCCGGAGAGCTGTCCGCCTTATTGAGGCCGGCTTTGATGAACTTGAGCCAGTTTTCGATCCGCGCGAGGCGGCGGCGCGGGGCATGATCCACGGGCGGAAGCGCACGCTTGTCAGCGGCGACCCGGACGAAGCGTTCACGAGATGCGCGCATATCGCACAAGGCCGGCTCTCCAGCGGACCGCAGGAGCATTTCTATTTCGAGACGCAGCGGGCCGCCGCGGTCCCCGGCGAACATGACACCATAAAGGTTTACGCCAGCGCCCAGTCGCCGGGAGCTTTCCACCATCACCTGGCCGAGGTCCTTGGCATACCGATGCATAAGGTGGAACTCGACATCCGCCGGCTGGGCGGAGCTTTCGGCGGCAAGGAGTCAACCGCGGTCTGGATAGTAGCGCCCGCGATGGCCGCCTTCCTGCTTAAACGCCCGGTTAAACTGTCGCTTGGCCGCAACGAGGATATCGCCACCACTGGCAAGCGCCACGCCTACGAGTATGACTATAAGATAGGGCTGGACGCCGCCGGCAATATCCTGGCCTATGAGGTCACCCTCTTCCAGCACGCCGGCGCCTGCGCGGATATTTCCCCTGCTGTCCTCGGGCGATCTTTACTGCACGCCTCAGGCTCCTACCGCATACCTAACATCCGCGTAACCGCGCTGAGCTGCCGCACCAATATCCCCCCCAACAACGCCTTTCGCGGCTTCGGAGTACCGCAGGGCACTTTCGCCATTGAGGCGGCGATTACCCGCGCCGCGGAGCTCATGGGCAAGGACGCCGAAGCTGTAAAGAGAAAGAACCTGCTGCGCGACGGAGACACGCTGCATTACGGAGCGGAACTGTCCGGGGCGAACGCAGTCCGCTGCTGGGAAACGCTGGACACGAAAGTAAATCTGGCCGCCCGAAGGGCGGCAGCGGAGGAATATAACAGAACGCATAGTGACAGCAGCCGCGGCCTGGCCGTTGTACCGGTATGCTTCGGCATTTCTTTCGCCCAGACGGCGCTTAACCAGGCCGGAGCCCTGGTCAACATTTACGTAGACGGCAGCGTCTCGGTCAGCACGGGCGCGGTAGAGATGGGGCAGGGCGTAAACGCCAAGATCCGGATAGTCGCAGCGCGCGCGCTGGGCATCACGGCGGATAAAGTCAGAGTGGAGACCACCAACACATCACGCGTCCCGAACGCGTCCCCCACCTCGGCCAGCACCGGGGCGGACCTTAACGGCATGGCCACCAAATTAGCCTGCGAGCGGCTGCGCGGCCGCCTGATTGAGTTCGCCGTCCGGCATCTCGGGCTCTCCGATTCCGCCCTGATAGAGATACGGGACGAAGCCGTCTGCTCGGGCGGCAGGCCGGCCGGACTGAGCTGGGATAAATTAGTCGCGGCCGCGCAATGGGCGCGCGTCGACCTGTCGGAGCACGCCTTCTACGCCACTCCGGACCTGCATTACGATATGGAAAAGGAACGCGGCCGGCCTTTCGCCTATTACAGTTACGGCGCGTCGCTGACCGAGGTACTGCTGGACCGCGTGCGCGGAACCTACGCCATAGACTCGGTGGATATCGTGCAGGACGCAGGGGAATCGCTGAGCCCGGAAATAGACCTGGGCCAGATAGAAGGCGCCGTAATACAGGGCATTGGCTGGGCTACGCTGGAGCAGATCCGCTACGCCGCGGACGGCCGGGTGCTGACCGGCGTAAGCGCTTACAAGGTCCCGGACATAAAGTTCTGCCCGCAGCATTTCGAAATCACCCTGCTCAAGGATTCATCCAATCCCTACGCCGTCTGCAACAGCAAAGCCATAGGCGAGCCGCCGCTGGTACATGGCATCGGCGCTTACCTGGCCTTAGCGGACGCTCTGCGCGCTGTGCGCAGCGACCGCGCAATCCCTTCGCTGCCGCTTACTCCTGAGAAAGCTTTTATGTACCTGCATGGGCCTGACGCCGGCAAGGAGACAGGAAAGTGAAAAAGAAGATCAGGGTCCGTTATTTCGCTCTCGTAGGAGCGCGACGCGGGGTGCAGACCGAAGATTACGAGACAGAGGCCGGCACCGCGCGGCAATTACTTCACGAGATAGAGTCCGGCAAAGTTATCCCGCTTACGACGAACATCTCAAAAGCCGTAATCAACGATAAATATGCGGAATGGGACGATGCCATAAAGGACGGAGACCTGGTCACGCTGCTCTCCCCGTTTTCCGGCGGGTAAGAGACTGACGCAGCAAAAAGAGCCGCCGCGGCCGTATGGACGGTCCGCGGCGGCTCTTTTCACCTCTGTTTACCTGTCCTTCTTTACGGCCTTTATCGCCGCCAGTACTTTCTCCGGCGTGAACGGGAACTTATTCAGCCTGGCGCCGGTGGCGTTGTAGATGGCGTTGCCAATCGCCGGGGCCGGCCCGTTGATGCAGATCTCAGACACGCTTTTCGCGCCAAACGGACCGGTGTCCTCGTAGGAAGGGACCAAAATGGCCTTTATCGGCGGCCGGTCGCGCATCGAATAGATATGGTAGTCGGCGAAGGAGGCGTTGATCATGCGCCCGTTCTCGAAGAGGTATTCCTCCGTCAGCGCGTAGCTGATGCCGTTAAGCGTCCCCCCCTCGGTCTGACCCTCACAGAGGGCGGGGTTGATGGCCGTGCCGCAGTCTATCGTAGAAACATAGTCGAGCACCTTGACGAAGCCGGTGAACGTGTCAACCTCCACCTCTACGAAGTGAGCGGCGAACGGAGGCGGAGACTTCTTGGTAATATGCGAAGCGGTGCCGATTATCTGGTACTGGTTCTTCTGGTACAG
>CAZPMW010000183.1:0-2845 GCA_964587805.1 uncultured Elusimicrobiaceae bacterium
TAAAACTTAAGTCCTGCTCCGGCGGAAATATAGCTGTGCTTGGACGCGCCGTTGTCAAACACCTGCCAACTGGCGTTGGCGACCACCATATTGAAATCCAGATAGGCCCCGGCCAGATAGGCGCAGGAGTCCTTCACCGTGTGCCTGTATTTCGTGCCGGTATAGGCTACGAAAGGCGTTACCAGGATCGCGCCAGGCAGGTCCAGGCGGGCGTTCACGCTGGATTTGGGCGAAGCGCCATATACGAAATTATGTCCGGGGACCGGATTTATAAGCGGCGCTGTCTTCTCGTTGCCGTAGGCGTAGCCGGTGTAGGAAGCAGAGAAATTGAGCATCAGGAACTTGGCTCCGGCGAACAGTGAATATTCGTTCTGCGTGGTCTTCAGCAGAGAGGACCCGTCATATTCATGCAGGGTCTGTTTACCGCTGGCGCCGATGTCAAGCCGGGTCATGCCTTCCCCGCCTCCGGAAGAGGCCCTGGAGCCGGGACCGGCCAGCCGGGATTTTCCGCCTTTATCCGGGGTAAGCGACAGCGTGATGTCGGCTCCGGCGAATTTATTGGAATAGTAATCGGCTTCGGGGGTGTATCCCGCCTGCACGCCCAGTGTCATTACTTCGGTTGCGCGGGCCAGGCGCAGGGCGTAAGTCTTGTATGTATTGTCAAGCGAATTAGAGGTGTAGGAGGTCCAGGACGGCTCCAGGGCCAGGCTGCCGGCGCCTATAACCAGATCCAGCTTGTTGCTGCGGTAGCCGTGCGGCCCCGTGGTGGCGCTGACGCCTCCGTCAAAATAAGCAGAAGCGTTAGCCGCCGCCATTAGCAGTGCGCAAAAAGTAACAATTGTAAGTTTCATCATGTTCCTCCGGATTTATCCGCGTGAATCGCGCTTGTTCCCACACTTCACATCTGCCTTTATTATACGACTTTTAATACGCCGTAAAAAAACCCCGGTGGCTCCGCAGCCGGGCCAGCTATCCGGCAGTGTTTTTTTGTATCATATTTTTTAGGTATCATCATCCAGCTTATGACGGAGCCCCTCAGATGACCGAGCTTAAAGGCCGCGTTCTGGTGGTTACGACCGGGCGGGAACTCCTTGACGAGATAACTCCGTCCATGGCTGCCAGGGGTCTGGAGCTTGTTTGCGTGCCGACCCTGAAATACGCGGCTGAGCGGCTTGCGGCCGGAGACTGCGCCGCCATGGTGGTGGACTTCGGTAAAGTCGCGCCCGCAGAGCGCGGGGCCTTCCTCGACCTGCACAGGGAAAATCCCAGGATACGCCTTTTCACCCTGGAAACCACCGCCAGCAACTCCCCGGCTGTCGTCTCGCCCATGCGCCGCCTCAGCTGGCCGCTGCCTATGGGGTTCGCAGACCAGGTCAGGGTCACCACCCGCCCGGTAGTCATTCTGGCCGATCAGACGCTGTTCATGACCGGGGCCGTGCAGAGCGCGTTTCAGGATGCCGGGGTCAGGGCGGATTACCTGAGATCCATTGAGGAGCTGCCCGAGTTCATCCGCCGGCTGAGCGATGCACGGGAGTCGGATAAATCCGGAAGATCGCAGTCGCAGCCTGTCGCTAAGGAGAATACCGGGTCTGAGGCAGGTCAGTTCACCGCAAATGTCGCGGTGGCTTCGTTTGCCGGGCCCTTGGGCAGGGCCTACACCACGTGTTACGCCATACAGCGTGAGGTCCCGGAGGCCGCCTGCTACTTTGTTTCCGGCATGGATCATTATCTGAGTCAGGCGCTGGGCGGCGGGCACCCTGTGTCCCTTCCGCGGGAACATGCCGGACGTATAGCCGGCATTCTGACCGACACCGGAGCAGGCGTCGCCGCCCGGCAGAAAGGAGATAAGAAAGGGCGCGTTATCCTGTTGGATAATTTTAAGCCGAGCCTGGACGCTTTAGCCCAGGCCTTGTTGAGCGCGGGTTACGAGGTTACCTCCTCCATGTATCCCGAAGAGGCTCTTGAGATATGTAAAAAGGGGGCTTTCCAGCTCGCGGTCATCGGTACCTCCGCCATCTCCGCCAGGATCACGGACGCGGAGCTCGCCCAGAAACTGCGCGAAATGGACCCCGATCTGCGCATTATCTTCATGGTGGACCAGTATCCTCTTAAGGCCGCGCTGCAGGGGGTCAGCCGGGTGGTGGAGCTGGGCCTCGATGACGCGCTGCTGAAGCCCGTGGAGGCTTCTCGCCTTATCTTCTCGGTGGAGAAGGCCCTGGAACGTCGCTTCCTGCGCATGGAGAACGAGCGTTTGTTGAAGGAGATTCAGGAGTACAACCGGCAGCTGACCAGGATAAACGACTTCCAGAAGAATTTTTTCGCCACGGTCGCCCACGACGTAAAGAGCCCCCTGACCGCCATCCTCGGTTACGCCGAGTTCCTGGACCTCAAGCTTAAGAACCAGCCCACCGAGCTGAGGTACGCTTCGAATATCCACTCCGCCGCGAAGACACTCAACGTGTTGATCTCAGACCTGGTGGACCTTGCCGCGATAGAATCAGGTAAGCTGCGCGTAGAGATAGGGTCGCTGAACCTGCTTTCGGTTGTGAATGAAGTGCGCGCGCGCGTAGAGATCGCGGCTCAGAAGCGCAATATCAGTTTTCTAACGGCGCTTCCGCCCATCCTGCCCCCGCTGGCAGGGGACGAGGCCCGTATCGGACAGGTGATCCAGAACCTCTGCACCAATGCCATCCAGTACACCAAGCCGGGGGGGCAGGTGACCATAAGGGTCGAGCCCGCCCCCGACAGAGTGGTCGTCAGCGTAATAGACACCGGCATCGGAATCTCTAAAGACGACCTTCCCCGCGTCTGGGAGCGATTTTTCCAGACCGAGGAAGCCAAGAGC
>CAZPMW010000184.1:0-2834 GCA_964587805.1 uncultured Elusimicrobiaceae bacterium
TGCGCGTCAGACCGAACTACGCCGAAGCCCACAACAGACTTGGCGCAGCCCTCGAAAAATCAGGCGATCCGGAGCAGGCCGTATTTCATTACCGCGCGGCGGTGAGGGCACAGCCGGATTACGCCGAGGCCCATGATAACCTCGGGGTAGCGCTAGCCGCCATGGGTAAATTTGAAGAGGCCGTGACCCATTACCGCGCGGCGGTAAGAATACAGCCGGATTACGCCGAGGCCCATGATAACCTTGGGATAGCGCTAGCCGCCATGGGCAAATTGGACGAGGCCGTAACTGGTTACCGCTCGGCGCTGCGCTTCAGGCCGGATTTCCCGGAGGCGCACAGCAACCTGGGCGCCGCAATGGACGCGCTTGGCAGAACTGAAGAGGCTGTCGCCCATTACCGTGCGGCGCTGCGCCTCAGGCCGGATTACACCGAAGCCCATAATAATCTGGGTACCGCACTGGATACGCTCGGCAGGCGGGAGGAAGCAATAACACATTACCGCGCGGCGCTGCGCCTCAGGCCGGATTACCCTGATGCGCACTGCAACCTGGGTGCCGCACTGGATAAACTCGGCAGGAAAGCCGAGGCTATAACCCATTACCGCGAAGCTTTGCGCCTCAGGCCGGATTACCCGGAGGCGCATAATAACCTGGGGCTCGCCCTGGCCGCGCTGGGCAACTTTGAAGAGGCCGCCGCCCACTACCGCGAAGCATTGCGTCTCAGGCCGGGTTTCCCGGAGGCAGCTTACAATCTGGCCTGGGCGCAAGGCAGCCGGCAAAAATTGAAAAGAGAATGAGGGGAACCCGCGATACCCGCGGGGACTAGCTAGCGGTGTCGCCGGCTCGCCGGTCGTTCCGACATCGCGCGGACAGTATTCTTTATATATTCCTGGGAGGGATCCAGCCTCAGCGAGTCCCTGAAAAGGGAAGCGGCCTTGGCTGTGTCGCCCTGCCCGGCGTAGAAAGCGGCGAGATTGTTTATTACTACCGTATTCCAGCCTTCCAGCGCATAGGCTTTAAGCAGCAGTTCCTTCCCGGCGGAGACATCTCCTTTAAGGCCCGCTATTAACCCTTTGTGCAGCTGCACCGCACCCGACCAGGGAAATTTTTTTCCGCTCTCGCGCAGAACGGCCTCGGCCTCCATGTAACGTTCCTGGCGCATATAGAGGAAGACAAGGTCCATACGCCCGCGGTAATTGTCCGGGTCCAGCTTCAGGCAGTAGCCCAGGTATTTTTCCGCCTGCACATACGCGTTAAAGTCGGAGTCGATAGCGGCTGACTGGATTATATAGGCCGCTTTTTCATAGTACCAGATTGCGGCCTGCCGCTTCAGGAAGGGCGCGGCCGGGTCTATGCGCAGGGCCTCGTCAATCAGCCCGATAGCACCGTTCAGGTCCCCGGAATCGTGCCTGGCCATGGCGAACATGAGCCTGGCTCTGGCCGCCATAACTCTCTCCGCAGCCGCGCGGTATTTAGGCGGGACCGCGAGCTCACCAAACAAGGACGCCGGGGCGGAGCAGAGGCGCGCCATATACACCAGATTTGCCGGGATAGTGTTATCGCGCAGGCTGAGCGGGGTGCGGTACTCCAGAGCCGGGCGGGCGTACGTATTAAGCCCGGCGCCGGTGACCATCTCAGGCGTTATCCGGGCGCTGCAGAACATACCGGCGGCCCGCTCACCTGGTGAGAAGCCGGGGGCGCGGTAGGCGGCGAACCTGTCCCAGTCGATATCCATCGGCCTGTCGCTGCCGGCCAGGAAAACGTCGGTCGGATTATTGCCCAGCATGACAGCCGAAACGGGAAACGCCGAGTTGAAGCTAGCGAGTATGCCGCGCACCTCACGCGGGCTGATATTGTAAAGGTGGAACCATTGAAAATACACGCCGCCTTCCCGCAGCCGTGAACGGGCAAGATCAAAAAATTCCCTGGTATAACAATCTCCGGCTCCGGCCATCCACGGGTTTGACGACCCGGAGGCTATCACATCAAACTTCGGCCCGGCGCCCGCGAGGAAACGCCGCGGGTCGCCGACCACCAATTTGGTCCTGCGATCGTCCAGCACAGAGCGGTTTACATCTGAAAAATATTCAGCCGCCGCCCGGGCGACCTCAGGCTCCGTCTCCACCACAGTGATAGTCCGCACCTCCGGATGCAGGCTTAGCGCCCCGGCGGCCGCCCCGGCGCCCAGGCCGATAAAAAGCGCGTCTCCGGGGGACCTGTGCAGCAGCGCCGGCAAGTGGCCGAGCAGGAGCGGCGTATCTATGTCGGCCCTTGAGGACGCCTCCACATAACCGTTGATGCGGAGCGTGCGCTCGCCGCGGTACCTGGTGACTGACACCGTGGACTCCCGGCCGTCCCTGTATGAAAGCATCTCCCAGCCCATCTCGTTAATCACCGCCCCGCCGTAGTAGAATACGGCGGAGGCCATTTTGCGCTCGTCCCAGCGGTGAATGGCCAGCGCGCCCGTGAGTGCCGCGAGCAGCGTCCAGGCGGCGGTTTTAAGCAGCCCCCCGCGAGACCTCATTATCAGCAGCGGCGCCGCCGCCAGTGTGGCGGAGAAAAATATGATGCCGGCTTTCAGGCCAAGCGCCGGCATGACGAAGGCCGCGGCCAGAACGCCGCCGGACGCGGCGCCGGCTGTATAAGCTGAAAAAACTGAACCGGAAGCTGAGCCTGCCGAACTGTCTCCGCTTTCCAACACCTTTATCCCGTACGGCAGTACTGCCCCGGATAAGATCCCCGGCGCCAGAACTATCGCGCCAACCAAAGCTGACTGCAGCAGGGTGTAGCCGGAAAACGAGGATATATGGTTTATGCCGAGCCGCAGCAGTAAT
>CAZPMW010000185.1:0-2818 GCA_964587805.1 uncultured Elusimicrobiaceae bacterium
GTGAACTGATTTTGCCCAGTTGGCGCAGCGGTAGCGCGTTCCCTTGACATGGGAAAGGTCATAGGTTCGATCCCTATACTGGGCACCATTTTACGGCAGGCTTGAGGGGCTGGCTGATAGGGGGAAGAGGGTAGAGAAATTAAGAACTCTTTATCCCGGACGCCTCTACTCCCGGCCCCTTGGTGTTTTTATTATGGCTGAAGAAAAAAAGAATCATCCCATAGAGACGATGCGCCATTCCCTGGCGCATGTGATGGCGCAGGCCGTCGCCGAGCTGTTCCCCGGGGTCAAGCTGGCTATAGGCCCGGCCATAGAGAACGGCTTTTATTACGATTTCGATACCGAACATCACTTTGTTCCTGAGGACCTGCCCAAAATAGAAAAGAAGATGAAGCATATTATCGCGCAGACCCAGAAGTTCGAGCGCGTAGAACTTTCACGGGAAGAGGCCTTGCGCCATTTCGGAGAGAAGGGCGAGAAGTACAAAGTCGAGCTTATCACCGACCTGCCCGCCTCCGAGGCGATCAGCATTTACCGCAACGGGCCTTTCGAGGACCTGTGCCGCGGGCCGCACGTGGCGCATACCGGGCAGCTTAAAGCCTACAAGCTGGTCTCGATAGCCGGCGCCTACTGGCGGGGGGATGAGAAGCGTCCGATGCTGCAGCGCATCTACGCGGTGGCGTTCGAGTCAAAAGAGGATCTGGACGCCTATCTGAAGCGGCAGGAAGAGGCGGCCAAGCGCGATCACCGCAAGCTCGGCAAACAGATGGACCTCTACAGCATAAATGACACCGTCGGGCCGGGCCTGGTGCTCTGGCATCCGCACGGCGCCAGAGTGCGCCACGCCATTGAAACTTTCTGGAAGGAAGAACATTTTAAGGGCGGCTACGAGCTGGTCTATACGCCGCATCTGGGCAGGGCCGGGCTTTGGAATACTTCCGGGCATCTGGATTTCTACAAGGACTCCATGTACGCGCCTATGGATATAGACGGGATGGACTATTACGCCAAGCCCATGAACTGCCCGTTCCATATACAGATCTACCAGAGCTCCAGCCATTCGTACCGCGACCTGCCGCTGCGCTGGGCGGAGCTGGGCACCGTTTACCGGTTTGAAAAAGCCGGCGTGCTTCATGGCTTAATGCGCGTGCGCGGGTTTACCCAGGACGACGCCCATATTATCTGTACTCCCGAGCAGATGGAGGCGGAAACCCTCGAGGTCCTGCGCTTCAGCCTCAGTATCTGGCGCGCTTTCGGTTTCTCCGATATAAAGGCTTACCTCGCCACCAGGCCGGCGGGCGCCGTGGGCGAACCGGCCCGCTGGGAGGAGGCGCAAAAGAGCCTGCTTGCCGCCGCAAATAAGGAAGGTATTCAGGTGGAGATAGACGAGGGCGGCGGGGCTTTCTACGGTCCCAAGATAGACCTGAAGGTTAAGGACTCCCTGGGACGGGAATGGCAGACCACCACTATCCAGTTCGACTTCAACCTGCCGGATCGTTTTCAGATGGAGTATAACGGCGCCGACGGCCAGCGGCACAGGCCGTATATGATACACCGGGCGCTGCTGGGCTCGCTCGAACGGTTTTTTGGAATTCTGATAGAGCATTTCGCCGGCAACTTCCCGCTCTGGCTGGCGCCGGTCCAGGTGAAAGTGCTGAACATCACCTCTCTTGAAGAAGGCTACGCCCGTGAGGTGGCCGGCAAGTTCAGGGCCGCCGGCCTGCGGGTAGCCGAAGACCTGCGCTCAGACACCATCTCGTCCAAAGTCCGGGACGCCGCCGTTGAGAAGGTGCCGTACGCCGTGATACTAGGCAAGAAGGAGCAGGCGGAGGGCAATATCTCGCTGCGCCTCAGGGGCAATAAAAACATCTACGGCCTGGCGACTGACGAAGTAATCGGAAATCTTGTTAAGGAAGCGGCCGAGAGGCGTCTTGCAAATTCGTATAGCTGATATGAAACATCTTTTTCTCGCTTTATTGCTGGCCGCTCCGTCTGTCGCGCGCGCCGCGCTAAGTTCCGCCCAGGTGGCGGAGGACGAGGCCGCCTTTCAGAACCTGTCAGATCTTTACCGCGCCGCGACCGACCGGTCAGCCGTAATAGACGCTTTCGGCAAATTCATTAAAAAATATCCTGACAGCATGCGCGCCTCCGACGCGCAGTTCATGCAGGGCGAAGCTTACATGGCCAAGGGGCTGGAGCTTCTTCGCCAGGAAAATATCTCTAAGATGTCTTCGGACAGCCGGGTGATGTCCGGGGTGAATCCCCTGGCCATAGCCGAGCTTAATAACGCCATCGGCGCTTACACCAGGGTGATCAAAAAATACGGCAAATCCGGCCTGGACGCCTCAGCCCAGCAGCGCATCGGTGAGGCCTGCTACAATATGGGGCTTTGGGACCGCGCCATCAAAGAGTTCGAGCGCGTGGAGGACAAATATCCCAACAGTTACATAGTGCCGGAAAGCCTGATGGGCGTAGCTTACTCGCATATCGCCTCCGGCAGGTTCCAGCAGGCTCAATCCATTTTGTTCCATCTTGAGGAGGCCTACCCGGTATACGCGAAGGAGCCGTCGGTCGTCTTCGCCAAGGCCATCATGGAACTTAACAGGAAGAACTATGCCCCGGCCCAGAAGGCGTTCTCCACGCTGAATACGCCCTCCGCCAGATTTTTTCTTGGTAAGGCCTATCTTTACGAGGGCAAGACCTATATGGCGGCCGGCGCGTTCGAGAAGCTGCTGAAAGATTACCCGGACTCACCTTACAAGGAGGAGGCGGAGCTTCTCATGGCTGACGCCTTTCTGTACGCCAGGGATTTTGACGG
>CAZPMW010000186.1:0-2805 GCA_964587805.1 uncultured Elusimicrobiaceae bacterium
CTATATCAAGGCCGGCGCGGTCATTGACGGCCGCAAGAAAGATAATGAGGCTGAGGCGTTCCGGGTGGATAAATTCACTGAGAAACCGGATCTCGCCTCCGCGAAAAAATATGTCGATAGCGGCGAATACTACTGGAATTCCGGGATGTTCGCTTTTAACGCCGGGACCATGACCAGGGAATTAGAGAAGCGCGCCCCCGAGATCGGCAGGCGCCTGCGTAAGTCGCTGGCGGCGCTGACCGCTGATTTCAGGTCGATGCCTGACATCTCTCTGGATTACGCGGTTATGGAGCGGTCCGCCATCGCCGCGGTTATCCCGCTGAAGCTCACCTGGTCAGATGTCGGTTCATGGGATTCTATCCCGGAGATAGCGGGGGCGGACGCCAACGGAAACATCAAGATAGGCGATGTTATAGACCTCGACACTAAAAATTCCATTATCATAGGAAAGGACAGGCTTATTTCAACGGTCGATGTGCAGGACCTAATCGTGGTGGATACCGAGGACGCGCTGCTGGTGATTAAGCGCGGATCGGCCCAGAAGGTGAAGGAGATCGTCAGGCTGCTTAAGAGTCAAAAAAGACCGGAAGTTATGGAGCACACCACCGCCTACCGCCCCTGGGGGAATTACACCGTCCTGGACGAGGGGCCCAGGTACAAGATAAAGCGCATCATGCTCAAGCCCATGCAGAAAACATGCCTGCAGCGGCATCATCACAGGTCGGAGCACTGGGTGGTTCTCAAGGGCCTCGCTAAGGTAACGATAGGCGGCAAAGAAAGTTTAGTGCGTGAAAACGAGAGCAGCTACGTTCCTAGATCCACCCGTCACCGCCTGGAAAATCCGGGCAAGGTCCCGCTGGAGCTTATCGAAGTCCAGAACGGGGAATACCTTGGAGAGGATGATATAATAAGATTTGACGATATCTATGGCCGTAAATCCGGCCGGAAAGCGCGGAGCAGCTATCCCAAAGAGAGAGGAATCTGACATGAAAGTAGTTATACTTGCCGGCGGAATGGGGACAAGATTGAGCGAGGAGACTGACGTGAAGCCCAAGCCTATGGTCGAAATAGGGGAGAAGCCACTCCTCTGGCATATCATGAAGATCTATTCGCATTACGGCTTCAACGATTTTGTCCTCTGCCTTGGCTACAAAGGGTATATGATAAAGGAATATTTCGCCAATTATTTCCTGCACCAGGCTGACGTCACCATCGACATGCAGAACAACAAAATGGAGGTCCATCACGGTAAAGCCGAGCCCTGGAAGGTGACGCTGGTGGATACCGGCCTTAACACTATGACCGGCGGCAGGCTGAAGAAAGTGGAGAAATACCTGGACGGCAAGACCTTCATGCTTACCTACGGCGACGGGGTCGCGGACGTAAATATAAAGGAGCTGTTGGCCTTCCACGGCCGGCATGGTAAGCCGGCCACCGTAACCGCGGTTCAGCCGTCCGGCAGGTTCGGCGCGCTGGACGTGGATAAGGACGGGCGGGTTACCTCGTTCTATGAGAAGCCGCACGGGGACGGCGCCTGGGTCAACGGCGGTTTTTTCGTTCTGGAGCCGGAGCTTCTGCGCCATGTCCAGGATGACTCCACGGTCTGGGAGCACCAGCCGCTGGAAACGATCGCCAAGGGCGGTCAGCTCGTAGCCTACAAACACACCGGTTTCTGGAAATGCATGGATACCCTGCGGGATAAGTCAGAGCTGGAAGCACACTGGAAGAACAAGACCGCCCCCTGGAAAGTGTGGGGGGACAAATGAGCGGGCAGCCCTCACGGGCCTTCTGGCGCGGCAAAAGAATTCTGCTGACCGGCCATACCGGCTTTAAAGGCGCCTGGCTTTCAGTCTGGCTTAACGCCCTTGGCGCCAAAGTCACGGGCTACGCCCTGAAGCCCCCAACGAAACCGTCTTTGTTCGGGCTCTGTCGCCTGGACAAGGATATGGCGTCCATCACCGCCGATATACGCGACGGGCGCCGCCTGGAAGCCGCGGTGCTGAAGGCCAAGCCGGAAATAATTATCCATATGGCCGCCCAGGCTATCCTGCGGGAATCCTACCAGACTCCCAGAGAGACTTACGAGACAAACGTAATGGGGACGGTAAATCTTTTTGAAGCCGCCAGGAAATGCGGCTCAGTGCGGGCGATAGTGAACGTCACCACCGATAAATGCTACGAGAACAAAGAGCGCCAGCGCGGCTATAAGGAAGGTGAGCCGCTGGGCGGGTATGACCCGTACTCCAGCAGCAAGGCCTGCTCGGAACTCGTTACCTCCGCCTACCGCAATTCCTTTTTTAATCCTAAAGACCATTCCCGCCACGGCGTGGCGGTGGCTTCCGCGCGCGCCGGCAATGTCATCGGCGGTGGCGACTGGGCGGCAGACCGCCTGATACCGGATATCATCCGCGCGGCTTTAAAAGGTGACAAGGTCCTTATACGCAACCCCCGCGCCATACGGCCCTGGCAGCATGTGCTGGAGCCTTTAAGCGGCTATCTGGTGCTGGCTGAGGCGCTTTACCGGCACGGCCAGCTCCGCGCCGGAGCGTGGAATTTCGGCCCGGACGCCGGAGACGCAAAGGATGTGGAGTGGCTGGTCACAAGGATGTTCAGGGCCTGGCCCGCCGGACCCGGGTATTCCATTGATAAAGGGCGGCATCCGCATGAAGCCCGCTATCTCCGGCTTGATTCTTCCAAAGCAAGAAGGGAACTTGGCTGGACCCCGCGCTGGCATGTGGGCCAGGCTATCGACAAGATCATTGAATGGACGCTGGCGTATAAACGCAAAGAAGATATGCGCGGGTT
>CAZPMW010000187.1:0-2726 GCA_964587805.1 uncultured Elusimicrobiaceae bacterium
GAAGCCATCCCCACCATCAAAGCCGCACCGCCAAGGCTCATAATCACTGACATCATGATGCCGGGCATAACCGGCATGGACATTTGTAAGGCTGTCAAATCAGATCCCGCGCTCAAGCACATAAAGATCATAGTGGTTTCAGGCAAGAGCTACCAGGTGGAACAGCAGCGGGCGGTACATCTCGGAGCTGATTATTTTCTGGCAAAGCCTTATAATGTGGAAACTTTTTCCCGGACAGTTAAAAGCATTATGGACGGCCTGGTCACCGCTAAAGACATGCCAGGCTCCGCGGCCGCGAGCCCGGCCTTTACCCCCGGGCCTGCAGCTGCGCCGCAGACGAGCGACCTTGCTGAAGGCCAGGTGCGCGTTACCGTGTGGGGAGCCAGAGGCTTTCCGAAGACTATCCCCAACTCCGCATCGCGCCACGGGCGGCAGACCGCCTGCGTCTCCGTGGAGACCCGGTCCAACATCTTCATCTTTGACGCCGGCACCGGCATAATTCCCCTCGGGGCCGAGATCGCGGCTAACAAGCGGCACTACAAAGATATCTGGATCTTTCTCACGCATTTTCACCTGGGGAACATAATCGGACTGAGCGGTTTTCAGCCTGTTTACGACCCCGAATTTTCCATTCACATAATCGGCGCGAATGATCCGGAAAAAAGCCTGAAGGAAGTGACCCAGGCCGCCTTTTACAGCTCCTTTGCTATGGCCAAGCAGCCTCCAAAAGCCAAGCTCAATATTTACGAGGTGCTGGCGGACAGCTACGAGATATTGCCAGGCGTCAAATTGTCAGGCATGTACGCCAACCACCAGACCAGCGCGATGACATATTGCCTGGAGCATCTGGGTAAAAAGATCGCCTACGCCCCGGACAGCGAGATCTGGGGCGACGCCACGGCCTTTCAGGATTACGACGAGCGGCTGACGGAGTTCGTAAAGGACGCGGATATTTTAATTCACGACTGCATGTATTCGGACGCTGACTATGAAGTCAGCAAACGGGCGGGCCATTCTGGGCTTTCCGTGGTCGTAGATTTCGCCGGATCGGACGCGCAGGTCAAAGATCTGGTTCTGGCGCACCTGAACCCCGGCTATAGCGATGAAGAGCTGGATAAAATGCTTGCGGACGCCAACGCCCGCATTAAAGCCAAAGGATATTCTCTCAACTGCCACCTGGCGGCGGAAATGAAGAGCCTCCTTCTTAAGTAAGATCCCAAAAAAGCTAGCTGTGGCCCTGGGTGGGGGCCAGCGCCCTTTCGGGAATGACTCCGAACCGTTCCTCATACCGCTTCAGGTTTTCCAGAAGCGCCATGGCGAAACGTTTTGTATGCGCGGGGCTTGAGATCACCCGCGTGCGCAGCTTGGCTTTTGGCTGGTTGGGCTGCAAAAACAGGAAATCGAATATAAACTCTGTTTCACTGTGCGTCACGCCCGCCAGATTGGCGTACAGCCCCTGGGCTGTGACGTCATCCATTTCCACCTGCAGCTGCATGGCTTTATTGGCTTCCGGTTTATTTTCCGCCATAGATGAACTCCTCCAGATTTATCTCCGGACCTGAAAGGCCGGAAATTCAGCTTAAGACAAACCGGCCCCGCCGTTGGTGCGGCAGAGCCGGCAATCCATTAAAAGCGGGTTACGCTTTTTTGGGGACCTGAACCTTTTTCACATTGACGGCCTTGGGGCCTTTATCGCCGGTTTCGGTGTCAAATTCCACTTCCTGGTTTTCCGCCAGGGTTTTAAAACCTTCTCCCAGAATGGAGGAATGGTGGACAAATAGATCCTTGGAGCCGTCTTCGGGAATAATAAACCCAAAACCTTTTTTGTCGTTAAACCACTTCACTTTGCCTTTTGCCATTTGTTGATTTACCTCTCTTTATCAGGTCTTTCGCACCGCTGCGGAAATTATAGTATATATTTCCGCCAAATCAAAAACGCCGCCTTTCTCCTTTACCCGGCGTCTTTGATCCATTTCCTCACTCTTCATTCCACTGGATAAGGGGCGGCATGAACGGGTTAACCAGGTCCGGATGCCTGGGAATTATCCGCACGGCCAGGTCGTGACGGCCGCTTCCGCAGGCCGAGGCCTCCCCCTTAAAGACATACGAAGCGCCGGATTTAGAATCCAGCTGCATCGAAACAGCCCGCCCTTCCTTGAAGACCGCTTCCCCGTCGGCGGTGCCGGTATACAGCTGCACGTCCACATCCTCCGGCTTCAGCCCCCCCAGCGAGACCAGAGCGCGCACCGGGAGCCTGGTGCCGGAATGTATCTCCATCTCCGGCTTAAAATCATCCAGCGCTATGCGCACGCGGGGCCAATTCTCCTCCACTTCCCTGCGCCAGCGCGCGAGCTCCGCGAGCCTTGCGTTATCCCGCAGTTTTCCGGCCGCCCGGTGGGCTGGCGCGTAAAATTTCTCGTAGTACTCTTTTACCATCCGGTTGGTGTTGAACTGCGGCGCCAGCTTCCGGATAGAAGCCTTCATCATCTTTATCCAGTTATGCGGAATGCCGTCGGAGCCGCGGTCGTA
Source organism: uncultured Elusimicrobiaceae bacterium (assembly GCA_964587805.1). GTDB lineage: Bacteria > Elusimicrobiota > Elusimicrobia > Elusimicrobiales > UBA9959 > YA12-FULL-51-18. The sequence continues at coordinate 2,530 of CAZPMW010000187.1, forward strand.
GTAAAGCGGCGCCACCACTTTCTGCAAAAGGTTATAGATGGCTTCCGACTCCACATAGTCCCGCTCTTCCTCGCTGTTATATTTTTCAGTGCTGCCCAGCGCCCAGCCGACTTCGGGAGAGTAGCCCTCCATCCACCAGCCGTCCAGCACGGACAGGTTCAGCACCCCGTTGGCGGCGGCCTTCATGCCGCTGGTCC
>CAZPMW010000188.1:0-2645 GCA_964587805.1 uncultured Elusimicrobiaceae bacterium
GGCCTGATCAGTATAGGCGCCTCGGTCTGTCCCACGAATATGTTAGCGCTGGCGGACAGGGATTCCGCTCCGGAAGTGCCCATGAACTTGGCCATTATCTTGGCAAAGAACAGTACGACTTTCTGTAGTATGCCCAGATAATATCCCACAGAAATAAGGGCTGAGAAAAAAATTATAGTCGGCAGAACCTGGAACGCGAAAATATATCCGATAGACGCGTTGTTCACCAGCCCCCCGAAGATGAATTTCGCGCCCTCATCTGAGAACGAGAGCATTTTTATTATAACGTCGTTCATTACCTGAAAGAACTTGCGCCCAAGAGGGACCTTAAGTACTAAGACAGCGAAGATTAACTGTATAAGCGTGCCCATCAGCACGGTTTTATAGTTGATGGCTTTCCTGTTCTTGCTGAACATCCAGGCAATGCCAAGCATGGCGAACATTCCAAAAACGCTTGTAAGATGTAGTGTCATGGCGCTTACTCCGTGAATAGTTCTGCCAGATACCAACCCCGTATAATTATACAAAAATTGCCACCGTGGCCCGGCCAGGGTATCCCTAATGGTTTTACTGAAGTTTTACCGGCAGGCGGCCGCGCGGCTGTAATTCTCCGGCGAGCACTTTGCCCGCCGCGGACATGCCCGGCTCTGTCATGCCGTAGACGGCAAGAGCCGCCCCGGCCCCGGGATAATTCGGCAGGTCGTAGGGGCTCATAAGGCTCAGTATTATGGAAGGCTTGCCGCAGTCCAGCAGGGCCTTGATCGCTTTTTTCTGGCCCCTGTTCTGCGCCTGCGCCCATTGAAAACTGCCGATTATGAGCCGGCCGGCGCCGTGCGCTATGGCCAGAGCCCTGTCCGTCTCGGCCTCACCTGGATTTATCTCGAATACGGACTGCTCAACGGCGTAGCCGCGCTCCGCCAGCGCCCGGTACAGCGCCAGAGCATTGCCGTTGAACCGCGGCGGAGCGAACAGTATGATGGCGGTTTTGAGGCTTTTATCTCCGAGCGGGATAAGTCCGTCCCTGTCGGATGCCAGAGTTACGGCTTCCTCCGACAGAGTTTCAGCTATCCTTACATATGCTTTGTCGAAAGCAGAAGGATAATCGGCGGTCTTAAAAAGCCCGGCAGCGCGTTTTGCTGCCAGGACCCCGCGATAGGCTTCGTCCAGCCGCGCCTCGTCAAGGCTGCCGGCTTTGACCTGCCGCACTATTTCGTCGCGGGCTTTGAGAAAATCTCCTTTTCCGATCAGCGCGATATCGGCGCCGGCCTTCAGCGCCAGGGCAGCCGCCTTGTGTATCTGGTAACCTGATGTCACGGCCTTCATATCCAGGCTATCGGTTATGACCAGCCCTTTAAATCCCAGTTTGCTTTTCAGCAGGTCCGTAATCACGGCTTTAGAAAGCGTGGCCGGAACTTTCGGGGCCAGATCCGGGTACAGGATATGGGCCGTCATTATGAGCGGAACCTTCAGCTCAACGGCTTTTTTGAAAGGGGGGAGATGTTTTGTTTCAAGCTCCCCGGCAGGGAGGCGTATTACGGGCAGAAGCTTATGGGAATCCTGCCCGGCCGCGCCGTGGCCAGGGAAATGCTTGGCCGCCGCGAGTATGCCGGCCGTGCGAAACCCGTTCAGTACGGCGGCGCCTATGCGAGAAACAAGTTCCGGGTCATCCCCTATCGCCCTTACTCCGATTATGGGGTTCCCGGGATTGGTATTAACGTCAAGCACCGGCCCTAGCGCCATATTGATTCCGGCCCGCCGGAGTTCGCGGCCGGCCAGATAAAAAAGCGAGGCTGTGTTGTTTTCGTCGTCAGCGGCGCCCAGCATCATATTCGTCGGCAGTTCGGCCAGGCCAAGCGTGGTCGGAATATAGACGCTGCCGCCCTCATAGTCAGCGGCTATAAAGAGCGGCGTGCCCGACGTGCCGGATGAGACCATGCCCTGCAGCTCTTCCGTCAGGCGTAGTGTGTCCTCGAGCGAATATGACCCCCATTGCAGCTGGATGCCGCCCAGGCCCTGGGCGATGGGCGCGGTCGCCCTGGAGATCTCCGAGGCGTCCATGGAGATCATAAGGACCTGCCCGGCCTTCTCCTCCAGCGAGGCCTCCGCCAGTGCGCGGCCGGTCTCATGGAAAAAAAGGAGCGCGGCGGTGAAAAGCAGTGTTGACATTTATCTCAGGTCTTCCGGCTGGCCAGGCGCGCAGGGCGCCTGACACGGTTCAGCGCGTGAATTTGTAGCCTTTTTTAACGGCCTGGCTGCGCACAGCGTCCAGCACCGCTTTGTCCAGCGTCGCGGGTGAGCCGGCCTGTTTCTTCTCTTCCTCCGCGATAAATCTCACTCGCTCCGCCTGGAGGCGGACGATCTCTTCTTTTGCTTTTTTCCGCTGTGAGAGTTTGGCGTCTATCTGCTTATCCAGCTGGGCTTTATCCAGCTTCCGGAGTTCTTCGGGGAGCTGGTCCTTCTTAATATCCTCGCGCTTCATGGAGCCGTTCTCTATGGCGGTGATAACGTCCCAGGACGCTTCCTGCGCCCTCATGGCGGCGGGCGCCATAGCTTTAAAGACTCCCCGATCGGACATAACGCCGGCGGCGCCCGAGGCGACAATGTTGTTTTCAAGCGCCTGCTTCCTGGTTACTTCGTCGCGTCCG
>CAZPMW010000189.1:0-2502 GCA_964587805.1 uncultured Elusimicrobiaceae bacterium
CGACTGCGTCTTTTCGGCCTTTTTGGCCCGCAGAATGAGCGTGCCGAGCGTATCGGAAGCCCTGGCTCCGGCCTTCATCCAGCGATCCAGTTTAACCATGTCGAGAGTGATCTTCTCTTTATCTTTATCCGCTTTAGGATTATAATGCCACACAATCTCTAGGTGGTCGCCGTATGATTAAAAACTTTTCTCAATAGCCACAACCCTGTAGTGCGGCTGCGTCCTTTTACCGAATCTTTGAAGCCTTAGAACCACTGCCATACATATCCTCCTGATCTATAAAAACTCAAAATAGCAAAGTGCCGAATAGCCGGCCAGTAAAGCGTCACTGTTTAGCTACTCCGCTGATTGCTCTTCACTGACAAGCGACTGGGTATATTATACGATATTATGCGGCCGGGGGGATCATTTTCTGGATTGATATTTCAGGCTGTTTCTCCAAGAAGCTTCTTTATGTGGCCCAGAAGCCGGGGCCATTCATACGGCTTGTTGACATAGACCTCTGCGCCGGATTTGAAGGAGACTTCCATATCCCCGACCAGCTTCCTGCCGGTAAGCATAATAATCCTCGTGTGCTTGCTCTCCGGCTCGGTCTTGATAAGCTCGCAAAGCGTGTTGCCGTCCAGCTTCGGCAGACCGATGTCAAGGATAGCGAGGTCCGGGCGTTCCTTTCTGACAAGCCTCAGGCCCTCTTCCCCGTCATTGGCCACAAGAACCTTATAGCCCAGCCCCTTCAGGCGTATGGTCAGCACAGTCGCAACCAAGGCCTCGTCCTCCACTATAAGTATGGTTTTAGGCATATCAGCAGGCTCCCCTCAGCGTTTTTTCAAGCTTACGGATGAAATCTGACGGATCGGATTTGAAAAACACAGCGCTACCCATCACCAGGGAATCGGCCCCGGCTCTGACGGCGACAGGCGCCGTGCGCTCGTTTACGCCGCCGTCAACCTGCAGCCATACAGGGCGGGCGGCGGCAGCGATAGCACGGCGGGCGGCGGCTATCTTTGGCAGAAGTTCGCTCATAAAACTCTGCCCTCCGAAGCCCGGCTCAACCGTCATCAGGAGAAGGAGATCCAGCGCGCCGAGATACTTTAAAGCTCTGGAAAGGGGGGTTTTCGGCCGCAAGGCCAGGCCGGCTTTCAGGCCCAGCGATTTGATCTTCCTGATGCACGCGCCGATATCCGCCGTGGATTCTTCATGCACAGTTATCAACCCGGCGCCGGCCGCGGCAAATGGCTCAATAAACAGGCCGGGGCGCCGCACCATCAGGTGCACGTCCAGCGCCAGCGGGGTAGCGCCCGCCAGGCAGGCGGCGATATGGGGCCCGAAGCTGAGATTCGGAACAAAATGCCCGTCCATAACATCCAGTTGTATCCATCCTGCGCGGCGCTCCAGCCCCCGCAGGCTTTTTTTGAGGCATGCGAAATCAGCCGAGAGCACGGAAGGCACAATGACAGGCCGGCCGCAAGGAGAAGGAATATTATGTCTGCCGGTCATTTGACCTCACGCTCTTCAACCAGAATGCCGTTTACAAATATGCGCACTTTATCCGCGCCGCCGTATGGCACCGCCAGGTCTATTTTAGAACCTGGCTCCCGGAGCCCATTGAAGATTTCCCGGTCGCCCTGCTTGCGCACCGCTACGATCCGGATGTGTCGCTGGGAACCGCTCTGTGATACTTCGTAGCGGATATGAAATTCCCTGTCGTCCTGGCCGGCGGCTGACCTGCGGGCGCTGACCGTGAGCGTAACGGGCGATCCGTCCGGAACCACGGTGTCGGCCGTCGGCACCTGATCTATCACCGTGCCGCCTGGAAAGAGTGACGAGGCGTCATCTATTAGTTTTACCTCCACTTTATTATCGGCCGCCCACTGATAAGTTTCGTCTATTTTTTTCTGCCGGAAATCCGGCATCAGCACTATCCCCGCCGGAGGAACGCCCGCCGCCACGACCGTCTGCACCATGGTGTTTCTTGGCACGCTCATCTCTGATTTCGGCTCCTGCGAAAGGACCGTGCCTTTCTCTGCCTTAAGCGAGTACGCCTCGCTGACCTCGCCCAGCAGCAGCTGGCGCTGGCGGAGAAGAAGTTCGGCGTTACGAAGCGGAAGGCCTATAAGGTTGGGGGTGAAAACTGACTCTCCGCCCTGACTGAAAACAACTTTGATTATTTTGCCCTCTCGCACTGTAGCTCCGGCGGAGGGAGCCTGCCTGAGCACGGTTCCGATAGGCACGGAGTCGTTGAATTCATGGCCCTCTATCTTCATCGCCAGGCCGCCGTCGCTCACAAGCTGAAGAGCGTTTGAGACCGACTTCCCCTGGATGTCCGGAACAATAACTTCTCTGCGGCTATGGATGACGGTATCCATGGTCCAGGAAAAAAGGAAATAGGTCATCAGGAACAGCGCAAGGGCCAGGCCGGCAATCCTCAGAATAAAACCGGGATTAACAAATGATTCCTCGGTGCTTGCGAAGTGCGTTTTAAAAAAATTATTTATTCCCACA
>CAZPMW010000190.1:0-2491 GCA_964587805.1 uncultured Elusimicrobiaceae bacterium
TCCGACGCATGGATGAACGTCAAGTCAGAAACTCCCCGCGCCCCCGCTGAAAACGTCAGGGCGGGAAACAAGGCAAAACAAGCCAACACACCATTCCTGAACGCGTTTAAAGCCCGCATAAGAAGCCTCTCAACCCGCATGATAGCGCCACCTGGCAAGAGAATCAGAAGTTCAGCGCTGAACTGCTTTACCATCCCGTAATTCAATCACCAGGTCAGTTGCTTTGGCCAGTTCAGGGTTATGCGTAACTATCACCACCGCCATGCCCTGCGCCGCCAGCCCGCGCAGAATCTCCTTTATCTCACCGGTCCGGGCGCTGTCCAGGCTCCCGGTCGGCTCGTCGGCCAGGATCACCTTCGGTGAATTAATAAGAGCTCGCGCTATAGCCACCCGCTGCATCTCTCCGCCGGAAAGTTCCCCCGGCAGATGTCCCGCCCTCTTATCAAGTCCCAGCAGCTTCATAAGGTCATCGGGTGACCTGCCTCCGGCCGGGCCGCGATAAAACACCGAAGGCAGCATTATATTTTCCCGTACGGTAAGAGTGGGGATAAGGTAGAATTTCTGAAAGATATAACCGAATATCCTGCGCCTTATCAGCGTAAGTCTTTTTTCCGACAGCGCTTTCCTGCCGCCGAAGATCTCCTCTCCGTCCACGCTTAGCGTTCCCGCTGTAGGATTGTCCAGACAACCCATAATATTAAGCAGCGTGGTCTTGCCGGAACCGGACGGACCGATAACCGCCGTCATCTCACCGGAGCGGGCTTCAAAGCTGACGCCGTCCAAAGCGCGCACCTCTTCAGAGCCGCGACGGTATATTTTAGTCAGATCCCTGGCCGACATCATGATGGTCATTGTTCCCCCTCTGCGCGCATAGCCTCAAGCGGCCGCACACGCGCCGCGCGCCATGCAGGATACACCCCGCTTAAAAGGCCGCCGGCCACAATAAGGATGAACGCAAACAGGCAGATGCGCCAGTCGAGCGCTATCAGGCTGCCATTGGGCGCGTAAGGCAGGAAATACCTTACAACAGACTCGGAGAGACGCGCCGTCAGAAAAGCAAGCAGGATGCCGGCGGTCCCGCCGAGGGAACACAACATGGCCGTCTCCGTCCATATCATTTTGAAAATATCCAGCGGCATGGCGCCCATGCTCTTAAGAATGCCGATTTCAGCGTAACGTTCCATTACGGACATCAGAATAGTGTTTATAACTCCGGCCATGGCGATGATGACCGCTATCACGGCGATCCCCAGCACAATCACACGGGCGCTGTTGACCAGGCTCATGATTGTGGTCTTAACCTGCGCCATGGAGACCACCTGTACGTCAGGGAGGTCGTAAAGTTTATTCTCGAACGCCGCCATATCCGCGTCCTTTTTCACTTTTATTCCAAGTCCGGTCAGCTTACCCTGCTTGCCGAAGATCTTACGCACCGCGTCTATCGGCAGAAAAATAGTGCCGTCATCCTGCGTGCCGGAGCGCTTAAGGATACCCGTAACGGTAAGCGCCTTGTCCACGCCGGCAATAAGCAATTTGTCGCCTACTTCACGCTGTTCAAGTTCAGCCGCTTCAAAGCCCATAACAGCCTCGTACGCGCTGTTCTCCTTGAACCAGCCTCCCTGTTTAAACTCAAGATAGCCCTTCATGGCAGGAAAAGTGAGCGCGTCCACACCCAGATACGCCGCGATGGCGCCGTTCTCCCCCTTATTCGGATCGAACACGCCCTGCATCAGCATGGGCGTGACTTTTTCCACCTCCGGATTTTTATACACGGTGCTCACCACGCTCTCCGGCATATAGCGAAGCCCGGTGCCGCCCTTAAGCATAAGCGTGGCCGCCTCGTAAGGGCAGCCCTTGGCCGTCAGCAGCACCTGAAACCCCATGTTGTCTATGTCGCGGTTAAGGCCGCTTTCATATCCACGGTTAAAACCGAGCAGTGTAACCAGCACCCATGCGGACATGGCTATCCCTCCCGCAGTAAGAGCGGCGCGGGTTTTTTTTCTCAGCAGATTTTTATAAGCTACGGAATATATGTTCATTTTTCCTTCTTTGAAAACACGAATTCATCCATGAGTATAAGGTTTTTCTTTACCGCCCGCATGACGCCCAGAAAATCTTTGCCGGCGCCCGTGGAGGCTTTTATCCCCGCTGTCGCTGCGCCCTCCCGGCTTTTACCGGAAAGAGGGGCATAGTCCTTAAAATCGCTGAGCCCAAGCCCTTTAAATTGCGCGCCGAACGCCCCCGATCGCAGTTCTTTAGCTGCGCGGGAGGTCAGCTTTTGTATATAAAAAGCATTTATCGCGCCTCTCGTGTCCAGCGCCAGGAATACCTGTATCCCGCCGTATTCTCCTTTCTGATTCACGCCGTGTATGTAGCCCAGCGTTTCGGTACCCCTGAAAATATCATACAGGGTATAGGGCACGTCAATGTTTTCATACAGTCCCCTGAATTTGTCGCCCAGACGCTCCTCCACGCGGGCCAGCAGTTCGGC
>CAZPMW010000191.1:0-2476 GCA_964587805.1 uncultured Elusimicrobiaceae bacterium
CAGGAGCTACCGGTTTAGAAGGGAAGTCCTGATCAATCTGATATCCTGCTGACAGCACCCTTTCAGTCAATTGCGTAAAGATAGGGGCTGGCGGCAGAAGGAAACGAAGATGGGAAAACAAATGAGATGTTCCATTGCGGCTTTAGTGTCCGCTTTCACGCTCTGCGCCTGCACAGCGCACAGGAGCCCGCTGGATATAGAGGAGAAGCGCAGGGCCGACCTTGAGCTGCAGACCGTCCAGGACATGGTAGCCTCCAGGGAGATACCGCCGATAGAGTTTGAGTTTGACTCCGCAACGCTGCTGTCTAGCTCTGACGACCTGGTGGAACGCGTGGCTGAGATCCTGAAGCGGCATCCCAGACTTAAGCTTATAGTAGAGGGGCATACGGACTACATGGGTGGGGAAGAGTATAATGAGATTCTTTCACTGAAGAGGGCCGGTGCGGTAAAGCAGCGCCTGGCTGAAAAAGGCATATACCCGGATTCCGTGAAGGTCTTTGGCTTTGGTAAGAGCCGGCCGTTGACAGAAGACACTTCTGACAGGGGCCGCGCCCTTAACCGCCGCGTGGAATTTATTATAACGACCAGAGACTGGGAATCGGTGTATTAGGAAAGGATTAAGGATCAGGGCTCAAAGATAAAGGGCGGAAAGAAACTTTTGCCTTCTTCTTTCCTTGATCCTTCGCCCTTTGGCCTTTATCCTTCCTGAAATCGCGTAAAGCGATTTCAGGATTTTGTCTGGTATTTGTAAGCGAACTTGGAGCGTTTATGCGGGGGGGTGATCTGGTGCTCCGACCATTCAAAATGCTTGCCGGCTATGCGCACCGGGTCGCCGGGAAGCACGCCGGCCTTTTTTAAAGCTTTATCCAATCCTATCAATTTGAAAATGCGTCTCAGCCGGTTTATGGAGTCCGGCTGATTAAAATTAGTCATGGCGACAATAGTGCCCAGCGTCTCGCTCAGAGCCTCCATAACTCCGTCTTCGCCGGTAGTTATCTTGAAGCCCTCTTTTACGGGTTTATACAGCGTTGCGGCCGTGCTTTCGATCTTCGGCTTATAGATATCAGGCTCCTTGATCAGGGGGAGCAGAGTTATGACGTGGTCGAGCAGGGCCCTGACCCCGAAGCCGGTGGCCGCAGAGATAAGAAAAATTTTGTCCTTCTTGTATTTTTTAGACAGAGCCGCGTGAACATGCTTCGCCTCAGGAAGGTCGGCTTTGCTTACAGCGATAATGCGCTTTTTCCTGCCTAATTGCGGATGAAAGGATTTGAGCTCTTTGGTTATAACTGTAATTGACTCCGCCGGCTTGAACTCACCGAAGCCAGCCGGATCCACAAGGTGGACCAGCAGCCTGGTCCGGAGCACGTGCTTCAGAAATAAGCCTCCCAGCCCTTTGCCGTCGTGCGCGCCCTCTATAAGCCCCGGTATGTCCGCTGTCGCGAAGCTTGAGCCTTTATGGGAGACTATCCCCAGATGCGGGCTGAGGGTGGTGAAAGGGTAGGCCGCGATCTTCGGCCGGGCGGCCGAGATAACTGAAAGCAAAGTTGATTTGCCGGCGTTTGGAAAGCCCACCAGTCCGACATCGGCCAGCACGCTCAGTTCCAGATCCGCCGTGAACTCCTGGCCGGGCTCTCCGTTTTCCGAGATCTTCGGCGCTGTGTTAAACTTGGTCTTAAAGCAGGAGTTTCCCCGGCCCCCGCGCCCGCCGCGCGCGGCGAGGAAGCGATCGCCGTTCCTCTTCAGATCGGCCGCCACCTGGCCGTTGATCTTCAGGATAGTTCCGCAGGGGACATATTTCAGGATATCATTCCCGTTTAAGCCGCTCATGTGCTTGCTCTGGCCCGGGCCGCCTTCGTCCGCCCTTATATGCGGGTTGGTGGCGATCTCGTGAAGGGTGGTGATATTGGCTGAGGCTTCGAAATAAATGTCGCCGCCTTTTCCGCCATTGCCGCCGTTCGGCCCGCCGTAAGGCACGAATTTTTCCCTGCGGAAGGAGGCGCAGCCATCACCGCCCTTCCCCGCCCGCAGATAAACCCTGGCGGTGTCTATAAAGTTGGTTCTTTCCCGGTGTTTTTGCATAAAGCTGGTCTGCTGTATTCCGGCTAATAAAAAACCCCCTAATGCGTATTAGGAGGTTCTTTCAGGGAGGCGGCGGGTTATTTAGAAACCTGGGGATAAACGCTGATCTGCTGTTTATCGCGTTTCACCCATTCAAACTTCACCACCCCTGTGACTTTGGAGAAAAGCGTGTCATCAGAGCCCTTGCCTACGTTCAGGCCCGGGAGAAACTTGGTCCCGCGCTGCCTGACCAAAACCTCGCCGGCTTTTACGCTCTGGCAGCCGTAGCGCTTTACGCCGAGGCGCTGGCCCTGACTGTCCCTGCCGTTTGTCGATGATCCCTGGGATTTTGTTCCTGCCATAATTTTAAATCCTCTGCGCTACGATAACTGGATGTCTTTTACCTGGAGTTCGGTCA
>CAZPMW010000192.1:0-2448 GCA_964587805.1 uncultured Elusimicrobiaceae bacterium
GCCCTTCACGTAGGCGCAGGATACGGGTGAGTTCTGCGCGTTGCGGGCATCCAGGACGGTGCCTTTCATGAGCGACGATATGTCATGTTCTCCCTCAGCCAGCGCCCAGCGGCCGCTGGCGTCAGCCCCCCACAACCCGCCCAGATTAGGAGAATACCGCGTATCGTTTGGATCCACGCTGACAAAGGCTTTAAGGGTCTGCTGGGCTGTTTTGATAAGCATCGCGGCCTGCTCTTTCTTATCAGCCTTGGGCTGCTGCGTGGCGTTTGCGAAGAAGATGGAAAAAACAGAGACGGTGGTAATGGCCAATATCAGCACTGAGATTACTACTTCTATCAGGGTTTGTCCTGACCTTTTCCAGCGGAAATGAATATACATAAGCCAAGCCTTTGTACTTGGTAAGTTCGCTAATATTAGTATACATCACAATATCATATTTAGCCAGCCCCAGCCGCCGGGGGGATTTGGCCGTAGGCGCGCCATTGAAATATGCCGGTTTGTCTGCTAGACTATAGGCGGTATCCGCGGTTTACGACTGCGGCGGACCATAGATATCAGGCAGGCGGTTCCGGCGCTTTCCGTATCAGTTGATTTATGTCCGCCCAGCTTTTAACGCTCCTCCTCTCAGCCCTGAGCCTGGCTGCCGCACGGCCGCCTGGCTACGCTCCCGCTACTGCCTGGCACCTGAAAGCCTCCCCGCATTTCGATATTTACCACGAGGCGGCCTGGGCGCCCGGCTCGGTGGCGCTGGAGATGGAGCGGCTTTACGGAAAGCTGCGCCTCAGCGTCTCCATGTTCGCCCCCTGGATGATAAGGGAAAAGGTCAGGATCTACATCTACCGCAGCCAGGAGTCCTACCTGAGCGGCGAATTCAATCCCCCGAAGTGGTCAAAGGGCCTGGCTTATTTTTCAAAAAAGACGGTAGTGGTCTACGACACCGGTGATATCGTAAAGCTGCGCGCCGTTATCGCGCACGAGCTGTCGCATCTGTATTTTGAAAGTTTTTACGGAGAGGGCCTGAAGTACCCGGCAGTCTGGCTTAATGAGGGGCTGGCCGTAATGATGGAGGACCTGTCATATGAAGAGGAGGGTCCGTGGAGCCAGGCCCTGAAATACGGCGAGAGGGATAGCTTCTCTTCCATGGAAAGCTTTCTCAGGAGCGACCCGGCCCGGCTGGATTCAGACAAGCAGATAAGCTACTGGTACCTGCAGGCCTATGGCACGGTTTCATACCTCTTCCGGCCGCGCAAGCGCCTGCAATTTAAAAATTTCTGTTCTCTGCTGCGCAAAGGGGAGCCGCTGGATGCGGCGCTCTGGAAATCCTACCGCGTGAACGGCCCCGGCGCTCTGGAGGGTGCGTGGGTGGAATGGCTGGACGCGTTGCAGAGCGGAAAGCAGCAGGGCTCGTCGTCCGATTTCGCGGCGGCCAGCCTTGACCTGCAGACGCCCGCGTTCCGGCAGTTCAAATTCGCCAATCACGGCTCCGGCGGGGCGCGGTAGGAATTCTCAGTTACTTCGCCCCGCGTCTTTTCCCGGCCAGCAGGTGCTCCTTAAGATACAGGCCGGTATGGGAGCCGGCAGCTTTCAAAAGGCCGTGCGTATCGCCGGCGTATATAAGACGCCCTCCGGCCTCACCGCCTTCCGGCCCCAGCTCTATCACCCAGTCTGAAGAAGCTATCACGTCGAGATTATGTTCAATGACCAGGACCGTGTTGCCCTGGTCGGCCAGGCGGCGAAGGACCTTCAGCAGCTTCTCCACGTCGGCGAAGTGGAGGCCGGTGGTGGGCTCGTCCAGAATGAACAGCGTCCTGCCGGTTGAGCGCTTTGCCAGCTGCTCGGCCAGCTTCAGGCGCTGGGCCTCTCCGCCGGAAAGCGTGGTGGCGCTCTGGCCGAGCTTGATATAGCCCAGGCCCACCTCGCGCATGGTCGAAAGGACCTTGGCGATCTGCGGGATCTCGGAAAAATGGACAGCGGCTTCATCCACCGCCATGTCCAGAACCTCGGCGACGCTTTTGCCCTTGAACCTGACCTCCAGCGTGTCTTCGTTGAAGCGGCGGCCGTGACATTCGTCGCACTTAACGTAAACGTCCGGCAGAAACTGCATCTGTATCTTGATAGTGCCGTCTCCCTGGCAGGACTCGCAGCGGCCGCCTTTCACGTTGAAAGAGAAGCGGCCGGGCTCGTAGCCGCGCCGCTTCGCCTCCGGCAGGCGGGAGAAAATGTCACGGATATGGTTGAAGACGCCGGTGTAAGTGGCGGGGTTGGAGCGCGGCGTGCGCCCTATCGGCGACTGGTCCACGATGATAACTTTATCCACCTGCTCAGCGCCCTTCATGGCCTTGAAGCGCCCGGGATTTTCTTTGGAATTGTAGAGCTTTTTAGCCAGGGCCTTATAGATGATCTCGTAGAGCAGCGTGGATTTGCCGGAACCTGATACGCCGCACAGGG
>CAZPMW010000193.1:0-2364 GCA_964587805.1 uncultured Elusimicrobiaceae bacterium
TCGGTCGCGACCCCGGCTCGCGGACTCGTCTGCTGACTCGCCAACGCTCCGCCTTTCGATCCCAGCCGCGGGACAAGCAGTTGTCCCGCTTCATCCTGATAAAATCTGGTGGACGTGACAGGGATCGAACCTGCGACCTCCTGCATGCCATGCAGGCGCTCTCCCAACTGAGCTACACGCCCATAACCGCTCTTCATCACTATTGTAGCAGGAAAACACTTAAATTTCAATGGGACGCTGATGATTAAATGACTAAACGACTGATAAGACGGCGGCCAGTTGCGCGATTCCATTTGCTAGAATATCGTAACCGGTTCCAGTGGCGTAATTAGTCATTTAATCATCAGCGTCCCCTCTTAAGTTTAATTGGTGCGGCGCGGATATTATAATTAGAATCCTTAAGTGTTGGTGCGGCGTCAGGCTTTTAGTGTAAAATGCTTAAAAGCGGCCGAGCGGATAGTGCTATAGAAGGAGCGCATAACCATGAAAATCAGATCTTTTAACGTGACGCCTAACCTGCCGGAGAACCTTATGGCTCTTGAGGAACTCTCCACCAATATGTGGTTCACCTGGAGCTGGGATGCTATTATGATGTTCGTCGACATCGACGATGAACTGTGGCACCGCTCACACCGCAATCCCAAGTGGATACTCGGTACGGTAGCGCCGGCGAGGCTTGAGGCACTGAGCCGGGACGAGGCGTTCCTCGGCCGCGTGCAGGAGATGAAAAAACGCTTCGACACTTATCTGGCCGATAAAAACACCTGGTTCAGCCAAAATCACGCTCCGAGCGAGAGCGATATGCTGGTGGCGTACTTCTCCATGGAATACGGCATAGGAGAGGGGCTTCCGATTTATTCAGGCGGTCTGGGAATGTTGTCCGGCGATCATCTGAAGTCCGCATCCGATCTCGGGATCCCTCTGGTGGGGGTGGGCCTGCTTTACCGTAAGGGCTATGTTCAGCAGGTGCTGAACCGGGACAGCTGGCAGGTGGAGCACTATCCCGAGAACGATTGGTCCAATATGCCGGTGCGGATAGTCGCGGACGCGCAGGGCAATCCGCTGCGTATCGACGTGCAGCTTGACGCGGAGACCGTGAAGGTGGGCATCTGGAAAGTTCCCGTGGGGCGCAACTTCCTCATATTGCTGGACACCAACCTGCCTGAAAACTCGCCGCATGCCAGGGTCATAACAGAACAGCTTTACGGCGGCGACAGGGAAAACCGCATCAGGCAGGAAGTGGTGCTTGGCGTTGGCGGGCCGCGGGCGCTCGAAGCGATGGGCCTTAAGCCGACTCTTTTTCACGTGAACGAGGGGCACTCAGCGTTCCTCCTGTTCGAGCGCATACGCCAGATGATGGCGGACAGGCATATACCGTTCAAGGAAGCCAGGGAAGCGGTATGGGCGTCTTCCGCTTTCACCACTCATACGCCGGTCATGGCCGGCAACGAGTATTTTGATTTCGAGCTGGTGCGCAAATATATGGAGCCTTATTGCCGGCAGATGGGACTGACCATGCAGGAGTTCCTTGAGATAGGGAAAGAAGAGCCGTCCTCCATGGGCTTCTGCATGACGGTAGTGGCCCTGCGCCTGTGCGCATTTCTCAACGCGGTCAGTCTGCTGCACCGCGATACCTCCAAGGAAATGTGGCAGAAAATATGGCCCCAGCTGCCGCGCCATGAGGTTCCTATCGAAGGCATAACTAACGGAGTGCATACCAGCTCCTGGATAAGCCATGAGCTTCATAATCTTTTCCAGAAGTATCTGGCAGGCGATTCGGCAGCTGGAGAGGTTTCTCTTGAAAACTGCGACTGGGACAAGATAGAAGGTATAGATGACCGCGAGCTCTGGGAGACTCATCTTATCAGGAAGCAGAAACTTGTCAAGCTGGTGCGCGACCGCCTGAAGCGGCAATATCAGCGGATGGGTTCCGACCGCACCGTGCTGGATGAGGTCGGCCAGGTGCTGAACCCCGACTACCTTACCATAGGCTTCGCCCGCCGCTTCGCGACCTACAAGCGCGCCACGCTTTTCATGCGGAATCTGGAGAGGCTGCTTGAAATAGTAACCAGCGAAAACATGCCGGTGCAGTTCGTGGTGGCGGGGAAGGCCCACCCTGCCGACGCCCATGGAAAGGAATACATCAAGGCTGTCGCGCGCCTTACCATGGATCCGCGCTTCAAGGGCCGCGTGATCTTCGTGGAAGATTACAACATGAATGTGGCCCGTTACATGGTGCAGGGCGTGGACGTCTGGCTTAATACTCCCATAAGGCCGCTGGAGGCGTCGGGGACCAGCGGCATGAAGGCAGCCGCCAACGGGGTGCTGAACCTGTCCGTGCTGGACGGCTGGTGGATGGAGGGC
>CAZPMW010000194.1:0-2325 GCA_964587805.1 uncultured Elusimicrobiaceae bacterium
GGAAAGAGGCCCTGGCGGGCGGGATGCCGGTGTATAAATACCTGGCCAACAGGTTCCTGACCCTGCTCAGCAATCTGGTCATGGGCGAGAACCTAGGCGAGTGGCATAGCGGCATGCGCGCCTATTCCAGGAAAGTTCTTGAGACTATCAACTGGGAAAACAACTCGGACGATTTCGTTTTCGACACCCAGTTCCTTGTACAGTGCGTATCCGCAGGCTTCAGGCTGGGCGATATCCCGGTGCCGGCCAGATATTTCGAGGAGGCCTCCTCGATCAATTTCTCCAGAAGCATGACTTACGGGCTTACCACGCTGTACGTGCTGCTCAGGCAGGTCCTGCACCGCTGGGGGCTGCTGGGCTACGGAATACTTAAAAAGGTGAAATGATGAAACGGTTTTTCGGGCAATTGAGCGCCGGCATAAGAAGCGTCTCCGACCGCGACATCGTGCTGGACGGCCCGGCTAAGGACCGGCTGCTGGTTAAAGTTTATTTTTGCCTGCTGCTGGTGCTCCTGCTTACGCGGCTTCAGGACCTCATCCTGCTGGAATTCGACGACATGACGCACGCGGCCATGGGCGTGTCCATCCTGACCACAGGCGACTGGTTCACAATGCACGAGGGCACGCTGCTGACCTGGATAAAGCCGCCGCTTTATTTCTGGGCAGAGGCCGCGCTGTTCAAATTATTCGGCGTGTCGGAATACTGGGCGCGGCTCCCGTCCGCCCTGATGGGCTTTGCCTGCGTCGCGCTTACCTATAAGACCGCCAGGAGATTGTGGGACGATAAAACCGCTTTTCTGACCCTTGTCGTTTTGTCTTTCAGCTGGTTCTTCCTTAAGTATTCGCGCCGGGCCATGCTGGACGTTCCCGTGGCCTTCGCCACCGCCCTCGGGATCTACGCCCTGGCGCGGGCCGAGTACGACGCGAAAAAAAAGTTCTACCTTCTTTTCGGCGTCAGCGTCGCCATGGGCTACTATTTGAAAGGGCTGCAGGGAATATACCTGCTGGGCATCGCGCCGGTCTATTTCCTGCTCTCCGGGCAGGTGAGAAAAGCTTTTTCCCCGGCCTTTCTGGCGTCGGCTGGCCTCGCCGCCGCGCTTGCCGCTTTATGGGCCGTGCCGCAGGCGCTTAAATACGGCAGGGAATTTATCTTTTCACAGTCCGGAATAGGCCCCATAGCCGGAGGCATAGGTTCGGGCGGCGGAAACAATCACTTCTATGAACCGTTCATGGTTCTGCTGGGGCTTTACTGGCCCTGGATACCTTTCAGCCTCTGCGGCCTGTGGCTTTCGCTCAAGGGGCTGCGCGATGCCGCTGATAAGCGCGGGCACGCGCTGCTGCTGGCCTGGTTCTTCGTGATCCTGCTGGCTTTATCCGCCTGCAGCGCGTTTTACCTGAGATACCTGATCCCGCTGGTGCCGCCTCTGGCCATCTGGGCGGCGCTGGCCCTGGGGCGCCTGATCAAAGACTCCGACATGGGCTATGCCCGGTTCCTTACGACCGCGGTCTTCGCCGGACTCGTCCTCTTCGTGGTCTGCACCCCGGCCGCGCTGGACAGGCAGGGCACGCAATATATCTCCTTCTACAGGACCGTTAACCAGGTGGCGCCAAAAGACGCCAAATTGCTGCTGTACAAAGATAAGGGCTACCGGTTCATCCACGGCCTAGTGGTTTATTCAGGCCGCACGCTCGACAAGCAGGTGATGAACGAAGACGCGCTTCTGGCCGAGTACGCGGCTGACAGCGCCGGGAGATACACCGTGGCCACCGCCCAGGATTTTAAAGAGCTTTCCGGCTCCGCCAGGATGTCCAGCGTGAAGCTGGATATCACCGCCTCCGCCGATAACTGGGTTTTATTTCAAATAAAGGTACCGGAGAAAAAATGAAAGGAATAATATTGGCTGGCGGCAGCGGCACGCGGCTCTACCCGGTGACCGCGGCGGTTTGTAAGCAGCTCCTTCCCGTTTACGATAAGCCCATGGTCTACTATCCGCTGTCCGTGCTCATGCTGGCCGGGATAAGGGAAATACTGATAATCTCAACGCCCAAGGACCTGCCCAGGTTCAGGGAAATATTCGGAGACGGCTCCGCCTGGGGCCTCAATTTCTCCTATAAAGAGCAGGCCAGGCCCGGCGGTATCGCCGAGGCGTTCATATTAGGCAGGGATTTTATCGGCGGGGATGATGTCTGCCTTGTCCTTGGCGATAATATCTTTTACGGGCACGGCCTTACGGAGTCCCTGAGAAAGGCGGTTAAAACCGTTGCCACCGGCAAAGAGGCTGTGGTTTACGGCTATTATGTCACCGATCCGGAACGGTACGGCGTG
>CAZPMW010000195.1:0-2303 GCA_964587805.1 uncultured Elusimicrobiaceae bacterium
AACAACCCGGCACAATTGTCAGCAATTAATCATTTAATCATCAGCGTCCCCTTCCCCTTAACGGTATTAACACGCGCTTTTTTTATAATATCAGTATAGGCGGCATCTATGATGACACGGTTAAATAAACGGGTTTTGTGCGCTTACCTGTTGATGGGGGGTATATTCTGCCAAAACCTCCTTCGGCCGGACTGTCTGGTCGCCGCCGACATGGGAAACAGCGGCGCGTCCGCGGGAATTGTGGACAGGGTCACGGTCACGTTCTATGGCGACGCCTCGCGTGGCCGGGGCTTCACCTGGTACACCGGAGCCGCGTCGACCGGAAGCCAGGTGCAGATTGTGGAAAAAACGGAAGAGGGGCCGCGTTTTGATGCGGCCGCTGTTTTTCACGGCGCCTGCTCCCTCTCCGCGCATTCGCTCGACTTCCCCAAAGAGATGGTGCATAAGGCTGAAGCTGTGGGCTTAAAGCCCGGCACCTCGTACTATTACCGGGCAGGCGACGCGGGCCTCGGCCTTTGGAGCGACACCGGGGTTTTTCATACTGCTCCGGCCGCCGGCGCGTTCACCTTTATAGATCTGGCCGATACGCAATGCGCGGACGAGCGCGAGTGCTCTCTCTCGGCTGAAACCATCGCCAAAGCCTTTGCTGTGTCGCCCGGCGCCGGGCTCCTGGCCATTAACTGGGATATCGTGGACAACGGGGACAAAGAGCGCCAGTGGAAGTGGCTGCTCGACTACGCCGAAAAGAGCGTGAAAAATACAACCCTGCTGCCGATAGCCGGCAATCATGATCAGATGAAGAACGCGTTCATAGAACATTTCAACGTGAAGCCCCCATCCGGCGCGACCGTGAAAAGCGGCGCCTATTATTCAGTGGATTACGGCAACGCGCATTTTATAGCGCTTAACTCCAACGAAAAATCCGGGAACTACGCCAACTTTTCCCCGGCGCAGGCGCGCTGGCTGAAAGAGGACGCGGCTCAAGCGAAGGCCAGGGGCGCTGAATGGCTGATAGCCCTGATACACGAAGGCCCGTACACCACCGGCCCTCACGCTACAGATCCTGATATCGCCGGCCCCGGGGGATCAAGGCGTATGGTTGCCCCGCTGCTGGCCAAAGCGGGAGTAGACCTGGTGCTGCAGGGACACGACCACGTTTACGCCCGTTCAAAACCCATAGCGGCCGACGGTGCGCCGGTTAAGGCCGGCAGGGGCACGGAGATACTGAACGGAAAAGAAGCGGATTATATGGTGGATCCCGGTGCGCCGGTATATCTGATCCCGGGCGCCGCCGGGAGAAAGGTGTACTATAGGAATAAAAATGCGCCGCCCGGTTATTACGACCTTTTTGACTCAGCCGAAGAGACCCGCGCGGCGGTTCATGGTTCTGATAGCGGGAGTTCCAAGAACCCGGCGCAGGGGCTGGTTCAAAATTTTACCGTCATCACGATCAACGGCTCCAGATTGACGGCCGTGTCATACGAGATCGACCAGACCAGGGGCGACGCACGGCCCTACATAATCGATCAGTTCGGGATAGTGAAAAAAAGCCCCGTAACCGCACCGCTAAAATAACCGCCGGATCAACGAATGCTCCTAGTCCAGTCTCAATAACGGGACCAGGCGCTTTGTCATTATGTCCAGCTCCAGTCGCCTGTCTATAGATTTGAAGTAAGAACGGAATCCGAAAATATAGGCATGATGCCAGTAATCTGTGGTTCCCAGCACTTTCAGGTCCTTGGACGCCTGCTTTTTGTTAGAGGTACCGACTTGGCCCCGGATGTCCGCTTCGTACTGGTCGGCTTCCTCATCTACGCGGATATTGTCGTTGGGCCCGGCGGCCTTATTTGAAATAGAGTCTCTCTCCGCATACAGATTCGCCCAGTAATTCACGTTCCCAAGCGGCGCGGTCGCGGAGGGCAGGCCTTGTGCGTCTAAAAGCGGCATAGACAGCAGGAGGGCCGGCTTCCCCTGCGGCTTAAACGGGGCCCCGATAGTCAGCAAGCGGTCTATGCGTATGGGCGAACCCGCATCCTGCAGCTTTTTCAGCAGGCCGTAAGACAGAAGGCAGCCCCAGCTGTGGGCCGCTATGCTTACCGGTTTGCCCTCCCGGGAGGCCGCGTTGTATACGGTCGTCAGCCACTTCTCAAAATCCTTCAGCGCCTTTTCGCTCTGCAGCGGATTGCGCGTCCAGCGGAAAGGGACTATCATGTAATCCGATGGGGGGAGGGCCTTGGTAAACATATCGGTCAGATGAGTGTGATTGTTCTTCCAGGCCTCCTGCTGGAACTCGGTGTCGGAGG
>CAZPMW010000196.1:0-2249 GCA_964587805.1 uncultured Elusimicrobiaceae bacterium
CGCCGCGCCGCACGGCCACCACGGCCGCGCCGGCCTTGCGCCTTAAAAGCCCGCCATTAGCCATGCTCACGTAGCCGGCCCGGTCTATCAGCGCTTTGGTCTCGCTGCTCACGTCCGCGAAATAGGTAGGCGACCCGATTATCACTCCGGCCGAGGCCTCCATCTTAGCCAGATAGCCGTTCAGTCCGTCGTCAGGCAGAATACATTTCTTATCTTTGTTCTTAGAACAGCCGCCGCAGGCCGAGCAGCCGCGCAGCGGTTTGCCGGCCAGCTGTATTAATTCAGTTTCAAAGCCCTGTTTCTCAAGCTCAGCCAGCACTATTTTAAGGAGTATCGCGGTATTGCCGTCCTTGCGCGCGCTACCGTTAAAAGCCGTCACCTTAAGTGAGTTTTTCATAAGACAATAATACCAAGTTTTACTTAATCCCTGCTATTACGCAGCGAATTGACTTTATTGGGGCTAAATTCACCTGAACGCTCCTTTCATTTCCGCTACGGCGGCCCCGGCGGAAATACTGCCGGCGCGCCATACCACAGCGCGGCTCAGGCCCCACCGTTCACGCACCTTGTCCAGCAGGTAGTCGCGCACGACCAGCACAAGGGGGCGCTTTGTGTCCTGTAAAAGCCTTTCCAGCGCAGAGGCCCAGCCGCCTCCGTCCAGTTCCATAAAGCCCACCTCGTCTATAAAAACGACATCGGCTCCCTCCAGGGCAACCGATGAAAGCGCCGTATCGCCGGCGGACAGACCTTCCTGGTAGAACCCGAATTCCCCCGCCTTCACTTTTACATCTGAGAGGTTTCGGCGACAGAGAGGAACCCGCTTTTCCGAAGCCAGATCCAGGATGTCGAAGCCTGATCTTAGACCGTCAGCCCAAAGCCCGGCGGCGCATATCCCCCCCGGTTTTTGACCGGCGGCCCGCAGACGTTCCGCCAGCTCCATGACGAGTGTGCTCTTGCCGCCGCCATGCTTACCGGTTATGATGAAAACGGGAGGCGGCGTTATTGCGTCGAGAAGGAACGGCGCGCGCGCTACAGCGCCGCCTAGCGCCGCCAAAGGCCGCCGCGCGAACTCTTTCCCTGAGGGAAGTTCCGCGATGATACCTGGCAACGCGCTGAAGGCGTACTCCAGTGTTTCAAATAAAACACCGCCGCCGAAGCGCTCAATGAATTTACGAATGGCCGGGTTCAGAAGTTCGCAGCCTATAGCCGCGAACGCCAGTGTAAGCGTAAACGCTCTTATCGCCATATAAATTCCGGCCTCCACGCTGCCCAGAATAAAACCGGCGGCAATTGAGGCGAGCAGTACTCCGGCCCAAACCCCGGTCTGCCTGAGCAGCGACCGGGCCCGGGAATATGCACGAGCGCAGAAGTACGCGTAGACCCCGGCGCCGGCAGCCAAAGCCAAATAAGGAATTTTGCGCCCGGCGACCATTACTCCGGCCGCGAATGCGCCATGCAGGATTAGCGCGGCAAGAGAATATGATCCGACAATGTTTTCTCCGGATGGATTGGATTTCCGTGCAGATTTCGGCGCTGACGACGGAAAGGCGGACGCCTTTTCCCTCCCTGCCCGCATGCCGGCAATGGCCGCTGCGGCACCCGCAAGAAAATAAGCGGCGAACAACAACAGCACCGGGGACCATAAACTCCCGGCTGCTAAAAAGAAACGGGCCTGCAGCCATTCCACTCCGCGCAAATATACGGCGATCGCGTCTGAGCCGTAAAAAATCAGCAGGTTGCCCAGCTTATGCCCGATAGCCCAGCACATGGCCAGGCCTCCTGCCAGCAGGTAGCCGGCCGAATTTCCGCCCAGCAGCCGCACGCCGGCCTCGGCCAGCAGACCCTCCATAAAAATAGCTATCATCGGCCCGAAAATGGCGGCGCTTGGTGAGACTGACTTCATGGCCGCGCAGATAAGCCCCGTGCGCCATAGCAGGCCGCGTTCAGGCCATAGCCTATGCCCGGCGATCATTATAGCTATACCGATAGCGGTAAGAATTTCACCCTTTAAGGGCACCTGTGCGTTATGAAGAAAGCTGCCAAGCACGATTTCGGAGGCCGCCCAGATGCTGCCCAGAACCGCCGCCTTTCGCCAGACAAGTCCGCGGTAGCTTTTGAGTTTTGTTTTCATGCTAGAACTTCGCATCCAGGGAAACAGTTACGGTCCTGCCGGGAGCGAGATCTGAGGCGCTCTCCTGATAACGCTTGTTCAAGATGTTATCCATGGATAGCTTAGCGTTTATGGCCAG
>CAZPMW010000197.1:0-311 GCA_964587805.1 uncultured Elusimicrobiaceae bacterium
GTCGCCGGCCTCGAGCGTCTCTTGCGCCCAGGTCTTGGCCGCGATGCCTGCCCCCCATCCGGAACCAGACACCTCTCCGGTTTCGCCTGCTTCCATTGAAAAAAGGTCAGTCGTATCCAGGCATTTAAACGCGTTCATGGCTTCCTCCCCGGACCAGCCATGAACTTGCGTAGCCGCCTAAGCGTTGCGGGGGTAAAGGCATGCTCGAGCGCACAGGCCTCAGCCCCTGCTTTTTCAGGCGGTACGCCAAGTACTTTCGAGAGAAAGCGACTAAGCAGATGGACTAAGCGTACCCGACTAAGGGTAGGGAC
>CAZPMW010000197.1:321-2240 GCA_964587805.1 uncultured Elusimicrobiaceae bacterium
AGCAGAGTGTGAGTTTCGGACACGCAGCGGGCTATCCTGCGCCCGGAAGGAGAAAGAGAGAAATGCGCGTAGCGGTCGTGCTTCACATGGCCGGCCCGCTCCAGGCGATCCAGGCAGACGCTTGCGCTGGGCTTTGAGATTCCGAGACGGGAGCTTAACGCGGTTAACCGGGCAGGGCCGGTTTTAGATAATTCGTAAAGCGCCTCGAGGCAATCCTCCTGCCGGCGCGTCGGGGCGTGGATGTTAGACATGTCTAACATTAAACAAATAAACAAAGCCCCGGTCAACTACCGCGCGCGCGACGGCTTTGGAGCCCCTGATCGGCCGCCGATAACCTCGCATAGCCTCTCCTGCAAGGCCTCCAGGGTAAACGGCTTTTGAAGCACCGGCCTTCCCGTATCAGTCAACTCATCGCTTCCGCTGGAACCGGTCACGAATATCCAGCGCTTTTCAAGCTCCGGGCGGAGCGCTACCGCCCATTTAAAAAGCTCCAGTCCTGTCTGGCTTGGCAGACGGTAATCGCACAGGACGGCGTCGTAGGAGCCGGCCTCAATCTTTTTTCTGGCTATAACAGGATCCCGCGCTGTATCAGGGGATAAATTCAGATATTTAAGGGTTCTTACGCTTAGATTTATTATGGATTCCTCGTCGTCTATAATCAGTACGCGCTGCCCGCCCAGAGGATGCCCCGCTGTCTTTTCGCCGCCGCTCTTTTCATCCGCCGGCTCCGGCACGACAGGCAGCTCCAGGCAAAAACGGGCCCCCCCTTCAGGCGTGTTTTCCGCCCAGATCCTTCCGCCATGCTCCGCTATTATCCCGAAAGAGATGGACAAGCCCAGGCCTGTGCCCTTCCCGGGGTCCTTAGTGGTAAAGAACGGCTCAAAGATCTTTGCCAGGTTGGCCTGAGAGATCCCGGGGCCGCTGTCGGCTATCTCCAGGCGTATACGATCGCCGGCGCGCATTGTTTTTACCAGCAGCTTTTTATCTTCTTTTTGACCGCTCATCGCGTCCTGGGCGTTAGCCATCAGGTTAATGATCACCTGCTGCAGCTGGTGGCGGTCAGCCATTGTTTGCGGAAGCGCTCCGTCAAATTGCCTGAGAACTGTTATGTTATGAAGGCGCAATTGATACTCCTGCAGATTCAGCGAGTCTTCAAGCAGCCCGTTGATACCCAGGAATGTTTTTTCCGGCTTATGCTTTCGCGCGAAGGCTGTCAGGTTGCGCACGATCTTCTGGCAGCGTTCGGCCTCGTGGAAGATAGTGGTTATATCTTCGCGGTGCCGGCTGTTACCCTGTATGGCGTCCTCCCGCAGCAGCAGCTGGCAATAGCCCATTATCCCGGTCAGGGGATTATTAAGTTCATGCGCCACGCCTGATACCATATGGCCAAGCGCGCCCAGCTTATCGGCCTGCACCAGCTGGAGCTCAAGCGCTTTTCTTTTATTTTCCGCGCTCAGCATCTCGGTAATATCGCGTGACACTATCAGCACCTTTTCGACCTTTCCCTCCGGGGATTTGATAGCTATTCCCTGGGAATGTATATGCCTGACACTGCCGTCTTTAAGCACAAGCCGGTATTGTGTCGTCTGGCCGTTCCCGGTGCGGACGGTATCAAAAAAGACTTTCTTTATCCTTTCCACGTCCTCCGGGTGTATCGACTCAAAAGAGTCCGTCCCGCGAAGCCTGGCCGGATCGCCCAGGAAACTATAGTTCGGCGTACAGTAGAGCCTGTGCCCTGTGGTATCGACGAGAGCGATCATATCAGTCAGGTTTTCAGCGATCAGCCTGAAGTATTGTGCCTCACCGACTATATCCCTGATGGCATGTTTTTCTTTATTGTGTTCGTCCGTTTCGGCTGACATAATCCCCCCCCCGGTTATTTTGCAAATCGTATCTTTTTTTTTAGCTTGCTCTGGCGA
>CAZPMW010000198.1:0-2221 GCA_964587805.1 uncultured Elusimicrobiaceae bacterium
TTTAGCCTGTGTTGTAAAACCTGAGCTGTGGGTAGATTTTCACCCAGAATCGCGCAAGGTGGAGATGCATGAAGAAGGATGCCCTTGTTCAGAAAACCAACTGTGATTCCGGTTAACGAAGGAGATAGAAGGTGAAGGCAATATACCCGGCTGTAGTGACGATGATTGTTTTCGCCTGCTTTGCTTTCGCTGAGGATTCCAATTATCGGAAACCGGCTCCTGATGCGATTGAAGTTCCCGGGCGCTGGCCGGCGGAGAAGGCGCAGGCCTGGTATGCAAAACAGCCCTGGCTGGTCGGCTGCAACTATATTCCGGCCAACGCCATCAACCAGCTGGAGATGTGGCAGGCGGAAACCTTTGATCTCAAGACGATCGACAAGGAACTTCAGATGGCCGAAGACCTTGGGTTTAATACACTGCGGGTTTTCCTGCACGATCTGGTATGGGCGCAGGATCCCGCCGGGCTTTATGGCCGGATGGATCAGTTTTTGACTATCTGCGCACGGCATGGGATCAAACCGGTGTTTGTTTTTTTTGATGATTGCCATTGGTCCGCGCCCAAACTGGGGCCTCAGCCGTTACCGGTGCCGGGATTTCATAATTCCGGATGGGTAACCAGTCCGGCCTTTGACACAGCTCTCAAGTTTTCAGAGGGAACTCTGCCGGAAGAAGGTTTCCGCCAACTGAAAGGATATGTTCAGGAAACGATGCGCCGGTTCAAGGATGACGCCCGGGTGCTGATGTGGGAGTTGTACAATGAGCCGGGCCGAATAGGAAAGCAGCTCGACGGCAGCGAATTCTTTGGAGACCGGAGCGCCAAGCTGGTGTATCAGGCGTGGGTCTGGGCGCGTGAAGTCAATCCGTCTCAGCCGGTCTGCTCCTGCGCGGACGGCAGCGTCGGGGACTTGAATATAGAAATTGCGAAGCGCAACTCGGACATCAATTCCTTCCACGTCTATGCGAAGCCTGAAAAACTCGAAGAAATGTGCAAAGCGTATGCCGAACAGGGCCGGCCGGCTTTGTGTACGGAATATCTGGCCCGGACGAGAGACAGTACATTTGAAAGCAATCTTCCCGTTTTGAAAAAATACAACATGGGCGCATTCAACTGGGGGTTTGTGTCCGGCAAAACGGGAACCGTCTGGCCGTGGTCCAGCCGGAAAGGGCGGAATCCCGACGATCTGCGGGCTCAAGGGATGGTGCTTAAGCCGGGGGACGCATTCCCCGAGCCGGAAGTATGGTTTCATGACATTTACCGCGTGGACGGCAGTCCGTATAAGCAAAGCGAGATCGACTTCATTAAACAGTTTACACGCGATCAGCGGCAGAAAAATTCTGCCGCCGATGGAAAGGTTCTCCAGCCAAAGGCCTTGCCGCCGCGCGATTATCCGGTCGTGCCTGTGCCCTTCGCCGCTGCGGCAGTGAGCGACAGTTTCTGGACGCCGCGCATGGAGACCAATCGCCAGATGACGGTCTGGTATGACTTCAAGAAATGCGAGGAGACCGGCCGCATTGATAACTTCGCCAAAGCCGGCGGCTTGATGCCGGGCGAATTCCGCGGAAACCCTTACGATGATTCCGATGTCTATAAAGTCATCGAGGGCGCGGCCTATTCTCTGGCAACCCATCCTGATCCGAAGCTCGATGTGTATCTCGATGGGCTGATCGCCAAGATTTCCGCCGCGCAGGAGGCGGATGGTTACCTTTACACGGCGCGCACCCTCAAGAGCGGGCACAAGCGGGCCGGCAGTGATCGCTGGCTCAACGAGCGCGGCGCGCAAGTGCCCGGAGTGGACAGTCACGAACTTTATAACCTCGGTCACCTCTACGAAGCCGCTGCCGCGCACTTTGAGGCAACTGGTAAAACCAATCTGCTCCACGTCGCGCTCCGCAGCGCCGATCTGGTGGCCAGTGTCTGGGGCGAAGGAAAAGTGGAAATTCCCTCCGGTCATCAGGAAGTCGAGATCGGCCTGGTAAAGCTCTATCGTGTCACCGGACAGGAGAAGTATCTGAACCTCGCAAAATTTCTGCTGAATTGCCGGGGGAACGGGCGCTACGTGATTCCTTCCGGCGGCAAGCGCGACGACCCGGTCTACTACGCAGACCATCAGCCCGTCACTCAGCAAACCGAAGCCGTGGGCCACGCCGTGCGCTCCGTCTACATGTATTCGGCGATGGCCGATGTGGCGGCCATCACGGGTGACGCGGCCTACACCAAGGC
>CAZPMW010000199.1:0-1577 GCA_964587805.1 uncultured Elusimicrobiaceae bacterium
CTTATCTAAATGGTGCAGCCACGCCGCGTTTAACAATTTCTTCGGTTTTCCGGTGCAACTGCTGCGCGGCATCCTGGCCGTATGGATAGCGATCGCGATCTGGCGGTATATTGTTCGCCTAGAGATCGGCGCAGACGCACCCTCCGCCGCCCGTAAGATAAAAATCGGCCGGCTGACGGTTATTTTGTTTTTGAGCATTTTGTCTGTCGGAGCCCTGCTGACAAATTACATAGGCAGCTGGGAGCTGAAGGCTTTGATCGACCATACCGGAAACCAGAATACCGCGATTCAACGCCGTATCGAAGCGTCACTATCCGAGGCTGAACACGCCGCCTGGACTATGAGCGGCTCGCTATCTCTGGCCCAGGCGCTTAAGACCAGGGCTCCTTTTGCTATGGAAAATGCCAATTCAGTCCTGGACAGGTATTGCTCCGGGATGGGCCTGTCGGTCTGCTACCTGCTTGATCTTAAGGGCGTAACGATCGCCTCTTCCAACAGGAACGCCGATGCCAGCTTTGTGGGCAAAGCCTACGCCTTCAGGCCGTATTTCACCTCCGCGGCCGAAGGCGTGCCCGGGCGCTATTTCGCGCTTGGAGTAACTTCCGGCGAGCGCGGTTACTATGCAGGCGCTCCTGTGAAGGATCCAGCCGGAAAGGTCCTCGGCGTGGCGGTGGTCAAGAAAAACATGAACGACATGGCGACTGACCTGCGTCTGTTCCCGGACGTTTTTTTAGCAAGCCCGCAAGGTGTTATTTTTATCTCCAGCCGGAAGGAACTTCTCTTCAAAAGCTTATGGCCGGCTTCTGAGGCGGACAGAGTCTCTCTTCTTGCGTCACAACAATTCGGAACTTTATCCTTTGAAGCGATTCTGCCGGTCGTGCCGTTGGACGGAGCGCGCCTGAAGCACCTGGGCGCGGATTATTACGTGTCCAGGAAGCCGGTAGGACCCGATGGGTGGTCGGTAATTATCCTCGCAGGAATGTCGTCTTTCTGGTACGCCAGGTTCCTGGGCGTGCTTATTAGCGCGATCCTCTGCCTGCTCACCCTGGCTTTTTTCGCGCTGATCATAGAGTCCGATGATAAGCGCGCGCTGGCGGAAGCTGCGCTGCGTCTTAAGGAAGAGGTTTCCGTGCTTAGCGGTATTTTGCCTATCTGCGCTTCCTGCAGAAAGATCAGGGACGACAAGGGCTATTGGACCCGGGTAGAGAGTTATCTCTCGAAGCATAGCGATATACGGTTCAGTCACGGAATCTGTGACGAGTGCGCTAAAAAGCTGTATCCGGAGTATGCGGAGGATAAGAATGAACCAAAAGAAACTTAACCCGGTGCGCTCAGCCGGGGACATCCCGCGCGCCTTACGGAGAACTCCGTTCGGGGACCTGCTCGGTTACCACAATCTGGGCCGGCCGTTCAAAGCCTGCAAAAAGGCGAAGCTGCTGGTATGTATGTGCATGGACAACCGCAAGCAGCTGCGCCTGCCGGATAACTTCGCCTTCATCCTGCGCACGGGCGGCGGCAATATCCGCTATAGCGAGTTCAAGATCTCATTCGCAGTGGCGATAGGCGGGGTAAGGCAT
>CAZPMW010000199.1:1587-2210 GCA_964587805.1 uncultured Elusimicrobiaceae bacterium
CGCTATGATAGCCCACGACAAGTGCGGCATGGTGAACCTGGCCTCGAAGCGGAAGGCGTTTGTGGCCGGGCTTATGAAGAGCGCCGGCTGGACCCGGAAGCGGGCCATGGATTACTTTGTCACTTACGCCCCGCTTTTTGAGATCGGAGATGAGATCGATTTTGTGCTGGCTGAAGCCCACCGGCTGAACCTGAAATATCCAAAAGTGAAGGTCCTGCCGCTCTATTACCGCTTGACCGACGGCAAGCTTTACCTGATAAAGAACGACTCCAGATAGGCGCGCGTATGAAACATATACCACTTCTTGTTTTCTTACTGATGTCGGCACGGGTTCCGGCGGCCGGCTCGCAGACGCTGCTTACAGAGCATCCGCCTAAGACGGTGAAACTTAATGAGGTGATCAAGTTCGCCGCTAGAGACGGCTATCATTTCAACATCGAAGCCCCCCAGGAATGCGGAGCTACGGAAGCCTTCGACCTCAGTTCGGCTTCCGTCAAATGCCAGTTCCCTGAGGGCGGAACGCAGGCAGTCAGTCTGAAACTGTGCGCCGATAAACAAAGCATGTGCCTGTTCGAGGATTTTACGATAGTAGTTCAGGGAGTTCCAGGGGCAGCTAAAGAGGC
>CAZPMW010000200.1:0-2095 GCA_964587805.1 uncultured Elusimicrobiaceae bacterium
GTCCTCCAGCGTGAGGGTTTTAAAGCCGCCCTCTATTTCTATCCCGGTCGTTTTTTTACCCAGATAAAACTTTATGCCCCGTTTCTCAAAAGAGGTCCGTATCGCGCGCGTAACGGTATCGTCCTCGCCTGGCAGGATATTCGGCATCAGTTCCACCACTGAGACGGCGGTGCCCATTGCGTTAAAGAAACAGGCGAATTCCAGGCCTATCACGCCTCCCCCGACTATGGTGATTGAGCCGGGTAGTTTCGGCAGATCGAACACCCTGTTGGAATCGGTAAGCTTCGCCCTGAAATCCTTGAACGGGGGGGGGAAACCCGGCGTGGTCCCGACAGCGATTATGGCGCTGTCGAACTGTTTCACCACAGGCCCGCCGGCCGCGGCTATGGTAACTTCGTTCTTCCCGGTGAACGCCGCCCTGCCCCGCACCACCTCTATCTTCTTCATCAGGATATGCTTTTCAAGCGAGGTCCGCAGCCCTGTAACAGCTGCTGCGCGGCGGGCCTTTATCTTGTCCCAGGACAACATCCCTGGTGAAAAATCGAGCGTCCGGCCGTCCGCCATAAGGTCCTTAAGCGTTTCCAGCGCGTGCACCCGGTGTCCCACGTCCAGCAGGGATTTGGACGGAATGCAGCCCCGGTTCAGACAGGTGCCGCCGAAGTCCCAGCACTCCGCTATTACGGGTTCCGCGCCCAGTTCTTTAAGCCGTAAAGCTGCGGGGTAGCCGGCTGGCCCGCTGCCGATGATAAGCACTTTTTTAGACATGATGGTCTCCTTGCGTTATCGGGAATGCCTTTAAAATAAATTGGTTTATGTCCCTGATTATTTTTGTCAGTTTGCGGTCGAGAGTGGCGGACATGGCGGGCGCTATTACAGGGGCGTCCATAGGCCCGCTGGCCGTGAGGTCCAGCTTATTCTTCCCGGCCCTGGCCCCGAAGCGTATATTCACCGAGCGGACCGGCCCGTTAAGCTCGTATTCGGCCCCGAAGTCCAGGAAATTAGTGGCCGCGCTTAAACGTGTTACGCGCAGCGCGCCGTTTTTCAGCGCCAGGTCCAGCGCCAGGCTTTCCAGCTCGATATCCTCTACGGGCGGAGCTTCTTTTCCCATAACCGAGGCAAGCGCGCGCAGCGCGGCGTTCACCGCGGCACTGGCGCCGCCGCTCTGCTGCGGGATGAACAGCCCTTCGGCTGTCAGGTGCGCGGCGTAGTTCTTCTCGGGCACCGGCTTGTTAATGTTGAACAGTTCCCAGCTGAAGGCGGTCTTTTTAAGCGTGGCCGCGCCCAGTGCCGCACCAGTGAATTCCGCCCCGCCGAAAGCCGCGGTAAGCCCGGCGTAGTCGAAGTTAAGGTCGGTTTTTATTAAAACGCCGGAGGTAAGCAATTTGCCGTTCACCGTGCTCTTCAGGCCGCCGTTCAGCTCCAGCGCGAAGTTGCCGGCCAGACCGGAATAGTGCCGCACCGTTATATCCGCGTTCTCAAGCGCGAATGAGCGCCCCGAGGAGGCGAGGTCCGCTTCAATCTTTGCGCCCGTAAGAACCAGCTTGTTAGCGCTCCAGGTCAGATACAGCCCTTTCGAAGTTTTGGGGAGCAGCGCCAGCAGATCTTCAAAATCCCACTTCCCGCCCTTCTCCCTTATGCTCATCACCGGGTTAGCCAGCTTTATCTCGGTAAAACTTACCCGATTCCTCATCAGCCGCGCTATATCCGGCCTGAGCGAGACCCGGTCCGCGCAGAAAAAAACGCCACTGGAGAAATCCGGCGCGCGCGAAACGCAGGCCCCCTCTATCACTACGCCTTCCAAGGGAGAAAAACCGATCTTTTTAAACTTTACTCTGCGTCCCAGCTTTTGCCCGGTTTTTGAGTCCAGCCTCTGTATTATAGTCTCCGAAAAGTTTTTATAACGCGAGTAAGCCGACAGCCCCGTGCCGGCCGCCGCCAACATAATGATCCCGGCAATTATTTTAAATCGGCTCTTCATCTCTATTCTTATTTCACCCGGTGCTGGCTTTGACTTTCTGGGAGACCATGACTTAAGTCTATCAGTCGCTGACTAGACCGCCTCCGCTTAACTTTATCAGTTTTCCAGCCCCGTTTC
>CAZPMW010000201.1:0-1997 GCA_964587805.1 uncultured Elusimicrobiaceae bacterium
GGCGCCCAGATCAAAGTATGCCGTGACCGGCCTTTATTTTTACCCCAACGATGTCGTGGGGATCGCCGCCGCCATGAAGCCTTCGCCGCGTGGCGAGCTGGAGATCACCGACGTAAACAGGGAGTATCTCAAAAGGGGCTCGCTGAAAGTAGAGGTTCTCGGCCGCGGCTACGCCTGGCTGGATACCGGCACCGTGGAAAGTCTGCTGGAAGCCGGGGATTTTATCGCCACCATGGAACGGCGCCAGGGCCTTAAGATCGCCTGCATAGAAGAGATAGCCTATTCCATGGGCTATATAAGCAGGGAGCAGGTGCTCGCGTTCGCTGAGAAGCTGAGCAAGAACAGCTACGGGCAATATCTTAAACGCGTTGTTGAGGACGCCGATGCCGTTTGATTTTGAAAAACTTACCCCGGAGGGCCTTGTCCTGGTCAAACCCGCGGTCCGCAGCGACGGCAGGGGTTTCTTCATGGAGACCTACAAGCGCGGAGATTTCGGGCGCGCCGGCATAACCGCCGACTTCGTGCAGGACAATCACTCTAAGTCCGACAGGAACGTGCTGCGCGGGCTCCACTTCCAGAAGAAGGGCTGCGCCCAGGGCAAGCTGGTGCGCTGCGTGCGGGGCAGCATACTGGATGTGGCCTTGGATATACGCAGGCGTTCCCCGTCGTTCGGGAAATGGGCCGCTTTGGAATTGAGCGCCGAAAACTCCCGCATGCTCTACGTTCCCGAGGGGTTCGCCCACGGGTTCCTCGTGCTCAGCGAGTCCGCGGAAATAATATACAAGTGTACGCGGGAGTACGCCCCTGATTCCGAGGGGGGGATAATCTGGAATGACCCGGGGCTGGGGATACCCTGGCCGGTGCGGGAGCCTCTGCTTTCCGAAAAAGACAGGGCAAATCCGCTGTTCAAAGACGCGGATCTGGACGATTGAGAGCCATATGAAATATCTGGTGACCGGCCAGCATCCGGAAGGCGGCGCAGCCGGCCAGCTGGCCGCCGCGTTCGCGCGCCGGTTCGAAAGCGCCGGGATAGAATTCCTGTATCCGCGCCTGGATATCTCGGACTTCGACGCGGTCATGGACGCCTTCACCTCCTTCCGGCCCGATGTCGTGCTGAATTGCGCGGCCTATAACTTTGTCGACAAAGCGGAGACGGATTACGCCGGGGCCTTTAAGGCTAACGCTTTCGGCCCGGCGCTGCTGGCGCACGCGGCCAGGAAATACGGCGCGACCCTGGTGCATTACGGCAGCGATTATATCTTCGACGGCCTGAAGAAGTCGCCTTACGCGGAGACCGACGCCGCCAATCCGCTGAACCAGTACGGAAAAAGCAAGCTGGCCGGGGAAACGCTGGTGCTGGAGTCAGGCGCCAGGGCGCTGATCCTGCGCCTCAGCTGGGTGTTCGGCGCCGGACGCCAGAATTTTATCTGGAAGCTGCGGGAAATGGCAAAGGGCGGCGGCCCGCTGAAGATGGTGGACGACGAAATCTCGGTCCCCACTTATACCGGGGACATCGTGGACCTCACGCTTGGAGCGCTAGAGAAGAATCTTTCGGGTGTGTATCACCTGGTCAACTCCGGCTTCTGCTCGCGCTACGACTGGGCCGCGGCTGTGTTAAAAGAGCTGAAGCTGGGGAACGCGCTTGAGAGGGTTTCCTCCGGCGCCTTCGATCTTCCGGCACGGCGGCCCGGCTTTTCGGCCATGTCCAACCGGAAAATTGCGCAACAGCTCGGCCTGGACATCAGGGATTGGCGCGAAGCGGTATCAGCCTATCTGAGAGAGGCAGCCTGACATATGAATAAACGCGAAAAACCGGATATCATGAACGCCAACCTGCTTGTCACCGGCGGCGCCGGATTCATCGGGGCTAATTTTATAGAGTACGTGCTTGAGCGCACCGGTTTCAGGGCTAAGGTGGTGAATTACGATAAGCTCACTTACGCAGGCACCCTGGCCAATCTGACTGCCGTGGCGCGCAAATACGGCGGCACGCGGTA
>CAZPMW010000202.1:0-1865 GCA_964587805.1 uncultured Elusimicrobiaceae bacterium
CTGGAGCGGGCGAAGGGAATCGAACCCTCATCTCAACCTTGGCAAGGTCGCGTTCTACCACTGAACCACGCCCGCACTGCCTGTTAACGATATTCTAGCAAAGAACGCTCTGGTTTTCCAATCAGCGCCCCCGGCTTCAAAACAGAAAAAGCCGGGGGCTACTGGATGCCCTTCGGCCTACAGCAGCTTTTCCATCTCATCCATAACGGAGTTCATTTCCTTTATGGCCGCGTTGAACGGAGCCGAGGTGGTCATATCCGCACCCACTTCCTTAAGCAGCTCTATCGGTTCTTTTGAGGAGCCGGAAGACAGCATTTTAAGGTAGGCATCCCGCTTCGCAGTGCCGCCGGTGGCGCGTTCCGCCATTATATCGTCGGCAATGAGCGAGGAGGCCGTGATGCTGGTGGCATACTGATAGACATAGAAGTTGTAATAGAAGTGCGGTATATAAGACCATTCTGTTCCGTACAGGTCGTCTATGTTGCACACGCCCTCTTTATGACCGTAGTACTGCTTCAGCAGGCCGAGATAGAGAGCGGTGAGCTTTTCACCGGTCAGCGGCTCGCCTTTTTCCGCCATTTCATGCATAAGCAGTTCGAATTCCGCGAACAGAGTCTGCCGGAACAGCGTGGTGCGCAGGCCGTCCAATTTGGTGCCCAGCAGATACAGTCTGGCGGCTTTGTCCTTAGTTTTCTCCATCATGTAGCGGAACAGCAGGTTCTCGTTCAGGGTGGAGGCCACCTCCGCCACAAAGATCTTGTAGTCGTGAGATATATAAGGCTGGTGCCGGGCCGAGAGCAGGGAGTGCATCGAGTGGCCGGACTCGTGCGCCACGGTAGAAACCTCGTCGTAAAGTCCGGTGAAGTTCTGCAGCTGGTATGGATGCACGCCGTAGACTCCGGTGCTGTAAGCGCCGGATTTTTTCCCGGTTGTGGGCATAAAGTCCACCCAGCGGTTTTCGAAGCTGGTTTTAAGATCCTCGGCGTACTTCGGGCCGAGCGGAGCTGTTGCCTCGAATACCATTTTCCTGGCCTCTTCCGGAGTGTAGCTCAATTCCTCTTTTTTAGTGAGAGGCGCATAGAGGTCCTCATAGCCTATCTTGTCGAGGCCCATGATCCGCTGGCGCAATTTCAGGTAGCGGTGCAGGGTCGGCAGGTTCGCGTGAGTGTCGGCTATGAGCCGCCTGTATACGGCCTCGGGGACATTAGACGGGAAAAGCGCTGCTTCAAGACAGCTGCCGTATTTGTGCACATCCCTGTCGAAGATATGGGTGTTTACATGGGAGTTGAGAGTAGTCCCCAGGGTGTTCTCAAATTCCCGGTATTTAGCCCAGAAGGTCTTGAAAACTTTTAGCCTGGTCTTGCGGTCGGTAGAAGTCCTGTTCAGGGTGTAGCCCTGCGCGTCAAGCCGTACATCCTTGCCGTTCAGCTTGATGGTCGGATAGGGAAGATCTGAGTTAGTGAAAGTTGAGTAGGCGCTGCCGGGGGCGTCTTCCAGCAGGCCGGCCTGGGCGGCTATCTTTTCCTCAGCCGGGCTGAGGGTATGCGGCGCGTAGCGCAGGACATTGTCGAGCCAGATCTTATATGGCTTCAGCCTGGGCTCCGCATCTACGAACGAATCAATCTTTTCCTTGCCCAGCGCTATTATTTCAGGGGTCATATAGGCCGTGGCAGCGGAGGCCTTAGTCAAGAAACTGAAAATGCTGAAGCGCCATCTCCGCGCCACCTATAACATGAGCCCGGATGAGTATCGCGCCAAGTGGTCATTACCTTCTGACTATCCGATGGTAGCGCCAAGCTACTCTGACCGTCGCTCAGAATTTGCCAAGAAAATTGGTCTGGGGCGACGTCCGGCGCCGGGACGGG
>CAZPMW010000203.1:0-1813 GCA_964587805.1 uncultured Elusimicrobiaceae bacterium
CGAACGCGGCACCATCATGCATATGCTGCGCGCTGACAGCCCGGAGTTCGAAAATTTCGGGGAGATATATTTTTCCACCGTTTATCCCGGCGCCATCAAAGGCTGGCATATACACAAGGAAATGACGCTGAACTACGCCGTGGTCCACGGCATGATAAAGCTGGTCCTTTATGACGACCGCGAAAAATCTCCCACGAAGGGAGAGCTGCAGGAGATATTTCTGGGCTCCGAGAATTACGCTTTGGTAAAAATCCCGCCGCTGGTCTGGAACGGGTTTAAGGGGATGGGGGCTGAAACGGCGATCGTAGCTAATCTTTCCTCGGTGCCGCATTCTCCCGGAGAGATAGACCGGCTGGACCCTTTCAGCAAGCGTATCCCGTATGACTGGGCTTTGAAGCATAAATGAAGAATATTCTCATAACCGGCGGCCTGGGCTATGTGGGGGGGCGCGTGGCGGACCATCTCCGCAGAAGCGCGCCCGGCGCCAACATAGTCCTGACCACTCGGAACGAAAAAAAAGAGCTTCCTTTATGGGCCCGTGACTTTTCAGTGGCGCGGCTTGATGTGCGCGACAGCGGCTCTATCGAGGCCTGCATTGAGGGGAAAAAGATAGACGTTATAATCCACCTCGCGGCCATGAACGATATAGAGTCGGCTAAAGACCCGGCGTCGGCTTTGGAGATAAACACCAGCGGCACATATCGGCTGCTGGAATGCGCCCATAAGCACGGAGTCCGGCGTTTTGTGTATTTTTCAACGATACACGTTTACGGGCCGGCTTTGGCCGGGAATCTGACCGAGGACAGCCCTACCAGGCCTGTCCACCCCTATGCGATAACGCACCGCGCGGCTGAAGATATGGCGAACTATTTCAGGCACAGCTGCGGAATGCAGACGCTTATTTTAAGGATGTCCAACGGTTACGGCTATCCGATGCATAAGGAAGTCGATACCTGGTCGCTTCTCTTTAACGATCTTTGCAGGCAATTAATGACCGCAGGCAGGATAACGCTCCGGTCCTCAGGCAGGCAGCTCCGGGATTTTATTCCTCTTTCTGATGCGGCTGAAGCTGTGCGGCACTTCCTCTTCTCCGCTCCGGACAAGTGGGCTGACGGATTATTTAACCTTGGCGGAGGCGGCGCGATATCCATCCTGGACGCCGCCCGGCAGATAGAGCGCGTATTCAGGGAGAAGTACGGTAAAGAACCGGGGGAATTGAGCGCCATGCCGGACAAGGCCGGCGCGCCTCCCGCGGCTGCCGCGGATTACCGCATCGATAAGATTATGCGCACCGGTTTTATACCGAAGGGCAATATGAAACTGGAAATTGAAAGGACGCTGGAAATATCCAGGCAGTTCGCTCTGAAAGGCGGAACCGATGCGGGCTGACCTTAGGGATAAAATCGATTTCAGCGTGTTCCTTATGGCTGTTAACGCTTGTGTGGCGGTTCTCGTACTTGTGTTATTCGGTTTTCAGGGCTCGAACGAGTATGTTAACGCCTATACCGTCTGGCTCTCTGTCGCGTTTGCCGCCCAGATACATTTATTCCTTCTGATCACAAAGCGGCGGCCTAATCCGTTTCTGCTGCTCCTGGCTATACACGCGGTGTTTTTTTACGAGCTCAGAGTGGCGACGCTGCTGCTGGAACCGTGGTCTACCGTGTTCGTGCGCAACGCTTTCGGAGCGGCTGATCTGAATGCCGGATTGCTTTTCATTATTTTGGCTAATTTCTTCATCTTTTTAGGCGTGGATACGTTCGCAGAAGGCGGTTTTGAGCCCGGAATGAGAGAGAATTCAGGCGTCGTTTCCGTG
>CAZPMW010000204.1:0-1792 GCA_964587805.1 uncultured Elusimicrobiaceae bacterium
ACCCTCTAGGGGGCATAACTTATTCCGCCCTCAGGTGCTTCGGCTCATTGCTCTCCTCCGGGCTTCCGGCCAGCGTAACTTTTTCGTAATCAAACCTTAATGTTACTGAAAGACATAAGTGGGAGAATATATTCATGCTGACGCGAATAGCAAAAGCTTCGCTGGTTGTTTTATTTGCCTGGGGCGTGGCCCTGGGACAAGAGAGACCAGAAGAGATTTCCAATAAAGACCTCGGGCGCAAGGCGCTGGAAGTCACCCTATCCTATGTCAGGAGCAGTGACTCGGATATCCGGAGCATGGCTGCGGATGTCCTTGGACAGGCCGGGAACAAGTCCGCAGCCGGCATTCTGAGGAAAATGCTGTCCGACTCCGATAAGCACACCAGGATAGCGGCGGCGGAGGCGCTCTGGGAGCTGGGCGATCCTTCCGGCATGAAGATCATTCTCGGCATAATCGGCGACGCGCCGGCCCAGGGTCCCGAGAACAGCTCTCCGCTGGCGGAGCTGAAGATCATTTCGCACAACAAGATACGCGAGCATGCGATAGAGGCGTTCGCGCGCATAAAACGCGATAAGGCCGCTGACATGCTGTTCAAGCTCAAGAACGACAGCTTCGGCTCCATACGGGACGCCGCCGCGAGAGAGCTGGCCCGGCTGGGGTATACGGAGGAGCTGACGCAGTTCCTGGACGCGATAGCCGGCGAGGATGAATCCATGCGCTTTCAGGGGGCGAGCATCCTGGCTAAGATCTGCGCTCAGTCCGCCGCCGAACAACTTAGCGCTCTGCTGACTCCGGCTAATTCCATGCGGGTACGGATCGCGGCGCTTGACGCTATAAAATGCGCGCAGGGGGGGAAAACCGCGCTGCCGGAACTTCTGAAGCTGTCCGACGACCCCAATCCCACGCTCAGGTTCAAAGCGGTGAGCGCGCTCAGTTCCATTCGCGATAAAAAAGCGTATGAAAAATTAAAGGCGATTACGGACGCTACGCCAGACCTCAGCCTTAAGATAGCGGCTCTTAAAGGCCTCGCCGCCGCGGGTGAGAAGGCGGATGCAGAGCTTCTGGAGCGTGCCTTCGATTCCGCCAGCCAGGACGTGAAGCTTGAAGCCCTGAAAGCCCTTTACCTGGTACAGGACGCGGACGCCAAACGGTGCTTTCTGCTGGCCCTCAGCGACGATGACGCGCCAGTGCGGCTTGAAGCCGCCCTGCAGATCTTGAGGCGCTTTGGAAAGCCTACGGCGCCATGACCGGTTTGTCCGGCGCCTGATTTTATGACTAAAACGCTCTTCACAAAATTTCTTCTCTGCGCGCTGGCCGCGGTCGCCTTCGCATTTCCGGCCCGGGGGCAAAGCGCTCCGCGCGCAGCGTCCCCGCAGAACGCTCCGCTTGCCGATTCATTAAGGAAGACTGTAAAGATGCCGGGGCCGGACGCGGACACGGCAATGCGCAAATTCGAGCGCAGAACCGGGACAAAAAGCTGGAAAGTGCGCTACAGCCCCAAAACCGCCATGCCGGAAGCCATAGTTGGCGGCAGAACAAACCGGTATCCTGGCAGCCCGGCGGACGCCGCGCTCGCGTTCCTGAACGAGAACCGGGAGCTGCTCAAGATAGACGCCGCCCAGCTTCGCCCGGCTTATTCAAAAACGTTTATGGGGGTCACGCATCTCCAGTATGATCAGGTGTATAATTCTATTCCCGTTGAATTCGCGTATGTCCGGGTCCATGTAAACGCTTCCGGCGAAGTGACCGGCTGCCAATCCAAATTCGAGCCCGTTATCGATGTCCCGCTTAC
>CAZPMW010000205.1:0-1514 GCA_964587805.1 uncultured Elusimicrobiaceae bacterium
CTGCCGTCGCCAGCCGCAGCATGGTACAGCTGCCCGGCCCTGTCGGCTCCCGGCACCATCGTCCTGAACTTCCAGATAACGAATTTCCTGCCCAGATAGCCGACCCTTTTCTGAATAAAGAAAACCGGCTTCACCCAGCCGTCGAACAGCTTGATGGCCAGCCAGGTCGCGGCCAGAACCGGACACATGAGCAGCAATCCCAGCGCCGCGGCCAGGATATCAAAGCCCCGCTTGGCCAGCATATAAAAGCCGTTGCCCCTGCGCAGGACATTGCTGAAAAGCCAGCTCGGCCTGGCGGCGTGCTCCGGCGGGATCTTGCCGTAGATGTCCTCGTAGAAGTCCAGGTGAGTTATAACCGGGACCCTCTCCGCCACGGCGGCGGACAGGACAGCGCTTTCCTGGAACGGATTTTTTTCCGCTTCCTCCGCGTCAACCACCAGCAGGTCCACCCCGGAGGACAGCTCCCCTCCCTGGCTTCCGCGCGGCAGCCAGAATTTCCCGGGCGCCTTGCCGCTGGCGGCGAGGCCAGGCAGCGGAACCACCGTAAAACCCAGCTGCGGATTCCTGGCCAGATCGCGCTTGATATCCTCCGCCAGCGCGCTCTCGCCCAAAAAGGCGACCCGCTGGACCAGCAGTTTTGCCACCAGGAACTTTACCCAGACGCTCCGGTACAGCATGGCAAACAAGTGCAGGAACAGCAAAGTCAGCAGCAGGTGGGTCTTGGGAGTGATCTCGAATTTCCAGAAGAAGACATAGAAGAAGACCGTGGCGGCGGCCAGATTTGCCGCGAAAGCCATCAGCGTATAGTTAATCAGGTTAATCAGCTTATTAATGCGCCGCAGGTCATAGAAACCTATGATATAGAAAACGCAGGCCCATACCGGAACGAAAAACGAGAACGCCCAGGCATGCTTGATAAAGAAATCCGGAGAGGGCAGGCCCCATCGCCGCACGGTTATCGCCAGGGCGAGCGATAAATAGAAGAACAGCGCGTCGCCCAGGAAAAGCGCCAGATACCGCCATCTGAACATGAACATTAAATTTTCACCTCTGCGCAATTATACTATTTCGCCCTCAGGCCGCTTCGCTATTTCAACAGCTCTTCCGTCATGCCGCTGATTGTTTTATCCCTGTCGTAAACTGTTTCCAGGAGGGTCCTGGAGTTGCCGGAGAACTTCTCAAGCCCCCCGCCGCGCAGGGCATAAAACTCCTGGAAACGGGCGCCTATAGCCTTAAGGTCCGCCGGATCCGCGCACAGCCCGGTTCCGTGGCGCTCCACTATGCTTCGGACCTCGCCGTTCATAACCGCCAATATAGGTTTTGAGAACGCCAGATAGGCCTGAAATTTAGCCGGCACGGTTATGTTGAAGACAGGCTCGTCGTTAAGCGAGATCACCATTACGTCGCTCGCGCTGAAATAAGCCGGCATTTCGTCCTGCTTCTTCCTGCCCCAGAAAACGACGTTCCTTATATTATCGGCGCGGACTATTTCCTTCAAAGCCTCCAGATAGGAC
>CAZPMW010000205.1:1524-1772 GCA_964587805.1 uncultured Elusimicrobiaceae bacterium
TGCATATCCGCGTTGCCGGCGGAGGCGAGACCGAAGCCGCGCACGACATTTTCCAGGTTCTGCACCTTGCCGATATTCCCCGCAAAAGTGAAATTAAATTTATCCGATAACTTTACCGGAAAAGCAGGTTCTCCTCCGGCGGGCGCGACAGTGGGCCAATTAGGGAAGTGATGGACAGGTTTTCCCGGAGCGTACTGAAGTATCTTTTCACGGAAACCTTCGCAGGAAACAAACACATGTGTGCAGTT
>CAZPMW010000206.1:0-1732 GCA_964587805.1 uncultured Elusimicrobiaceae bacterium
AGAGCCGTGAGATCCTTGAAGTGGCGCTCAAGAACACCAAGAAGCTGAATTTGCTCATAGACGATATAATGCAGCTCTCCAAGATCCAGACAGGCCGCATGGCTGTGTCGCTGGCGCCTGTGGATCCTATAGCGCTGGTGCGGGAAACGGCCGGGGATCTTAGCCCATGGCTGCAGCGCAAAGGCCTTACGCTGTCGTTGAACGCACCGCTCAAGTGCCCGGAGATGCTGGCGGACAGGCGCTGGACCGTACAGTCACTTACAAATTTAATATCCAACGCCATCAAGTTCACTCCCGCCGGAGGGGCCATCGGGGTGTCGCTGGAGGAAGGTAAAGGCGAAAACGAGGGCTCTATCGTTATTTCGGTAAGCGATACCGGCTGCGGAATCGCTCCGGAGGATATCCGCAAGGTTTTCGGCTACTTTGTCCAAGTGGGATCCCCTGAACATCGCGCTGAAGGCAGCGGCCTGGGGCTGTCTCTGGCCAGGTCCATGGTGGAGATCCAGGGCGGCAGCATGTGGGTTACAAGCCGGCTGGGCGAAGGCGCCACATTCAGCTTTACAGTGCCGGTCTGTAAAGAAAAAATGAAGGATGAGTGATAGGGGAAAAGGGTCAGAAGCGATAAAGATATCTTTCCCTTGTTTTCGAAAGCCGCTGGCCGCAACTCTTCAGTATTCGGTTTGACCTTATGAAAGAGCCCATGATTTTATTCCCCACAGCGCTGAAGCGGATTCTGAAGGATGTTTCCAGAACGCTTTACCTGAGCATAAATATCCTGCCGGATTGTTTGAAGGCTTCCATGGCGGTGGGCTACCTTGTAGCCAGGACTATGGATACTCTGGTCGACTGCCCTGCGATAACGCCCCAGGCCAAACGGGGGATGCTGGACCTTTTCCGCGGCCTGGAGGATAAAAAGAACGCCGCTGCGCTGTCCGGTATGATAAAGCAGGCGGCGCCGGCCGTACCGGACCTTAAAGAAAAAGCGCTTTTGGCCAGATTCGAAAAGATAGCCGGGCTTTACGCCTCATTCCCGGAGCCGGAACTGGTTCCCTTGCAGGCGCTGGTCAACGGCGTGGCCAGCGGGATGGAGATGGACCTCGATACCTTCGGGGCTTCGCTGTCCGCGTTAAGGTCGGAGGCGGACCTTGAGCGCTATTGCGCTTTCATAGGGGGGGAGCCGGGCGTTTTTTGGGCGCGGCTTTACGGGACAACTATCCGCCGCAACAGCATAAACCCGGGAGATTTTCCCTCAGAGAAGGACGCGGCGCTTATCGGTTCTGCCCTGCAGATCACCAATATCCTGAAGGATCTGTCGGCGGACCTCAGGATAGGGCGCTGCTATCTGCCCCAGTCTGACCTGGATAGCGTGAAGCTCGGGCCCTCCGATCTGCTTAAGCCGGAGAACATGGCCGCTCTCCGTCCGATTGTTTATAAGTGGATATTGTGGGCCGTGACCCGGCTTGACCCGTGCGAGAGATTCCTCGCTTCTATACCGAAGACTGAACTTGCGATGCGGGCAGCTTTTATCTGGCCGGTTTACTGGGCCATGGATACTCTGCAGGCGATAGCCATGGCCGACATCCTGTCGCCGGCCGGCCGGCCGAAGATAAAGCGGAGCCGCATCTATTCCACTATAGCGTCCACTCCCGCCCCGCTGCTGAGCAATACGGCTTTCGCCAGGAGCTACCGGTTTAGAAGGGAAGTCCTGATCAATCTGATATCCTGCTGACAG
>CAZPMW010000207.1:0-1144 GCA_964587805.1 uncultured Elusimicrobiaceae bacterium
CTCCAGACCTGCCTCGACATCCTCGGAAAGGGGCGCGACAAGGAGCACCAGGCGCTCATGGCCGCGACGCGCCAGCCCGACCTGCTCGACTCATGCGCCGTCCTCAGCGAGTTGCAGACCGACGAGTATGCCGCCTTTTGCCGCCGCAACCACCTCCCCGCGGCCCCGCTTTTGAACGAGCGCGCGGGCCCTGGCGGACGACACGATGGATTTAAGCGTGTTAAAATCCAGCAGCGGTTCACCTCCCTGAAACTCAATCATGATTTCAGGCGCCGGAATAGAAAAAATAAAATCGAGGGTTTTTTTCGCCGTGCGCCCGGACATTCAGCCGCGCCCGACGGCCGATGCCCCGGCGCCGCAGTAAACGCAGTTCAGATTGCAGCGGTCATTTAGCGAGATTATATGGACATGCTGCCCTTTCCAGCCGGTGAAAAATCTCTCTCCGAGCCCGGCGGCCACTCCCTCCATATCCATGCGGTTCCGGACAAAACCCTTCAAGGCGAGCCCGGCAGCGGCTCCCGGACCGGGACGTCCGGCGATAAACTTATTGAATTCTGCGGTTTTAAGGGTGACTCCCTCACCCAGGTCGTTTGTCAGCAGCACCCTGCCGCCTGCCAGCCTGCGGAACCTGAAATCAAACGGGATGAGGGTGGCTGGTTTCATAAAAGTGACTTTATCGCCGCCGGGGCCGGCTCGCGCCTGAGCGGCGAGAATTCCTCCGGGCCGAAAATTTTCAGATAACGCCTGTCCACCCCGCGGCAGCGCTTCGAGAGCAGACATCCGGAACAGGAAGGGAGCCGGGACCGCTGGGCGTCTTTCATGCTGTGCATGCGCACCTGACGGCCGTCAGGAAGCATGAGCGTTTCGTCCTGCTGCTCAGCCTCAACTTCCCAGTCCGCCATGAGGTGGCGGAACCCGGGCAGCATGCAGGGAGGGAAATTCACCAGCAGGCGCGCCAGGGCCGGGGCGGACAGGCCCTTGTAGGCCGACACAAGGCCGCGCGCTATGCCGGGCGCCGCTGCCGACATCCTGACCTTAAGAGCCCCGGCGTTTAATTCCATGGCGCCCAGGTAGTTGGAGTAGATTATGTTGAAATAGTTTATCCCCAGTCCGCGCAGGGCGAACTTGAAAAATTCCGGAAAGG
>CAZPMW010000207.1:1154-1580 GCA_964587805.1 uncultured Elusimicrobiaceae bacterium
TGTAATTGAGCCTGTTAACCACCTGATTGGTGCCCAGTTCCACGCCCAGGGATTTTACGTTTTCCATGGCGCGCATAACTTTGTCAAAAGCGCCCGGCACTCCGACCAGCCTGTCATGCACGCACGCGTTTACTCCGTGCAGCGAGATATCAATCATGTTAAAGCCGCTCTCGGCAAGCCCCGTCGCATAGGCCTTATCCGCCAGCCGCAGGCCGTTGGTGCAGAGCTTTACGCACGGATATCCCAGGCGGGCGGCCAGGGAGGCGATGCGTCCTATATCTGGACGCAGCGTCGGCTCGCCGCCTATGACCACTGCAAGCCAGGCACCCCGGGCGCGGCCGGCGGCCAGCGCCCTGGCTATGGTTTTAAAATCAGGCTCGCTGTTCTGCCCGGAGGAGGGATGGTTATAGCAGAATCTGCAGCGCG
>CAZPMW010000208.1:0-1520 GCA_964587805.1 uncultured Elusimicrobiaceae bacterium
GGTAGCGCCATGCGCTCGGCTTCTATCTTCAGAATATCGTGGGCCAGCATCTGCACCTGCTCACGCACCCTGCTCTTGAGCTCGTGCCAGGTTTTGGTGTCCATGTGGGAGAGCTTGGGAACCTTGCCCTCCGCGCCTACGAACTTCTGCACCCGGTTGAATTCATGCAGCGGCACCATCAGCTTGTCTCCGCGGGCGTACTCCACGGACAGGCAGTCGGCGTCCTCAATATTTTCGTTGTTGGCGTTGCGGTAGTAGGCCTTTTTAATACCCTGGTATCTGCCGACGCCGTAATCCTCATGAACCACGAAATCCCCGATCTTAAGATCGGTCCATTTATAGAACTTCCCTTTTGGCTTTGAGGACCTGAGGTCTATGCGGTAGCGCCGCTGGAAGATCTCCGAAGAGGTCAGCACAGCCAAAGCCCCGGCGGCGTAGATAAACCCCTCCTGGATATTGCCTATCCTGAAGTTGATGAAATCCGTAAGGCCTTTTTCGTCAAAGAGATCTTTTAGACGGTCGGTCTCGCCGCGGTTGATACAGAAAAGATAAATCGAGTGTTTTTCTTTTTTAAGCCGGCGCACCTCTTTCTCTACCAGGGCCAGGTCGGAATTGAAATTCATGTTGGCCGCCGCTCCGAAGCGGATATCGGAATCTCCGGCGGCGAGGGAGGAGAACGCAAAAACTTCACCGGCGAGGCGTTCAAGCCCTTCGGGCGGCGCCAGGTCCTGATCCAGGAACACCCGCCAGTCCCGGCCGATCATATCGGAGAATGCTCCTCCGGAGGCGCTGCCGGTATTGTTCGGCGTTAACGCGGCGCGCTCTATGAAGCCGGAGGTGGCCTGGGTGTCTATCTCAAAATAACGGATGCTTTCCAGGATATCCGAAAAAAACAGCCTCATCGGCTTTTCCGAATCAGGAGGGAAAAAATCCACGACGG
Organism: uncultured Elusimicrobiaceae bacterium; assembly: GCA_964587805.1. Classification (GTDB taxonomy): domain Bacteria; phylum Elusimicrobiota; class Elusimicrobia; order Elusimicrobiales; family UBA9959; genus YA12-FULL-51-18. Next base: position 941 of record CAZPMW010000208.1, read on the forward strand.
AACCGCGCACAGCGAATTCCCCCCGGTTCTCCACGAAAGGCACGCGCGCGTACCCCGCCTTCTGGAATTTACCGGACAGTTCGGCCCTGGGATAAACGCTCCCCTGACTGAACACGAAAGAAAGAGCGTCGTAAGCAGACCGGTCAATTATTTTTTCGGCAAGACTTTCAGGCGTGGCCAGAAGAATGGCCGGCCTCGCCGCGCCTGCCTGCGGCGGCTGTCCGGCGCTATGGCCGGCGTCCGGGAAAGACTCGGGGCGGGAATAAAGAAACTTCAGGGTCTGCGCGCGCAGAGCAGGATCCGAACCCCAGAAAAGCGGCTCAAAGCGGGGCCCCGCGGGCACCGATGCCGGCGTTTGCGGGCCCTGTCCCTCTTCAATGGCGGACAGCGAGCTGAAAGCGTTAGCGAAATCGGCGAACTCCTCCTCTTCCTTCACCAAAAGGAGTACGTCTCCTTGCTTTTCCTCAAGAGCCTTTAGCAGGCACATTGCCCGCGCGCCTACGTTCGGCGCGCCCCTGACAGCTTTGATCGCCATACATGTAATTTTACTATAAAGGGATAATAAAGAGTTTGTTGCAGG
>CAZPMW010000209.1:0-1507 GCA_964587805.1 uncultured Elusimicrobiaceae bacterium
CGTTCTGGATCTCTGGAACGCGGCCGGCATCCGGGCTGTCTCCTTCGCCGACGCCTCGCTATTGACATGCATGTCCAACGATTACGGCTATCATAACGTCTTCCGCAAACCCGTTGGAATGTTCGCAGATAAAGGGGATGTGCTGCTGGCTATATCTAGTTCCGGCAAATCTGAAAATATTCTCCACGCCGTAGAAGAATCTAAGGCGAAGGGCCTATGGTGCGTCACCATGTCCGGCTTTAAACCCGATAATCCGTTAAGCCGCCTGGGCCATATCAATTTCCACATTAACAGTCCGTCTTACGGCATGGTCGAACTTGCCCACGCCGTGTTGTGCCACTATCTGGCTGACATGCTGACCCCGCCGCGCTGATTTATGGATAAATACCGCATTGATTCGCATAAACTCATCTACCACCCCGGCCGGGTGACCGACTGGCTCGCCGGTCGCAATGTTTATCCCATCTACGCCGAGGTCTCTCCCGCCGGCTCCTGCAACCACCGCTGCGTTTACTGCGCGCTAGATTTCATGGAGTACAAGCCGAGGTTCCTGGACGCGGATATTCTGGGCCGGCGCCTGAAGGAAATGGGGAAACTGGGTCTGAAAAGCATAATGTACGCCGGCGAGGGAGAGCCATTCCTGCATCCGAAGATGGCTCAGCTCACCAACGCTACTAAAGCGGCCGGGATAGATGTTTCTTTCACCACCAACGCGGCGCTTTTTAAGCCCTCCATAGCGGACGCATGCCTGAAGAGCATAGAATGGATAAAAGTCAGCATCAACGCAGGGACTGAAAAAACCTACGCGAAGATCCATCGATGCCGGCCGGAAGATTTTGAAAAGGTCTTCGATAATATGTCATATGCCCACAGATTAAGGCGCCGCAAAGGGTACAAGGCCGCCCTTGGCATGCAGCTCGTGCTCCTGCCGGAAAACGCGGGTGAGGTTGAAACGCTCGCGCGCCGCGCCAAAGAAATCGGTATGGATTATCTGGTAGTCAAACCCTACTCCCAGCATCCCCTGAGCAAGACTAAGCTATACCGTGATATCCGCTACTCCGAGTATGAATCCTTGTCCAAACGGCTTCAGAAGCATATAACTAAAGATTTCAATGTCATCTTCCGCCTTAATACCATGCGGAAATGGGACGAGGCCGCTAAGCGTTACGGCAAATGCTGCGCCCTGCCCTTCTGGACCTATATAGATGCCGGAGGCAATGTCTGGGGCTGCAGCATGTTCCTCGGCGACAAAAAGTTCCTGTACGGGAACATCATGGAAACCTCTTTCAGGAAAATATGGGAAGGCAGCAAACGTCAGAGCTCGCTTAAAATGGTCGCCAATAAGCTGGATACCTCCAAATGCCGCATCAACTGCCGCATGGATGAGGTAAACGCCTATTTATGGGACCTCCAACACCCTCCCGCCCACGTAAATTTTATCTAGCTTGGTTTCGTTCTGTGTCGTTTGACTATTTAATTGGAGTGGGTGACGGGAACTGCGCCGGTT